>CAZEIW010000043.1:0-107966 GCA_964512305.1 uncultured Burkholderiaceae bacterium | reverse complement strand
CCCCCGCGGCATTCACGGGCGTCATTCTTGCTGGCACTCGGTTCATGGTCCGTGTGCGGCCGCCGCAGCGGCAGCAGACTCTCCCGCATGGCGGGAGAGGGGACTGTCAGGACTTCGAGGTGCCGCCGATCCGCGTCAGCGCCGCGTCGAGACTCGCGGCGGTTCGATCGACGTTCATGAGCTTGTCGAGTCCGAACAGGCCGATACGGAAGGTCTTGAAGTCGGCGGGCTCGTCGCAGCGCAAGGGGACGCCCGCGGCGATCTGCAGGCCCTGGGCCAGGAAGGCCTTGCCCGTGTGGATCGCGTCGTCGTCGGTGTAGCTGACGACCACGGTCGGCGCCTCGAAGCCCTCGGCCGCGGTGCCGCGCACGCCGCGGCCGGCGAGCAGGGCGCGGACCTTCCGCCCCAGCTCGATCTGGGCCGAGCGCAGCTTCTCGAAACCGCATGCCCGGGTTTCGACCATCATGTCGCGGGTGCGCGTGAGCGCGTCGGTCGGCATCGTCGCGTGGTACGCGTGACCGCCGGCCTCGTAAGCCTCCATGATCTGCAGCCACTTCTTCAGATCGGCGGCGAAGCTGGAACTCTCGGTGGCGTCGATGAGCTTGCGGGCGCGCTCGTTGAGCATCACGAACGCGCAGCAGGGGGACCCGCTCCAACCTTTCTGCGGCGCGCTCACCAGGATGTCGACGCCGACCGCCTGCATGTCGACCCACAGCGCGCCGGAAGCGACGCAGTCCAGGACGAAGAGCCCGCCCGATTCGTGTACGGCCTCAGCGACGGCGCGAAGATAACCGTCGGGCAGGATGATTCCGGCCGCGGTCTCGACGTGCGGCGCGAAGACCAGGTCGGGCCGCTGCTCCCGGATCGCGGCGACCACTTCCCCGACCGGGGCCGGCGCGAACGGGGACTGGCGGCCCGTGGCAACGGGCCGGGCCTTCAGCACGGAATGCGCCGACGCGATGCGGCCCGCCTCGAGGATCTGCGTCCAGCGGAAGCTGAACCACCCGTTGCGGACGACCAGCGCCTTGCGGCCGGTCCCGAACTGGCGCGCCACGGCCTCCATGCCGAAGGTCCCGCCGCCCGGGACGATGACGGCCGAATGCCCGCGGTACGCTTCCTTGAGGATCTGGGAAATGTCGCGCATCACCTGCTGGAACCGGCGCGACATGTGATTGAGCGCGCGGTCGGTGAAGACGACCGAGTATTCGAGCAGGCCGTCGGGGTCGATCTCCGGTCGCAGGTGCGGCATTCGGATTCCTCTGATCAAGGGGGCCGGACCGCACAGGCTATCACGGCGCGACGGGCAGGCCGGGTATCCGGCCGCCGCGTGGCGGTGACTTGGCCGGCATCTGTAAGAAACCCCGGCGGCGAAAGACTATCTTGTCGACCGCCCAATGGCACTCGTCCCACCGGGTTTTCGAATGGAGCTATCGCAATTCCTCTCGTTGCCGCAGGAGCAGCGATATCGCGCGGCGATCGACGAGCACGGGCGTGACGTCGCGCGGTTCGTTGCCGGCTATGAGAGGGAAGCCGCGCGGCGCCAGGATCTGCTGCAGGAGGTGCATGTTGCGCTGTGGCAAAGTCTTGCCGGTTTCAAGGGTCAGTGCTCGCTGCGCACCTGGGTGTACCGGGTCGCCCACAACGCGTGCGCCACACACGTGCACAGAAGCGTGCGCAGCGCGGAGCGCAACGCGGTCGCCCTGGAAGAGGCCGCGGAGCTGGCCGACGAGAGTGCCGGAAGCGACTCGACGGACCGGCGCCTCGACCTGCAGCGGATCCTGGCGATCGTGCACTCGCTGCGCACGACCGACCGGCAGGTGATGCTGCTGTACCTCGAGGATCTCGAGGCGGCCGCCATCGCCGAGGTGACGGGGATCTCGCCCGGCAACGTCGCGACGAAGATCCACCGGATCAAGGCGCTGCTGTCTGCCCGGCTCAACGCAAGGGGGCGACGAACATGACGGAGCGCGAATTGAAGGACGTCTGGCAGCACCAGGCGATCAAGGGGATCCCGATGGACGCATCGGCAGTCCGCGGACGTGCCCATAGTCTCGCGCGTGCCGTCGGCAGGCGCAATCGCCGGGAAGTCCTGGCCGGTGCGGTCGCGATCGCGGCGTTCGCGTTCTTCTTCTGGCGCTCGGAGGGGGCCTTGCTTCGGCTCGGCAACGGGCTGCTCGTCGCCGGAGTGGTGTTCGTGCTGGTTCAGCTGCGGGCGCGCGCCGGTGGTCTGCAGGCAGACCGGCTAGGCGACGCCTGCGTCCGGTTCCTTCGGTCCGAACTCGTTCGCCAGCGCGACGCGCTCCGCTCGGCGTGGGCCTGGTACGTGCTGCCGCTGGTTCCGGGCATGGCGATCTTCCTCTGGGGAGTCGCAACCGAGGTTCGCGGCGGCCCCGCGCATGCTCTTTGGCTCGGGGTCGTCATCGCGGCGACGTTCATCGGCGTCGCCGTATTGAATAGATGGGCCGCGAACCGCCTTCAGCATGAGCTGGAGCGTCTCGATCAGGCCGGCGATGCCGGGGCAGACCCCTGAAACGCCGGGCCTGCGAGCTGCCGGTAGTAGAAGCGGGTGCCGCAAAGCCCGCCCTGCGGAAGCAGCGCGTATTCGGGCACATAGCCGCACGACTGCCAACCCTGGCGGGCGTACAGGCGCTCGGCGTCGCTGCTGGCGGTGTCGAGCACCAGGAGCGTCTTTCCGCAGTCGCGCGCGACTTCTTCGGCCATGCGCAGCAGCGCGGCACCGACGCCCTGGCGTCGGACGCGGCGGTGAACCAGCATCTTCGCCAGGTCCGCGCGGTGCGGCTGGTTCTCCGGCTGATCCAGGTGCAACTGCACGGTGCCCACGACCCGCCCTTCCTGCTCCGCGATCACGAGCGCGCGCTGCCCGCCGGCGACGCCCTCGGCGACGCGGCGCCAGAACGCGAGTGCCTTCGCCTGCGACAACGGGTGCATGAAGCTCACCGACGCGCCCCCTTCGACGCAGTCGATCAGTACCTGCGCCAGCTCCTGCAGCTGCGATTCGCTCACCGACATGAGCCGGCGAACCACCACGGCACTCGCGCTCAAGTCATCGCTCCCTGGCCCCGACGACGGGGCGACCTCCCGTTTCACTTCAGCGCCGGCCGGGCAGGTCGGCCGGCAGGCTCGAGATCGAGTAGTGCCTGACCTGCAGCGTCCAGGCCGAATCGACGGCCGCCGACGCACCCGCATAAGGCAGGTACAGCGCGAGGTTCGTCACCAGCAGGTGCCGGCCGTCGTGGCTGAACGCGGGGCTGGCCGGGAACAGCAAGCCCTTGACCGTGCCGTTGCCGGAAATGCCGTTGAAGTCGCCGCGCTTCGCGATCACCTTGCCGTTGGAATCGACGACGACCATCTCGTCCTCCTGGTTCGCGGCTACCCAGAGGTTGTCGTCGGCGTCGATCGCGATGCCGTCGGGCGCGTTGATGCCGGTCGTGAACAGCGACGGGGTGCCGGCGCTGCCGTCCGGATTGACGTGGATCTGGATGATCTGATGGGCCGCAGTGTTCGCGACGTACATCACGGTGCCGGCGTGGTTGAACTCGACGCCGTTGGCGCCGAACGGCGGCGTCAGCCCGGTGCCGGGTCCGAGCAGCGATGACGACGTCACCCACGCGTCCGGCGTCCCGCTGGTGCCGGTGCCGTTCGGGCCGGTCTTCCAGATCACGCCCTGGAACGAGTCGCTGACATAGACGTTGCCCGCCGCATCGAAGGTCAGCGCATTGAGCCCGGGGCTGGTCCCGGGAGCAACCATGAAGACCGAGGACGCTCCGGTGACGGGGTCGACCTGGAGCAGCTTGCCGGCGCCGAAGTCGCAGACGAGCAGCACCCCGGTGACCGGATTGAACGCCAGGCCCAGCAGATGCGGGCTCGAGTTCTTGATCGTCACCGCCCGCACGAGGTGGCCGTCGGGATCGAAGACGAACAGCACACCGTTGCCGCCGACCGCACCCTGGTTGTTGAACCCGAAGCTCGGCGAATAAACATTGCCGTCCGGCCCGACCGTCAGGCCCTCGATGGTGGACGGCACGCCCGGCGCGACGTCCGGCATGACTGCGAAGGTCTCGACTTCACCGCGGTCCCACGCTCCCGCTGGGCCGGCGCAGGCCAGTGCGACCAAGCCTGCAAGCGCCGTCGTTCTGATCGTCCCCATCGAAATCTCCCGGTTGTTGACTTCCTTCGGCTCCCTCTTCTCCGGCATCCGCCGTTCGATCACCGCGGCATGAGCGGCCGTTCGCGCGTCGCGCAACACGCGGCGGCGCGAATGCCGAGCATAGCCGCGCAACTGCCGCCGGCACAGCCGCACCTGGGGCGGCGCGGACGCGGCGAGTGGAGCATCATCCGCAGTGAATCCAGAAACCGGGAGCAGCGTTCAACTATGCGTGCGAAAGGGTTTTGGTCGGCCAGGCACAACTGAACTTTCGGGTGGCCGGAAGGAGATGGACATGGGAACTGCCAGTCGCAAGGTCCGGCCGGCGCTTGCCGGCTTCGCCGCGTTGCTGCTGCTGGGCTGCGGCGGCAATGGCGGCGCGCCGGATACCCCTTCGCAGTCACCGACGCCGGCCGCCGCGTTGGCGACGAAGTTCCCGTTGGCCGCATCGCGTGCGGCGGTTTCCGCGAGCGGACTTTCGTCTGGTCTGAACGCGTCGGGCTCGATCAAGGGCGTTCCAGTGAGCGGCACGGGGTCGTTCGGAGAAGCCTCGGCCGTTGCGACCTCGTTCGAAGGCGGGCCGGCGCTTCGGCAATCCGTGCTGCTGAACGCGATCCTGATCGACAGCGCGGCCTGGGTGGCCTATTCCTATTCGAGGGGCAGCGACACGTACACGGACGACCTGCACCGGACGCTGGGCATGACGGGCGGCGGGGAGTACGACGTGGCAGACGCGCCCTACGCCTTCCCCGCATCCGTTGCCGTGGGCGACGCGGGAACCCTTGGCACGATGAGCCGTTACAGCGACGGCACGAAGTCGGCGTATCTGGGAACGATCGTTTCGACCTATCGCATCCTGGCCGACACGACGGCGGGCGCGGCGATATTCCAGCAGACCGACCGGTCGGTCGACGTCTACAACAATGTGACGAGGACCGTCGAGACGCGGTACCGCATCACTCCCGCCGGAGGCTTCGCCCTGATCGGGATATCCGTCACCGAGGAAGCATCGAGCATCGGCGCCACCGCCGGCTAATTAGCTGTCAAGTATCGGCACACCCAACTCCCCTCTCCCGCTTGCGGGAGAGGGGCCGGGGGTGAGGGTGAGGGCGCGGTCCTCTACGCTTCGCGATCGAAGGCGTCGACCGTCTTCGGCCAATCCTGCTTCAACAGGCGCGACAGGGCCCGATCCGCCAGCAGGCGGCCGCCGGTCTGGCAGCGCGCGCAGTAGTTCGTCTCGTTGTCGGCGTAGCGGATGCGCTGCACGGGCGTGCCGCACACCGGGCAGGGCTGGCCGAAGCGGCCGTGCACGGCCATCCCGTCGCGAAACGCGGTCACCTTTTCCGGGAAACCGCCGCCGGCACCCGCGCGCAGCCGGTCGGTCCAGAGCTGCATCTGTTCCCGCGTGGCAGCGTATAGGCGTGCGACCGCCTCGTCGTCGATCCGGCTCGTCAGCATCACCGGCGACAGCCGGGCGGCGTGCAGGATCTCGTCCGAGTACGCGTTGCCGATGCCGCTGAAGAGCGTCGGATCGGTCAGGGCGCGCTTCAGGGTATGGTTTTCGCTGCGCAAGCGCTCGGCGAACTGCCCGAGGCTCGACTGCAGGATCTCGATGCCTCCCGGGTCCTGCATCCGCAGCCCTTGCTCGCCCTGGACCAGGTGCAACGAGGCGCGCCGCTTGGTGCCGGCTTCGGTGAGGGTCAGCGTGCCGCTGGCGAATTCAAGGCGTGCCAGCGCCGGCCGCCTGGACAGCGGCGTGCCCTGCCCGAACCAGTGCAGGCGCCCCGCGATCATCAGGTGCAGCACGAGCCACAGGTCCTCCTCGAGTCCGAGGGCGATGCGCTTGCCGACGCGCCGCACCTCGTTCACGCGCCGACCCTCGGCGGACTGGATGGGAGGCACGGCCGTTCGCAGCAGAAACGGCGACAGGATCGACACGCGCTCGAGGCGCTGGCCGACGATGCGGCGATCCAGCGCCTCGAGGTAGACGGTGAGATCAGGCAGCTCGGGCATGGCGCACCCCTGCCGGCGGGCGCGAACGGGTTCGCCGCAAGGGGCCGGGTCAGGCCGGCCGGTCGAGCCAGCCCTGCAGATCCGCGTAGAGCTTCGACAGGTCACCGGCGCGCGTGTACATCATGTGGCCGGCGTCGAAGTACCGATGGGTGATCCGCTGCGCGACCGCGGGCGGGACGTCGAGCTGCGACAGCGAGTAATCGGTGGCGCTGAACGGGGTGCCCAGGTCGTAGTACCCGCTCGCCACGAACACGCGCAGGTGGGGGTTGCGGCGCAGCGCGCGCGCGAGATCGGGGCTGGTGCATGCATAGCCGTTGCCGAGCCTTTCCCCGCGGTTCCAGTTCCACTTCTTGTTGACCTCGAGCGAAAGCACCTGGTAGCGCTGATCGGCCCGAATCCCGAGAGCCTGCGCGAAATACGCCTGTGCGGCCATCGTGTACGGGGGCACGAGCGCCTCGATGCCCGGGTCGAATTCCCAGTCGTGGCTGCGGCTCGCGCCGAGCGGCCCGGTGACGCGCGACTCCAGCCGCCCCACCAGCAGACCCACGTCGCGCAGCAGGTGGGTGAAGAACGTCTGGTCGCCGACCCGCAGGTTCTTCTGCTCGACCAGTGAAACCGGCAGGCCGCTCAGCTCGGCCACCCGCGTGGCCACCCGCCGGCGCGCGTCGTGGGTGAGTGTCGCCCCGCGGTGCAGCGCCACCAGGAACTCGTCGGCGACGAAAGCCTGCGCCGCCTCGCGCGCCGCTGCCGGCGAGGCGCCGAGGGCGCCCCCGAGCCTGCCGTGATACTGCGCGGTGCTGGCGAAGCCGGGCAGGAACAGCGCGAACGGCAGGTCGTTGCCGGGCGCGAACTCCAGGGTCTGCAGGTCCATCGCGCAGGACACGAGGATCAATCCGGAAAGCGCGATCCCGTGGTCGAGCAGCTTGTCGGCGAGCGCGGCACCTCGCGTCGTTCCGTAGCTTTCCCCGGCCAGGTAGACGGGGACGCCGAAGCGCTGGTGCCGCGCGAGCCACGCATGGATGACCTCGGCCAGCGCTTCGACGTCGCCGTCGACGCTCAGCATCTTCTTGCGCAGGTCCTCGCTCGCGCTGGTCGAGAAGCCGGTATGCGGCGGGTCGACGAACACCAGGTCGAAGAACGAGAGCCACGACAAGGGATTGTCGGTCACCGCATACGGAGGCGGGGGCATCGTGCCGTCGTCGTGGATCGCCACGCGCTTGGGACCGAGCGCGCCGAGGTGCAGCCATACCGACGACGATCCCGGCCCGCCGTTGAAGGCGAAGCAGACCGGACGCGCGACGGCGGCGCCGTCCGGGCCGTCCTGCCTGCCGAAATAGGCGATCGTGAAGATCGCGGCCTGCGGCTCCTCCGGGTGGGGGTCGAATCCGCCGGCCAGCACCGGCACGTATTCGGCGATCGCCTCGTAGCGCAAGTCAGCCGATCCGGGACGGCGAAGCGACCCCTCGCTGCGCACCGGGGACTGGGCGAGGCGCCGCTCGACCAGCTCGCGCATGCGCTCGTTCGTGTCCTTACCCTTGCCGGCAGGCGAGGGCGTGGAGGTTTGCGCTGGCGTCTCGGAGGCTTCGCTCATCTGCATACCCCGGATCGAGGGTTGACGGCTCGGAGTCGGTCGGCTTCCAGCGACCGACAGGCATCTGCCGGGCCAGCAGTTTGGCAGGAATGGCCAGGGTCGTGTGAAAATCGGGAAGTCCACTGCGCGGGAGCGAAACGAGGCGGCCATGGGCGAAGGGGCTGAGATCGGTCTCCGTCGATCGGCATGCCAGCCGCTCGGGGTGCTGTTCGTGGCCCTGCTGTCGGCGATGCCGGGCCCCGCCTGGAGCTGGGGCGAAGAGGGGCATCGGATCGTGGCGGAAGTCGCCGCCCGGTTCATCAACCCGGCCGCGTTTCGAGAGATCGATGCGCTGCTTCGCGAGGACACCCTGGCCTCGGGGCTGCCGTCGCACCGCAGATCGCTCGGCGAGATCGCCTCGTGGCCGGACGAGATCAAGGCCTATCCATGGGGCGCGAAGCTCGGCGCCTGGCACTTCGACAATCGTCCCGTCTGTCCTTCCTCGAGCCCCGCGAACGACTGCCCGGACCGGAACTGCGCGTCGTCCCGGCTGGCAAGCGAGATCTCCACGCTCGCCGATCGTGCAGCGCCGGCCGCAGCGCGCAACGAGGCACTCAAATGGGTCGTGCACCTGATGGGCGACATTCACCAGCCCTTGCACGCTGCCGACAACGACGATCAGGGCGGCAACGCCGTCGAGGTCTCCTTTTTCGGCGATCGCACGAACACTCCGTTTCCCGGAACGCTGAGGCTGCACACGATCTGGGACGTCCACATGGTCCGCCGGCTGATCGCCAACCGGGGAGGCGAATATCCGATCGTCACCGGCGCGATCAGCGACGCCGATCGGGCTTCGTGGGAACAGGGAAGCATCCAGGACTGGGTCGCGGAAAGCAACGAGATGGCGAAACCCTTCGTCTATGCGCCGCTGCCCGTTCCCTTCGCCTGTGGCCAGAAGATCATCGGCACGGTCGAGATCGGGGAAGACTACTTCTCGAAAGCCGCGCCGATCATCGAGCGGCAGCTTCTGAAGGCGGGGGTTCGGCTCGCGAAGATCCTGAACGAGGCGCTGGCGCCTGGCGCCGAGCCGGCGCCGTCCGCGCTCGCCCCCGCTCGATAACCACCAAGCGGGCTTTCGATGGGGCAGGCGGCTTTCTGGCGCTTCGGCTCTTCCATGCGGGTCCTGTGCGCGCTCGCCTCTTTGTGGCATGCCTGTGCATTGCCCGCGACAAGGCAGTCCCTGAGCGTGACCGTGGAAGGGGTGAAGCGCGAATACGTTCTGGTCACGCCGCAGGACCCGGGAACCGCGCCGCACCCTGTCGTGGTGCTGCTTCATGGTCACCTGGGTACCGCGGCCAACGCGCTTGGCAGCGGCACGGCACCGTCGCCACTGTCCGCCTGGATCGACATCGCCGACCGGGAAAAGGTCCTGCTGGTTGCCCTGCAGGGGTTGAAGGGTCCCGACGGCCATACCGGCTGGAACGACTGCCGCGCGGACGCGGTCGACAATCCGCACACGGACGACGTTGCGTTCGCGAGCACCGTGGTGCAGAGCCTGGTCGGGTCAGGTCGCGCGGATCCACACCGGATCTATGCCATGGGCATGTCCAACGGGGCCATGATGAGCCTGCGCCTCGCGCTCGAAATGAAACCGGCGCCCGCAGCGGTCGCGGCCGTGGCCGGCCTGATGGCGGAAGGATCGGTGTGCCGGACGGCATCGCGCCCGGTCTCGATCCTGCTGATCGCCGGAACCGAAGATCCGCTGGTTCCGTACAAGGGCGGCGAGGTCGGCCTCTCGCGCCGGAAAGGCCGTGGACGGGTGATGAGCGCGCAAGCAACGCGCGATTACTGGCTGCATGTCGACGGACTCGAAGCTCTAGCGGGTGCCCCCATGGCTTTCCCGCATCGAGGCAGCGACGTCACCCGCGCGTCGAAGACCACTTACGGTCCGGACGCCGGACCTCAGGTCGAGATGCTCACGATCGAACACGGCGGCCACGTCGAGCCAAGCCTGCGGTTCCACTATGGGATGCTGTACGGCCGGCTCGTCGGCTTGCAGAACCGGGATCTGGAAAGCGCCGAGGAGGCGTGGTCCTTCTTCCGGGCCAAAGCGCAACCTTGAAGCTCGAGACGAACATCCTCCTCGCTAGAGGCCCGTCAGCGCGAGGGCAAGGACGCAGTCGGCGCGGATAGGAGGCTTCCGGCCTCGCTTGGAGCCGCCGAGAAGCCTCCGACCAGCCCATGGCCCGGGTCATGCGAGCGCGGTCGCTCGGGCGATCAGGAACAAGCCCACTCCGACGATAGCGGCTCCGATGCCTCGCGCGGCCACTTCACCGGCCGGCGCGAGACGTTCGAGCGTGACGGCTGCCGTCACGACAGCCATTGCACGCAGGTCCATGATCCCGATGACGAGGAGGATCGACGTCGGGCCGGCGCAGCAGTAACTGCAGCGCAGGCCCAGACGCAGCCCGCGCCGCAAGGCTGAGCCCGGATCCGCTGGCAGCGTGCGGCCCGGTCCCGGCGCCTCGCGGCAGCAGGCAAGTTGATTCGCCTTCCAGGCGGTGAACTGGAGCGCGCCGGCGAGCAGGACGACCGCACCGACGGCAATCGGAACGGCGCGCGCCAGCGCCGGTACCCGCATCTCGACCGCCGCCAGCGCCACGCCCAGCGGGAAGGCAGCCATTCCGAGCACGGTCCACACGAAGAAATACCCCAGGCTCACCCACGCGGTCAACCGCCCCAGGCGCATCCCGCCCGCCCGGCCGACAGCCTGCCGGTAGCGCCACAGCACGGGCACGAGGGACGGCAGCATCATCGCCACCATCATCACGATCCACATGCCAAGGAACGACGCCGCGGCGCCCAGCCATGTCTGCCCCGGCATTCGCATCCACGCCATCGACATCGTCCAGCCCCCCGGCATCGGCATCCCGCCCATCGCCGACATGGACGCGCAGCGGATGACAGCCACCGCCGCGCTGGCGCCGAAGGCCAGCGCGGCGACGGCGAAGAAGATCCGTTGCGAAGCCGGCTCGGAAACCATCCGTCGTGCCATTTCCCGCCTCCCGGTTGCGCCTGCGACACCCAAGGCCGGCATCAGCGCCTGGCGCGCTCGCTGTCGTACTCGTCATGCCGGCGCCACCACACGCCCGCCTCGTTGCGCCCCTTTGGAGCGCGGTCGAGCCACTGATACATGCCCCAGAGGCCGTCCAGTCCGCGCGCATAGGTGGAATAGGTGTGGTAGACGACGCCGTCCTCGCGCACGAACGCGCTCATGCCCGGCCTGTCGCGCGTGTACGTCGGCGCGTCGGTCCCGCACGCGGCGGCCTGCGCGACGACGGGTGCCGGCGCCGCCGCCGCGTCCATGGCGTGGCCGCCCCGCTGGTAGTTGTACTCGACGGTCCCCTTGCGCTGCTGCTCCTCGGTGACCGAAACGTTGAAATCGAAGTTGAAGTCGCTGCTCAGAGACGATGCCCAAGGAAACGTCCACCCCATCCGCCGCCTGTACGCCTGCAGCTTTGCGAGCGGCGCCCGCGACACCGCCGAAAGCGTGACGTCGTGGTTCGCGAGGTGGGCGGCGAAGCCGTCGAACCCGTCGGCGATCGCCGAGCAGGAAGGGCACCCCGCCGTGTAGTCGGGCCCGAACATGAAGTGATAGACGAGAAGCTGCGAGCGTCCCTTGAAGAGGTCTGCCAGCGAGCCGCCCCCTTCGTCCGTGTCGAATCGGTAATCCTTGTCGACCCGGACCCACGGCAGGTCCTGGCGCCGCCGCGCCAGCTCGTCGCCGCGCCGCGTGAGTTCCTTCTCCGCCTCGAGCAGCTCGATCCGTGCCGCCAGCCACTCCTTGCGCGTCCCGATCATGTGCGTCGTCATCTCCAATCTCCCTTCGGTAGCCGCCGTCTCGCGTTCGCAACCCGATGCGGCGGGTGGTTTGTGTCGTGAGGTAGATTAGTAGCGGGCCTCGAACGCCGGGAGTGACAAGTGTGACGGGATTCGCATGGATTCGATGATCACGGCGGCGGCGCGCGCGCTCGCGACGGGCGATCCCCTCGGCGCTCTGAACCGCATCGCCTTGCGCGACGACGCGCCGGCACTGGCGCTTCGAGGCATCGCGATGGCGCAGCTCGGCGATCTCGCTCGGGCCAGGGCGCTCATGCGAAGCGCGGCGCGCGCTTTCGGTCCGAAAGAGGCCGTGGCCCGCGCGAGGTGCGTGGTCGCCGAAGCCGAGATCGCGCTCGCTTCGCGCGACCTGGGCTGGCCTGCGAAGGCGCTCGACGCGGCGAGGGCGACGCTCGAAGAGCGCGGCGACCGTGCGAACGCCGCGCACGCCCGCTATCTCGAGGTTCGCCGCCACCTCCTGATCGGGCGCCTGGACGAAGCGGAGCGCGCGCTCGCCGGGCTCGACCCCGAACCCCTGCCGCCGGCGTTGAGGGCTGCCCACGAGCTGGTCGTCGCGGGAATCGCGATGCGGCGCCTTCGGACGAGGGCGGCGCGCGCCGCGCTCGCTCGGGCCGATCGCGCAGCGCGGCAGGCAGGCATCCCGGCGCTGGCGGCGGAGGTCGAAACGGCATCGCGGGTCCTGAAGACGCCCGCGGCGCGCCTGATCGCGGGTGGCGAGGAGCGACCCCTGCTTCTTGAGGAGGTCGAAGCGCTGCAGGCGTCGAAGGCACTGGTCGTGGACGCGTGCCGGCACGCCGTGCGCGAGGCGCGTAAGGTGATTTCGCTCGCCAGGCGTCCGGTGTTGTTCACGCTCGCACGCGCGCTCGCCGAAGCATGGCCCGCAGACGTGCCGAGAACTACGCTCGTCGCGATGGTGTTCCGGGCGAAGCACGCCGACGAATCCTATCGAGCGCGGCTGCGGGTCGAAGTGGGAAGGCTTCGCTCGGTGCTTCGAACGCTGGCCGGCGTGAGCGCGACGAAACGCGGCTTCGCGCTGGTGCCGCGCCGGGCACGCGAGGTCGTCGTACTGGCGCGCCCCGTCGAAGAGCAGCAGTCGGCGGTGCTGGCTTTCCTTGCCGACGGCGAATCGTGGTCGAGCTCGGCACTGGCGCTTGCGCTTGGCGCCAGCCAGCGCACCGTACAGCGCGCACTCGACTCACTGGCGACCGCGGGCAAGGTGCAGTCGTTTGGTCGTGGGCGGGCGCGTCGCTGGGTGACTCCGCCCATGCCCGGATTCACGACGACCTTGTTACTCCCCGCCGCGCTGCCGAACGACTAGGATGGAACCATGAAGCGATCAGCGGCCGAAATCCTCCGCGAGTACGGGCCTTTCCCCGGCGTCGACCATGTGCATGGGGTGACGTTCGACGGCCAGCACGTCTGGTTTGCGTCGGGAGACAAGCTGAACGCCTTCGATCCTGCCAGCGGGAAGATCGTGCGCTCGATCGATGTCGCCGGGCATGCGGGGACGGCCTTCGACGGCCAGCATCTGTTTCAGATCGCCGAGGATCGCATCCAGAAGATCGATCCGAAGACCGGCCGGGTGCTCGCTACGATCCCGGCCCCCGGGGGCGGCGGCGACTCGGGCCTCGCGTGGGCCGAAGGGACGCTCTGGGTGGGGCAGTATCGGGACCGGAAGATCCATCAAGTCGACCCCGAAACCGGGGCGATCCTTCGCACGATCGAGTCCAACCGCTTCGTCACCGGGGTCAGCTGGGTTGACGGGGAACTCTGGCACGGCACCGGGGAGGGTGAGGAAAGCGATTTGCGGCGTGTCGATCCTCGAACGGGGAAAGTCCTGGAGAAAGTCGAGATGCCGCTCGGACAATGGGTGTCGGGGATGGAGTCCGATGGCGGCGACCGCTTCTTCTGCGGGGGCGGAAGCAGCGGAAAGGTGCGAGCCGTCCGTCGACCGAAGCGAGACTCGGCGGTCAGCGGCGGCTCCGAGAATCCCCTCGACTCCGCTCGGAAATAACCCAAGAAACGGCCCTCGCGGCCGTCGCCTGGCCGTGGGCTGTCACTGTCCCGGACCGCCGTACCTGACGGCACCGAAGCCGGTGTGCTGAATGTCGTAGTCCACGGGGTTGGGCGGCGTCGACGCCAGCACCTGCTGGTCGCGATACCAGCATACCCAGGCGACGGCATCGACGTCGCACAGCGTGCTCATCGAGGCCGATGCCGGCGAGGACGGGAACTGGCCGCTGCCCATCTGCGTCTGCGGCGGAATGCCGTTGAGCGAGGCGACTTCGCCGAACCACTGGATGCGCGCGGTCTTCGCGAATGCGCCGTTCCAGATGGAGCCCGGGAAGTAGCCCATCCACTGGTCGTCGAACCACGCCCACCAATTTCCCTGGTAGTACACGTATCCGACGTAGACCTGCTTGCCGACGGATGCGCCGATGTTCTGCCCCGGATAGTAGGTGCCGCTCACCTGCTGCCAGCCGCAGTCGTCGTAGCACGTCTCCTGGGCACCGATCCAGTGATAGACGAAGATGTGCGGGTCGGGGTCGCCGTAGACATCGGTGGAGACGAACCATCCCAACTCGACCACGTTGTTGATGCCCAGCCCGTCCATCAGCGCGATCTCGTTGAGCGAGTGGCCGGCGTTTGTCGGGCCGGCGATGTTGACGTAGACCGGCCGCTCGATCGACTGCGTCATGCCCGCGCCGTCGGCCACGCGCGTGAAGCCTGCTGAGCCGTAGTAGAAGCACTCCCCGTACCAGAACGTGCCGTCGCACCCCGAATTCGGCGGCGGTGGCGGCGGATTGCCACGCCCCTCGGCGCCATAGACCTGGTCGAACGGCAGGACGTGCTCGCGAATGAACTGCCGGCGATCAGCCGCCTGGAAGATCGCGTTCTCGGGGTCCGACGCGAACAGCGGGTTGCCTTTCGGGCCGTGGTAGATCGGACGGTTGGCGCGCGGCACCTGGTCGGTGGGACAGACGGCGGCGAAATTCAGGCTGCCGCGCGCCGGCTGTTGCAGCGAAAGGCCGTTGCGCGTCGTTCCGCGACCTTCGTTATTGCGATCATCGTTGTCGTCATCGTCGCCATGCTCGCGCCGGATCGGCATCGGCATCGATCGCGGCGGCGCCTTTGCGGTGGCCGTGCGCGCCACGCAGAGAAAGTCCGGGGTCTTCTGCGCGTGCGCGGACGGCAGGGCGAACAGCAGCGCCAGCAGCAGCAGGCAGGAGGCCGTCGGGGCCGAAGAGGCGGTTTCCGTCAGTGTCCCGGTCGCCTGCGGCGCGCGCAGGCCGTCACTGAAGATGCCCGGCGGACGCCCGTCGCACCGGTGGAATGGGAGTGTCGGCATCGTCTGCCTCCCAAGTGATATGCGGCCTTGACCGAATCGACACCCTACGGTCCCGGAAGCCGGCTGTATAGACGAATAATCATCATCCTGGCTGACAGCTGGTCGAGCCTCGTCGATTGACTTGTCGCAGCGCCTTGCGGTGCAAAGACTGCGAGTCGGCCGCCCGAGCGGCGGCGCCGAGCGTCTCAGGGTTCGTACGTTGCCGCTATCGCGGACCGCTCGACTGAATCGACTGGAGGGTAGAGCGATAGGTCTGCTGACGGGTACCGCCTATCGCAACCGCGCGCTGCGCCGCGGCGAGCGCATCAGCGTCACGGTCAAGCTCATGCAGCACTTGGGCCAGATTGTTCCAGGCATCCGCCGAGTCGGCATGTTCCTGCGCCGCCCGGCGGTACTCCGCCTCGGCCTCCGGCAACCGATGCGAGCCGTAGGCGACGTTGCCAAGTCCGATGCGCGCCACGAGGTCGCGGGGCCACTTCGCAAGCGCCGCGAGATAAGCTTCTCGCGCGCCCTGCGGCGACACGCGCTCCAGATCCGCTGTCGCGGAGACGAAGTTCTCCTCGCGGGCGGTCACGGGCAACTGGCCCGGGGGCACGACCGTGAACGCCCAATGACCGGCCTTCGACCATGAGCTCTCGAAGTCCCGCAGACCTTCCACGAGCCGCGGTTCCCTGCCCGAACGCAAGATCGCGTCATGCGACTCCAGGTCGAACCCGACCACGACGGCGTAGTGCCATTTGGGCAGATATTCAAAGCGCAGGTTCTGTAGAACGATGACCGGGTGTCCACCGGCAACCTCCTGCAGGACGGCACCAAGATCGGGTTGCAGGCGATAGGGAAGCAAGCCTGCCCGCCTGGTCGCGGCCATCATCTCCGCCTGCAACGATCCGTTGCGCTCAGGCAGATACACCTGCGCGGTGAGGTCTTGAGGCGACCGGGGGATCCCGGCGAACGACAGCGCCGTGGCAAGCGCCGCCGGCCCGCATTGGTACTCATCCTGCGGGAAGAAGGGAACTTCCTTCAGCTCTGCGCGGCTTGGGAGCCCGGCAGGAAGAGGAGGGAGACGATCGATTGAAGAAAAGGTGCTGCAGCCGGCGAGCGATAGGCCCGCCACCACGGTCCACCAGCTATGCCGAAGCCAGGCCGTGACGAATCGTGGACGGCGTCCACCGCCATCACTCACCTTCGACCCGCCTTTCGCGATCCGGACCGGACAGCGTCCACCTTCCGGTGTCCGGGCGCCGGTCGCGCGCAAGCCTGGTTCAGGCGGAAACCACCACCGCCACCAGAATTGCAATGAGCAGAACGATGATCAGCTGGTCGTTGGTGAAGTTGGCGAAGTTTCCGCCGGTCGGCAGTGAGTCGATCCGCGCCGCCAGGACATGAACTTCTTCGTCACTCAAGGCGGCAACGCGGTCGCGTGCCAGCAGACCATCAATCCCCATCGCCTGGATCTTGTGCCGAACGTTCGCGCGGTCGAGGAACGACTGGATCGTGGCTCTTTCCACGTCCGTCACGTGCTGTGCGGTGAGCTGGCCGGTCGTGACAATTTCGGCATGAATCGCGGGCGGCTGCAGCCCCAGGGTCATGGTCAGGGCGGCGACACCCAGCGTCCGATAGGCAGTCTTCTTCATTTTCGATCTTCCCAAATCGACAAATCGGCGTCATTCGCAATCGAGGATTTCGCCCAAATCCGATTCGTGGATTCCGCTGCCGGCGACTCCCGACCTCGAATATGGCGAAGCATAGAACCATCCGCGGCGATCGCGCGTGCCATCATCGTGCGGTTGCAAGGGCTAGTCCAAACGGCGGAATGGAGGGGTGCGCCACGCCACGCGGATCAATCGTGACCAGCAACGGCGGGCAGGTGTCCGTCTTTCCGTCGGGGCCGGCGGTGCGATGCTGAAGGAAATAACTTACGTATCACGCCACCGCACTGCACTGGCCCGGCAGCTGCGCGAGATGCAACGGCAGGTCGTCGAGGTCCGGCAGCTCGAACAACAGCTTGCGGCGCTCGAGGCGCACGTCGAAGCCACGGCCGCGCCGGTGACGCTTCCGGTGGCGCGCGGACTATCGGATTGCTCCGGGTCGAACGGCGCGCGGGCCGCCCCATTTCGCTGTCGGCATTGCTCGGCGAGGTTGCCGGTTGCTGTATACTTGACGACTCAAGCATTTATCAAGCAACCACCCATGCCCACATTTCGGACTGCATACCCGATCGACGGCCCAACCGCTGTAGGAAAGTCGATTTACGCCAGAAAACTGGCGTCCGACAAGGGCGCGATTCGAATTGCCAGCGACAATGGCTAAGAACCAGAAGGCTCTTACGTCGGGCGCGCCTGGCGCAAGCCTCGAATTCTGCCTAAGGCTTTCGAGAGCGCATGCCACACTGACGCGTCGATTGGATAACTCACTCTCCAGTTTGCACGGATTGAGCTTTGTCGACTTCACAATTCTCTACTACCTGGACCGCGCCGCCGGGGCAAAACTACGGCGAATCGACCTAGCGGAACGACTGGGAATGACTGCGTCCGGCGTTACTCGAACTTTGCTGCCGCTTGAAAAGCTCGGTTTGGTGTCACGGAAACCGGATCCGAGGGACGCAAGAGTTGGCTTCGCGGCGCTAACCGATGCTGGCCGACGACTGTTCAAGTACGCATTGGATTCCATCGAGCCCCTTGCGCAGGAAGCGACGCAGTCGATGACCGCCGAGCAGCTCGACACCCTGTTGTCGCCGCTTGCCCAACTTGCCGGAATGAATCTTTCGAACAGCTAATTAGCGGCGCCCCGGCGCAACAGTCCCTTGCGTTCACCGCGGCGGATCGCGGAGCATCTCGGGGATCACTCCACCGTCACCGACTTCGCGAGATTCCTCGGCTTGTCCACGTCCGTCCCTCGCGCCACCGCCGTGTGATACGCCAGCAGCTGCAGCGGCACCACGTGCAGGATCGGCGACAGGTCGCCGTAGTGCTCCGGCAGCCGGATCACGTGCGTGCCGTCGCTCGCCTGAATGTGCGTATCGGCGTCGGCGAACACGTAAAGCTGGCCGCCGCGGGCGCGCACCTCCATCATGTTGCTCTTGAGCTTCTCCAGCAGCGCGTCGTTCGGCGCCACGGTGACGACCGGCATCGCTTCGGTCACCAGCGCGAGCGGGCCGTGCTTGAGCTCGCCGGCCGGGTAGGCCTCGGCATGGATGTAGCTGATCTCCTTGAGCTTGAGCGCCCCTTCGAGCGCAATCGGGTAGTGCAGGCCGCGGCCGAGGAAGAGCGCGTTTTCCTTGCGCGCGAAGGTGTCGCTCCAGGCGATGATGTGCGGCTCGAGCGCCAGCACGCTCTGGACCGCGGCGGGCAGGTGGCGCAGCCGCCTGATCGCCAGGGCTTCGCGTTCGGGCGTCAACCGCCCGCGCGCCTTCGCGAGCGTATTGGCGAGCAGGTACAGGCCGACCAGCTGGGTCGTGAACGCCTTGGTCGACGCGACGCCGATCTCGGTGCCCGCGCGGGTCAGGAACTGCATCGCGGTCTCGCGCACCATCGCGCCGGTCGGCACATTGCACACCGCCATCGTCCGGCGCATGCCGAGCGATTGCGCGTGCTTGAGAGCCGCCAGCGTGTCGGCGGTTTCGCCGGATTGCGACACGACGACGACGAGCGCGTTCGGGTCGGGCACGGTGGTGCGGTAGCGGTATTCGCTCGCGATCTCGACATCGACGGGCAGCTGCGCGATCGATTCGATCCAGTAGCGCGCGACGCAGCCGGCGTAGTAGCTCGTCCCGCAGGCGAGGATCAGCACCCGGTCGATGCGGGGGAGCAGCTCGGCCGCCTGGCTGCCGAACAGGGAAGGCTCGATCGCGCCGACCGTTTCGATCGTGTCGGCAATCGCCCGGGGCTGCTCGAAGATCTCCTTCTGCATGAAGTGGCGGTACGGCCCGAGCTCGACCGCGTTCGAGAACGCCGCCAGCTGGCGGACCGGCCGGTTCGCAGCGCGGCCCTCGCGGTCGACGATCCAGACCCGCCCGAGCTGCAGGTCGACGACGTCGCCTTCCTCGAGGTAGACGAAGCGGTCGGTCGTGCCGGCGAGCGCCAGCGCGTCGGACGCCAGGAAGTTCTCGTGCTCGCCGACGCCGATCACGAGCGGGCTGCCGGCGCGCGCGCCGACCACGCGGTGCGGCTCCTCGCGGCAGAACACCGCGATCGCATACGCGCCGTGCAGCCGCTTCACCGCGCTTTGCACGGCCTCGAACAGGTCGCCCTCGTACAGGTGGTCGACGAGGTGCGCGATCACCTCGCTGTCGGTCTGGCTCTCGAATGCATAGCCGGCAGCCTTCAGCTCCTCGCGCAGCGCCTCGTAGTTCTCGATGATGCCGTTATGGACCAGCGCGATCCGGGCGCCGGCCCCGTTGCGCGCGGCGCTACCGGTCGAGAAGTGCGGGTGCGCGTTGGCCGTCGTCGGGGCGCCGTGGGTAGCCCAGCGCGTGTGCGCGATCCCGGTGAACGCCTTCAGCGGTTCGGTCTGTGCCTCGAGATCGGCCACCCGCTTGACGCTGCGCGCGCGCTTGAGCCCCCCGTCGGCATAGACGGCCAGGCCGCACGAGTCGTAGCCGCGGTACTCGAGCCGCCGCAGGCCCTCGACCAGCGTGGGAACGATGTTTCGCTGCGCGACCGCACCGACGATGCCGCACATAACCCCTCCAGGACCGATTGAAAGTCCGGCGAGCATAGGTTCGGTGGTTAGAAATAGGCTTGCGAAAAGTCTACTCACATGAAATAAACAGAATGCCGTGGTAGGATTCGCAATAATCTTTCAAATATATAAGAAATATGGAACCACTGGACACCATCGATCGGCGGATCTTGGACGAGCTGCAGGCCGATTGCTCCCGCACGAACCAGCAACTGGCGCTGGAAGTTCACGTTTCGCCGCCGACCTGCCTGCGCCGGGTCCGGCGGCTGATCGAATCGGGCGTGATCGAACGGCAGGTTGCGATCCTCTCGCCGGAAGCGCTCGGAGCGGGGATCACCGCGGTCGTCGAAGTCATGCTCGACCGCCAGTCCGCTGAAGCACTGGCCGAGTTCGAGCAGCGTGTCGCCCAAGAAGGCGTGGTCCAGCAGTGCTATCGCGTGTCGCCTGGCCCGGACTTCGTGTTGATCGTGCACGTCGCCGACATGGCCTCTTACCACGCGTTCGTCCACCGTGCGCTGACCGCGACGCTCAACGTTCGCAACGTGCGCACGTTCTTTTCGATCCATCGCGCCAAGTTCGATCCGCGCATCGCGCTCTGAGACGGCAGCGCGCCGCAAGAAGGCAGCGCGCCGCAAGAATTCTGTGCAACATGTCCCCGTGATTCGTTTCCCCGCTAGCGGTAAGTGCGAATCAACTACCGTCGCGGGCGACCGCACCGCACCATCGCACGTAGAATCTGAGGTTTAACGTTGCCGGATCGGCGGCTCACCGCGCCGTTGGCGATACGGAATCGAACGCGGAAGATCGGTGCGATGGAAGCTCGCTTGAACCAGGAAGTGATCGACACGGCGATGCAGGCCGGCGGTCCGATCGAGACCGATGCGGTGATCGTCGGCGCCGGCCCGGTGGGGCTGTTCCAGGTCTTCGAGCTCGGGCTGCTCGAGATCAAGGCGCACGTGATCGATTCGCTCGCCCACATCGGAGGCCAGTGCGTCGAGCTCTACCCCGACAAGCCGATCTACGACATTCCCGCGGTGCCGGTTTGCACCGGACGTGAACTGACCGACGCCCTGCTGCAGCAGATCAAGCCGTTCGGGGCGACCTTTCACCTCGGGCAGACCGTCGCCCGGGTGGCGCGCCAGGATGACGGCCGGTTCCTGGTGGAAACGTCGCGCGGCACGCGCCTGGTCGCGCGCGCGATCTTCGTTGCGGCCGGCGTCGGCGCTTTCGAGTCGCGCAAGATCCGGGTGCCGGGCATCGAGAAGTTCGACGGCAGCCAGCTGTTCTACAAGGTCAGCAACCCGGCCGAGTTCGCCGGACGCGATCTCGTGATCGCGGGCGGCGGCGATTCGGCCCTCGACTGGGCGCTCAACTTCGCGCAGGAAGGCCAGAACCAGGCCGGCAGCGTGATCCTGATCCATCGGCGAGAGGGCTTCCGCGCTGCCCCGGCCAGCGTGGCGAAGATGCGGGAGCTGTGCGAGCAGCTGCAGATGCAGCTGCTGATCGGCCAGGTTTCGGCTTTCGACGAAAGGGACGGGCGCCTTTCCGCGCTGAAGGTCACGGGCGCCGATGGCGTCACCCGCGTCGTGCCGCTCGACGCGCTTCTGGTGTTCTTCGGCCTGTCGCCGAAACTCGGCCCGATCGCGCACTGGGGGTTGCATCTGGAACGCAAGCAGGTCGTGGTCGACACGGAGAAGTTCGAAACCAATGTGCCGGGAATCTTCGCGGTCGGCGACATCAACACCTACCCCGGCAAGAAGAAGCTGATCCTCTCGGGCTTCCACGAAGCCGCGCTGGCGGCGTTCGGCGCGGCACGCTACGTGTTTCCGAACAAGCCGATCCACCTGCAGTACACGACCACGTCGCCCAAGCTGCACAAGGTGCTCGGGGTCGAGACGCCGGTCTTCGACGACTGACGCACGGCGGCAGGGTGGCGCGGCATCTCCGGGGCCCGTGGCGCGCGCGGTCCCGGCCCGCGCGGTCCCCGGCGTCGCTCGCGCTGCTTCTTGCCCTCGCTGCGCTGCTGTTCGCGCTGCCGGTCTGCGGTCGCGCAGCCGCCGCGGTCGAGGGAGCGGCCCCCGGCCGCTTCGACTACTACGTGCTGACGCTGTCCTGGTCGCCGGCCTATTGCGAAACGCGCCCGGACGACCGCGCCGAATGCGGCGCGCGCCGGTTCGCGTTCGTGCTGCATGGGCTGTGGCCTCAGTATGCCGGCGGCGGTTTCCCGGTGCATTGCGGCGCCGCCCGCCCGCTCCCGGCGGACGTGATCGAGCGCGCGCTGCCGCTCATGCCCAGCGGCCGGCTGATCCGCCACGAATGGAGCACGCACGGCACCTGCAGCGGGCTCGCGCCGCGAGCGTACTTCGACCTCGCGGCTGGGGCGTTCCGGTCGATCCGGATCCCGCCGGTGTTCGAAGGCGGGGCGCCGCCGCAGGACCTCTCCGCGGCGCGGATTGCGCAGGCCTTCGTCGCGGCCAACCCGCGCCTGGAAGCCGCCGACCTTGCGCTCAGGTGCCGCGGACCGGAACTCGAGGAGGTGCGGGTCTGCCTGTCGCGCGACCTGGCTCCGACCGCCTGCGGCCGCGACGTCCGCACGCAGTGCCGGCGCGGGCCGGTCCGGATACTGCCCCTGCGCTAATCGCCGGCTCCCGGCCAGCCGCGCGGAGCCGACTATTCCGCTTGCGGCGCCCGCGTCGCGCGGCGATGCTGGACGCGTGCGCGCTGCCCGTTGCCGTGGTCGGCACCGGACACTGCATGCGCCGGATTTCCGATACCCGCTCCTGATGAGTGTGTCCGATTGCCGACCGCCCCTGCGCGCCGGCCCGTTCGCCGCCGATCGCTGGCCGCACTTCAATCGCCTGCTCGATGATGCGCTCGAGCTGCAGCCGGAGCAGCGCGCGCGCTGGGTGGCGCGGCTGCCGCGCGTCGACCAGGACCTAAAGCCGGCCCTGGGGAAACTGCTCGCGCACGATGCGGCCGGCGGCGAGAGCGACTTCCTGAAAACACTGCCCAAGCTGATCACGATTTCACCCACCGGGGCTCCGCACGAGCGGATCGGGCCGTACCGGCTCGAACGCCTTCTCGGCGCAGGAGGAATGGGGGAGGTGTGGCTCGCCGAACGGCGCCGCGGTGATGGGGCCGTCCGGCGCGTGGCGCTCAAGCTGCCTCGCACCGACTTCAGGCTCAGCGCCGCGTTGACGCGCGAGCGCCGGATCCTCGCCGGTCTGGACCATCCGAACATCGCGCGCCTGGTCGGCGCAGGCAGGTCGATGCGCGCCGGCTCACGGCGTGCGCTGCCGTATCTCGCGCTCGAGTACGTCGACGGCGCTTCGATCGACATCCACTGCCGCCGTTGCGCGGCGCCGATACCCGGGCGCCTGCGCCTGTTCGTCGACGTGCTGCGGGCGGTGGCGTACCTGCATGACCGCGGCATCGTCCACGCGGACCTCAAGCCGTCGAACCTGATGGTCGACACGCGGGGAAACGTCAAGCTGCTGGACTTCGGCGTCGCCGCGATCCTGCAGCGCGGGGCGGACGCGGCGCGCGCCCGCGCCGTTCGCCGCGCCGGCCCCGAGTTGCCGGCGGCACTGACCTTGCGCTACGCGGCGCCGGAACAAGTTCGCGGCGAAGGAGCCACCGCCGCGACCGATGTTCATGCGCTCGGGGTGGTGCTGTACGAACTGCTTTGCGGCGAGCGCCCCTACGGCCCCCGCCGCGCGTCGCGCGAGGCGCTGCGGCGCGCGATCGCCGAGGCGCCCGTGCCGGCACCGAGCGAGTTCGCGCGCGATCGCGTCCATGCGCGGTGGCTGCTCGGCGGGCTCGACGCGATCGTGCTCAAGGCGCTCGAAAAACGTCCGCCCGACCGTCACCCGTCGGCGCGGGCATTCGCCGACGCGATAGACCGCCACCTGCGGCGGCTGCCGCGCCACCCGCCGCCGCCCTGCGGCTGGTGAGGGCAGACGCGGCGGGGCGCGGAAGTCAGCGCTCGAACTCCTGCTGTTCCACCTGCAGATACACGAAATGCACGTTGCGCCGGTGATGATCGCGGTATAGCGCCCACCCCGCGTAGTCGGGCAGTGCGACCTCGTCGACCACTTCGAGCAGCCCGACCCCGCGCCGATAGGCCGCGCGGGTGCCTTCGACCAGCTGCGCGAGGTAGGCGGCGACTTGCGCCAGGCGTTCCTTCGGACCCGGCGGCCCGTGCCCGGGAACGACGACCGTCGCCGGCAGCGCCTGCAGCCGTCCCAGTGCATCGATCCACCGCGCGATCTCGCCCAGCTGCGTCTCGGGCACGACGCCGAAGCTCGCGATGTCGCCGGTGAACAGCACGCCGCTGGCGCGATCGAACACCGCCACCGCTCCCGGCTGTTCCGTCGCGCCGAAGTAGAGCAGGTCGAGCGTGCGGCCGCCGGCCTCGATCGTGATGCTGCCGTCGATCAGGCGGGTGGGCTGCGACGGACGGGTCCGGGCGAGCAGGTCGGGGCCCGCGCTGCGAGTGACGCTGCGCATGCATTCCTCGCAGCGGCTCGCCATCGTGCGCGCGGTCTCGCGCTGCGCCAGCACCGCGACTCCGCGCGCGGCAAACGCGGCGTTGCCGAGAACCTGGTCCGGGCTCGCCTGCGTATCGATCGCAAGCACGACGGGCCGGTCGGTCAGGCGCGCGATCGCGGCGAGAAACGCCTCGCCGTGCTCCAGGCTCGAACCGGTGTTGATCGCGATCACGCCGGCGTCACCGACGATCACCCCGAGGTTGCCGGTCGCGCCCGCGTTCGCGGCCGACGGCGGCGACATCGCGCCCCGCTGCAGGTAGACGCCTGCGGCGACCGGCTCGAGCGCAGCGCCGGGGCCGACCGCGCCTGGCGGCGCAGCCGCCGCCAGTTGCGCAATAATCACGGCGCCGATGACGGTTGCGGCAACGCAGGATCCGGGGCGGCGGGCCCCGCAACGATCGATCGAGGAGATTCGAGCCATGTCACCGCGCGCCTGGGCCGCTGTTGCCGCTCTGGTCTGCCTGCCGGCATCCGCGGCGTCGGATTACCCCACGACCGACCGCGTCCAGTACGTGCTTGAATGCATGTACCGCCATGGGGGTTCCGGCGAATACGTCTACAAGTGCTCGTGCGCGCTCGATTACCTCGCCGCGAAGTTCACCTACGACGAGTTCGTCGAAGCCTCGACCGTGGCACGGTATCAGACGCTCGGCGGCGAAGGCGGCGGCGTGTTCCGCGACAGCGAGGCCAACCGGGCGCTGGCGAAGAAGTATCGGGACGCGGAAAACGAGGCCTACGGGCACTGCGGCATCGAGAAGAAGAAATAGCGGCGCCGCGGGCACGCGCGCCGGTGGCCGCGGGCCGCCCCGCGACCCCGCGTCAGGACCCTGCCGCCGCGCCTGCGCGCACCGCGATCGCGCGCTCGAACGCCGCGTTGTTCGAATCGACGACCTCCGCCTTGAGCTCGCCTTCGCCGCTGGGAACGAAGTAAAAGCGGAAGTTCGGGTTCTCGCTGATCGTGAAGTCGAGCTCCGCGCTCATGACCGGCTTGCCCGCATAGCTCACCTGCACCGAGCGGACGAAGCGCGGCGTCTCGTACAGCCGCGTGAGCTGGTCCATCGCGAGGCCCGACGTGTTCGGGTGGCTGATCATCAGCTGCACCAGGTTCGGCTGGTCGAGCCGGACATCTCCGACCGTGAAGAACTTGATGCGGCCCAGTCTTGCCAGGGCGGCCGCCGCGTCCTTGCCCGCAGGTGCCGAGCAGCCGCCGGACGCCTTGACGTAGCGCGTCGCCATGTAGAGGCTGCCATCGCTCGTTTCCGCGATCGCCCGCACGTGCGTGTAATCCTCGATGCGGACCCTCGTCTCGATGTCGGCGCGCCCGCTCTCGGGCGTGAACGTGAACACGGCCCCGAGCGGCGACGGATTGCGGTCGATCACGAGGTAGATCCGGCGGATGAATCGCTCGGACGTCTGCGGCAGAAGCGTCCGTATGGTGAGCGGAACCACCGCCGCATCCTCCGCGCGCGCTGGCGCGTCGAGCTCGATCACGCCGCCGGCGTCGGCCTCGATGCGGCGGTCGCCGAAAACGCTCGCGCGCACCTTGGCCCATGCGGGCGACTCGGGATCGGGTAGCGCTTGCGCGCGAGCCGCCCCGCCAGCGAGAGCCAGCGCCGCTGTCAGGCCCGCTGTCAGCCCCGCTGTCAGCCCCGCTGTCAGCCCTACCCACAGTCCCGCCGCCATCGCAAGGCGCTTCGCAGCGGCGAGCCGCCGGTCGATTCGACCGCCCAGGTTCATCGGCACCTCCGTCAGGCGAATCGCGGGGGTCACTCCTCCCACTCGAGCTCAGCATACGCCGCCGCGACGTTGCGCCGATGATAGTCGTCGAACAGGAGCCAGCGCCCGCGCTCCGCCCACCCGACCTCTTCGACCGCCTGCGCCAGCGTGCGGCGCGCCTTGAGGGCGCCGCGCGTGCCGTCGAGCAGCACCTTCAGGTAGCGGGTCTGGGCCGCGAGCGCCCCGCGCCAGTCGCCCATCTCCCCGTGGCCGGGTACGACGCGCGCGGGCGACATCGCGGCGATCCGCGCGCAGGCGTCGAGCCAGCCCTTCAGGCTGCCGTCGACGACCGGGATGCGCCCGGCGAACAGCAGGTCGGCCAGCCAGAGCGTGCCGCTCGCGCGATCGAACACGCTCAGGTCGTTGTCGGTGTGTGCGACCGGCCAGGCCTGCAACTCGAGCAGGCGCCCGCCCAGGTCGAGCACCTGCCGATCCGCGACGGTCATCGTCGGCGCGACGACGGTGCTGCCATCGGCGGCACCGTCTAGATCGCGCTCGAGCGCGTGCCGGTAATGATCGCCCCGCGCGGCGAGCGCGGCCGGCAGCCGCGCATGGCCGACGAACTGCGGATGCTCGCCTTCGAAGGCGGCGTTGCCGAAGACGTGATCCGGGTGGACGTGCGTATTGACGACGTAGCACACCGGCAGCGCCGTCACGCTGCGCACCGCCGCCAGCAGCCGCTCGCCCTCGGCGCGCGATCCGCCGCTGTCGATCACCGCGACGCAGCGCGCGCCGACGATGAAGCCCACGTTCGCGATCGCCCCCTGATTCGCGGCCGTGCCCTGCTCCTGCACGCCGAAATGAACGTACACGCCTTCAGCCACGCGCGTGACCGGCAGCGGTTCGGCCGCCCCGGCCGGCGCGCATCCGAGCAACAGGACCACCGGCGCGGCCGCGCGCGCCGCCTGCCGCGCTCGCAGCGACAGCGCCGCCGGACCAATGCATCGCGAGCCGCGCGACGACTCGATCTTGACCATCGATGTATGCGGTCTTCCCCGTGGCCCCCGCAAGCCGCTGCTATCCTAGCAGCGCGATTTTCGCAGACCCGACCCGGAGCCTCGTTTGCCGGAGCCCACCGACCTCGAACGCTGGCGCGAGCGGGCGCTCGACCTGCAGCGCGAGGTCGGCAACGCGGTCGTCGGCCAGGGGCGCGCGATCCGGCTGATCGCGATGGCGCTGTTCGCGGGCGGACACGTGCTGCTCGAGGGCAACGTCGGCGTCGGCAAGACGACCCTGCTGCGCGCCTTCGCCCGCGCGATCGGAGGCGGCTTCGAGCGCATCGAAGGCACGGTCGACCTGATGCCCAACGACCTCGTCTACCACGCCTACATCGACCAGGACGGCCGCCCGCGGGTCGAGCCCGGCCCGATCCTGCGCCACGGAGAGACGCTCGCCGTCTTCTTCTTCAACGAGATCAACCGCGCGCGGCCTCAGGTGCAGGCGCTGCTGCTGCGCGTGATGGCCGAACGCGACGTGCAGGCGTTCAGCCGCGCGCACCCGCTGCCCTTCCTGACCGTGTTCGCGGACCGCAACCGCGTCGAGCGCGAGGAAACCTTCGAGCTTGCGTCCGCAGCGCGCGACCGCTTCATGATCGAAGTCCCGATCGAGACGCCGCCCGACCCGGCGACGCGCTGGCAGCTGATCGCGGAGCCCGATTTTCACGATCCCGAGAGGTTGCTCGAGCGGGTCCGCCCCGGGCTCCTCGAGTTCGGCGCATTGCGCGCCTGCGGCGAGCTGATCCAGCGCTCGGTCCGCGCCAGCGACGCGCTGCGCCAGTACGCGCTCGCGCTGTGGGATGCGCTCGAGCGTCCTGCCGCATGCGGCGTGTCGATCGACGGCGTCGACATGCAGCGGCTGCTGCTGGCCGGCGCCAGCCCGCGCGGCGTCGCGATGCTGATGCGGATGGCGCGCGTCCGGGCCTGGCTCGACGGGCGCGATTTCCTGGCGCCCGAAGATCTGCGCGATCCGTGGCGGGAAGTGATCATGCACCGCCTCGTGCTCGATCCGGTGTACGAGTTGCGGCGCGCCGAGATCGCACCGCGCCTGCTGGACCAGATCCTCGATCGGGTGGCCGCTCCCTGAGCGCCGCGCGCCCAAATGCGCGAAGTCCATTACCGTCTGCGCCACCGGCCGATCCACGGGAGGCCCGGCGCGCACCGGTCGCGCGCCCTCGGGCCGGGGCTCGATGTCCACGCGCTGGCGCCCCTTGCCGCGTACCCCGATGCGCGACGCCTCGACCTCGTGGCATCGGCGCACGATCCGTTCGGCAACTGGCTGGTGCGCGTGCCGCGCCAGCGCGCCGGCGTCACGCTGGTGGTGCTTGCCGACCTGTCGGCATCGATGAGCTTCGGCTCGGCGATGCGCAAGCAGGACGCGCTGGCCGACCTCGTCGACGCGCTCGGCTACTCGGCCTGGCGCGCCGGCGACGCCTTCGCCGTGAGCGGCTTCGGAGCCGGCGGACGCGACGACGGCAACGTGCCGCGCAGCCGCGGCCGCGGCGCCGGCGCCGCGGCCGCACAACGCCTGCGCTCCGGCGTCCTCGCCGGCCGCGGGCCCCCCGGGCTGCGGGAGGCGGCGCTGTCGCTGCCGGGGCGCGACCTGCTCGTGTTTCTGGCGTCCGATTTCCACTTTGCGCTCGGTGAGACCGCGGCCGCGCTGGCCGCGCTCGCGCGGCACGAGGTCGTGCCGGTCGTGATCTGGGCGCGCGACGAATTCGACGGCTGGCCGCAGCAGGGCATCGGCGAAATCGAAGACCTGGAAACCGGGGTCCGCCGCACGCTGCTCTTCCGCGCCGGCCTCGCGCGGCGCGTCGCGGAGCGCGGCCGCGCGCGCCGCCGGGAGTTGCGCGACCTGTTCGTGCGCCACGGATGCCGTCCGTTCTTCCTGGACGGAGGCTTCGACCCCGACGCGCTCAATGCGTACTTCCATGGCGAGGATCGGGCATAGGCGGTCGATCGCCGGGGCAGCCGCGGGCCGGCTGCGCGGTGCGATCGCCGCGATCCTGGCGGCAGCGGCCGTCGGCGCCGCGGCAGCGCCGCAGTTGTCGACGGTCGAACCGCGCGCGTTCGGCTACCTGATCGGCGACGTGGTCGAACGGCGCGTGCTGCTGGCCGATCAGCCGGGAACGCTGGACGCCTCGAGCCTGCCGGTCCCGGGCCGGGTCGGACGCTGGCTTGCGCTGCGCGAGGCGAAGATCGACGCCGGCACGCTCGTGCTGCGCTACCAGATCGTCAACGCGCCCGACGAGTTGACCCGGCTTTCGCTGCCCGTGGTCCGGCTGCGCTTCTCGCTGCCGAACGGCGCGGCCGACGAAGCCGTTCTCGGTACGCGTGCGCTGACCCTGGCACCGCTGACGCAGCCGCAGTCCTACCCGCCGGTCGAGGCCGACGATCTGCGGCCGGACCTGCCGCCGCCGCCGATCCCGCTGCGCGCGCGCGGGTTGCGCCTGCTGCTGTGCGCGATTGCGCTCGCCGCGATCCTCGCCGCTCTTTCAGGCGGGCGCGCTGCCGACTGGCTGCGCGCCCGGCTGGGGATCGGCGCGCGCGGTCCGTTCGCGCGCGCGCGCGCCGAGTTGCGGCTGGCTGCGCGGGCCGATGCAAGCGGGCGCGATCGCGCCGCGGTGCGCCTGCGGGCGATGCGGGCCCTGCATGCGGCGTTCGACCGCTCGGCGGCGCAGACGGTCGCGGCCGACAACCTCGGCGACTTCCTCGACGCGCGGCCGGCGCTCGGCGCCTGTCGCGACGACATCGAGGCCCTGTTCGCCGCTTCGCGTGCGGCTTTCTTCGCGGGAGCGCCGGCGCCGCCGGCGACGCGCTGGCTCACGCTGGCCGAGCGCCTGGCGGCCATCGAGGCGGGAAGGAGGGCCTGATCCATGCCCGTGTTCGAACATGCCTGGCTGCTCCTGCTGCTGCCCCTCGCACTGCTGCCGTGGCTGCCGCGGGCGGCGCCGCCGCACGCGCACCACGCCGCGCTGGGCCTGGTCGGCGCCGACCGCCTTTCCGAATTTGCGGCGCGGCTGATCCGGTGCGCCGCGGGCGTGGCGATCGCGGCGATGCTTCTCGGTCTCGCGGGGCCCCGGCTGCCCGACTCGACGCAGGCCAGGGTCGGCCGCGGCGCCGAAATCGTGCTGCTGCTCGACCGCAGCCTCAGCATGGATCAGCCGTTCGGAAGGCCCTCCAATGCCGTGCTCGATCTGACCGGAACCTCCAAGGCGCAGGTCGCGCGCCAGCTGCTGGGCGAGTTCGCGCACCGCCGCCGCGACGACCTGTTCGGCCTCGTGCTGTTCAGCACGTTTCCGCTGCCCGTGCTGCCCTTCACCCAGCGCGGCGAAGTGATCCAGAACGCGATCGCCGCCGCCGGCACTTCGCGCGCGCTCGGCGAGACCGACGTCGGCCTGGGGCTGCTGTCCGCGGTTTCGTACTTCGACCCCAACCGCTACTCGGGCTCGCGCGTCGTGGTCCTCGTGTCCGACGGCGGCGCGCAACTCGATCCCGTCACGCGCGCGCAGATCGCCGAGGCCTACCTGCGCCGGCGCGTATCGCTGTACTGGCTCTACATCAGGTCGCGCTTCGGGCCCGGACTTGCGGTGGACTCGGACGCGAGCGCCGAGGGCGACGAGCAGATACCCGAGCGTTCGCTGCACCGGTTCTTCCGGACGCTGCGCGTGCCGTACCGCGCGTTCGAGGCCACCGACCCCGAGGCGCTGCAGCGCGCGATCGACCAGCTCGACCGGCTCGAGCGCGCGCCGCTTCAGTACACCGAGGTCGTGCCCGGTGCCGACCTGAGCGCGTGGCCGTATTCGTGGGCGCTCGCGGCGGTGCTGCTGCTCGCCGCCGTGCAGGCCTGGACGGTCCGTCCATGGCGATGAGCGTCTCGACGAAGACCGCAGTCCGCCGCCTGCTGCAGGCGACCGCCGCGGTGCTGTCGGTCGCGATCGTGTTCGACTCGGCGCGCCTGTGGCAGGACGCGGCGGTCAATCGCCGCATCGCGCGCGACGCTGCGCAAGCCGATGCCGCGGTCGAGGCGGCGCTTGCCGCGGGCGCAGCCGGGGCCGCCGCGCCCGCCGGGGCCCGCAAGGACGGGCTGTCTCCCGGGGCCGACCGGAAGGACCCTGGCGAAGGGGCCGGCGGCAAGGCCGATGCACGCGAGCTGATCGCGGCCGCGAAGCTCGCCGATGCGGCCGGCGACCTCACGACCGCCGCTTCGCTGCTGCGGGGAGCCGCCGACCGGGGCTCGCCGGAGCTGCGCGCGATCGCGCTGTACGACCTCGGCAACGTGTACCTGCGTGCCGCGTTGCGCCCGCGCGCCGAGGGCGCGCCCGCCGCAATGCCGCTGTTCGAGCTCGCCAAGGACAGCTTCCGCTCCGCGCTCTACGCGCAGCCGGACCTTTGGGACGCCAAGTTCAATCTCGAGCTGACGCTGCGCGCACTGCCCGACAGCGAGACCGACGACGCGGACGCGGGGCCGAACCCGCGCAGCGAGCGCGCGGTGACGACGATGCGCGGCTTCACGCTGGGGCTGCCATGAGGATCGCCGCTCCCGAGCGCCGTGCCGCCGCCGCGCTGGCCTGCGCCGCGGTCGCGCTGGCGACGGCGCTGGCCGGGCCGGCCGCGAGCGTCGACCGCCGGGTGTTCGACGGCGTCGTGGTGTTCGACATCACGCAGAGCATGAACACGCTCGACTACACGCTGGGCGGCCGCCCGGCCAGCAGGCTTGCGTTCGCCAAGGCGCGCGCGCGCGCGGCGCTGGCCGAACTTCCGTGCGGCTCGCGCGTCGGGTGGGGCGTGTTCACCGAGTACCGCAGCTATGTCCTGCTGATGCCGACCGAGGTGTGCGTCAATTACGGAGACCTTGCGGCCGCGCTCGACCGCATCGACGGCGGCATGGCGTGGGCGGGCGGCAGCCAAGTCGCCAAGGGGCTCTATTCGGCGCTCAGGATCGCGGCGGCGGCGCCTTCGCGGCCCGCCATCGCCTTCATCAGCGACGGCCACGAGGCGCCGCCGCCCGAGCCCGGTTTCCTGCAGCCCTTCCAGGGCACGCCGGGTGCCGTGCGCGGCATCGTCATCGGCGCCGGCGGCCCGACCTTGCGGCCGATCCCCAAGGTCGACCCGTTCGGACGCCTGCTCGGAGTGTGGGGTCCGGAGGACGTCGTGCAGACGCCATCCGGCGGCGAGCACCTGAGCTCGCGCCACGAGGCGTATCTGAAGACGCTGGCGTCCGTCACCGGGCTCGCCTACCGCAGCCTGGATCAGGACGGGGACCTCGCGGAAATGTGGATGGACGATCGGGCAACGCGGCGCGAGACGACGCGGATGCCGCTGCGTGTCCCCGCAGCGGCGCTGGCGCTCTGCCTCACGCTGGCCGCGATCGACCCTCGGCGCCGCTGGCCGGCTCGCCGGCTCGTTCGTACCTGAATCAGTCGTACTTGATGTAGCGGAAGCGCTGGTCGTCGTTGGGCGTTCCCTCGAGCGGCCCGCCCTCGCGGCCCGGTTGCCACTGGATCACCTCCTCGATCTTTCGGGCAAGCGCGAAGTCCTTGTCGGTAATCCCTTTCGCGGTGTGGGTCACCAGCTTGACGATCACGTACGCATACGAGACGGTGAGGTCCGGGTGGTGCCACGCCGCCTCCGCCAGGTGACCGACGGCGTTGATGACCATCAGCGTTCCCTTCCAGCCCTCGGTCCGGTACTTGCGCCGGATCCAGCCGTCCTCGTAGGTCCAGTGCGGCAGTTCGGCCCCGAGCCGCGTGCGGATCTCGCTCTCGCTGTACGCATACTCCTTTTCCTTCGCCATCCGTATTCTCCGCTGATAGGAATCGATGAAGCGATCGCCGGGTCAGTCCCGCTCGATTCAGTCCCGCTTAATTCAGTGCCATTAAGTCGCTCGATTGGATTGGAACGAGGGTTCACGATGCGGCAGCGCGCGCTCATGCATGACGTTGCGAGTGAGGTCATTCCACGCGCCGTGCCTGTTGCATGACAGCATGGAGAATCTTCGTTTCGATTCAGTAACGGTATTGTCAGGTCGTTCGACTTTGGGTAACTTGCATCCGGCTCGCAGATTGTCCAACAACGGAAACCGGATCGCCCGAAAAGAACTTCGACATCGGTACCCAGAGATCGGCACCGACGAATCGAAGCCCAAGCAATCCGGCGGAGACTGCAATCCGCGTTCGGTCGCAGCGCATGTCCGCAAGGACGATGTCTGCACGGACTGCTGCGTTTGCATGAGGGCAACTGTAAGGGGAGACAAGGCATGCGAACTTTGCATGGACGCCTGGGCCGGATCCTGCTCGCATCGACCGCCGCAGCGTTGATCGCGCCTGCGTTCGCGGACGATGTCGGGAAGATGGTTTCCGACTCGAAAAACTGGGCGACTCAATCGGGCAACTACTACGCACAGCGGTACAGCAAGCTGGCCCAGATCAACAAGGACAACGTAGGCAGGCTTCAGGTTGCCTGGACGTTCTCCACCGGCGTGCTGCGCGGCCACGAAGGCGGCCCGCTGGTGATCGGCGACACCTTGTATGTGCACTCCGCATTCCCGAACAAGGTGTTCGCGCTGGATCTGGAGACGCAGCAGATCAAGTGGAAGTACGAGCCGAAGCAGGATCCGACGGTCATCCCGGTGATGTGCTGCGACACGGTCAACCGCGGCCTCGCCTACGCCGACGGCAAGGTCTTCCTGCAGCAGGCCGACACCACGCTGGTCGCGCTCGACGCGCAGACCGGGAAGGTCGTCTGGTCGGTGAAAAACGGCGACCCGAAGGTCGGAGCGACCAACACGAACGCCCCGCACATTTTCAAGGACAAGGTCTTCACGGGGATTTCGGGCGGCGAGTTCGGCGTTCGCGGCTACATCTCGGCCTACAACGTCAGCGACGGCAAGCTGGCGTGGCGCGGCTACAGCATGGGTCCGGACAGCGACATTCTGATGGATCCCGACCGCTCGATGACCTATGTGGACGGCAAGATGGTCCCGGTCGGCCGTGATTCGTCGCTGAAGACCTGGCAGGGCGACCAGTGGAAGATCGGCGGCGGCACGACCTGGGGCTGGTATGCCTACGACCCCGAGCAGAACGCGATGTACTACGGGAGCGGCAATCCCTCGACGTGGAACCCGGCGCAGCGGCCTGGCGACAACAAGTGGTCGATGTCGATCTGGGCGCGCGACGTGGACACCGGCACGGTCAAGTGGGTCTACCAGATGACGCCGCACGACGAGTGGGACTATGACGGCATCAACGAGATGATCCTGGCCGACATCCCGGTGCACGGCAAGCAGACGAAGGCGCTGGTTCACTTCGACCGCAACGGCTTCGGCTACACGCTCGATCGCACGACCGGCCAGCTGCTCGTCGCCGAGAAGTACGATCCGGCCGTCAACTGGGCCACGCACGTCGACATGAGGACCGGGCGTCCGGAAGTGGTCGCGAAGTATTCGACCGACCACAACGGCCCCGACGTCAACAGCAAGGGCATCTGCCCCGCCGCGCTAGGCACGAAGGATCAGCAGCCCGCGTCGTTCGATCCGCAGACCGGCCACTTCTACGTGCCGACGAATCACGTCTGCATGGACTACGAGCCGTTCAAGGTCGAATACACGGCCGGCCAGCCGTTCGTCGGTGCCACGCTGTCGATGTTCCCCGGACCGGAAACCGCGACCAACAAGATGCAGGGCTCGATGGGCGCCTTCATCGAGTGGGATGCCGGCACCGGCAAGATCGTCAAGTCGCATGCGGAGAGGTTCTCCGTCTGGAGCGGCGCGCTGACGACCGCCGGCGGCCTCGCCTGCTACGGCACGCTCGAGGGCTACCTGAAGTGCGTCGATGCGCACGACGTCAACAAGGAGCTTTACAAGTTCAAGACGCCGTCGGGAATCATCGGCAACGTCAATACCTGGGAGTACAAGGGTCGCCAGTACATCGGCGTGCTCTCCGGGATCGGCGGCTGGGCCGGCATCGGCATGGCAGCCGGGCTCGAGAAGGACACCGATGGCCTGGGCGCCGTGGGCGGCTACAAGGACCTCGCCAAGTACACGGAACTGGGCGGTCAGCTGACGGTGTTTGCGCTGCCCGAGCGTTGAGCTCGGCCGGCGTTTGATCGGGCGCGCGAACGAGCTGGGCTCGCTCGCGCGCTTTCTTTCGGCCCGCTTTTTCGACCGCTTGCGATCGGGCTCGCCTTCGACCGCCGCGCAGGCCGGGCCCCGCCTTATCGAGAAGAACGCATGGACACGATTTTCCTGCGCGGACTGCGCGCCGTTGCCAAGATCGGCATCTACCACCATGAGCGGACCTCGACCCGCCCGGTCGAGATCGACCTCGAGTTCGCGGTACCGGGGCGGCGGGTTTTCGAGACCGGCGATGTCGCCGACACGATCGACTACGCCGCGGTCGCGGAGCGCCTGAGGGCGGAACTGGCGCAGACGCGGTACGGCTTGCTGGAAGAGATGTCCGAGGCGATCGCCGAAATCATGCTGCGCGAATTCGCAACGCACTGGGTCCGCGTCACGGTGGTCAAGCCCGGCATCCTCGGCGACGTCGGCACGGTCGGCGTGTCGATCGAGCGGGCGGCACCCACCGCCGCGCGCGCCCAGGGCGCCATCGCCACGGCCGACGGCCTGCCGTGGACGGTGGACGACGAGTGGCGAAGTCCCTCGGTGCTCGGCTCCTCCCATCGCGCGATCTCGCAGGCGGTGGCCGCGTGGCATTTCGTGCACCAGCAGACCGGGACCGTCCCGCCCGATTCGCCGCCTGCCCGTAGAAACTAGCGCGCGAGCAATCGCAGGCGCGCGGTGGTAGCCTTTACCGCCGGAAGGGGCGGTTTTGCGTGAGGAAGCAATGAAGTCGATTGAAGTCGTAGTCGCCGCCGCCCTGACGGCGCTCGGCCCTGCCATGGCGTTCGCCCAGCAAGAGGGGGGCGGCAAACCCGAAGCCGCCGCGACGCCGGCCGCGGCTCAGCCGTCGGATCAAGGCAAGGCGGACCAGGGGGACAAGGGCGCCGCGGCCCCCGCCCAGACCGCGGCAGTCGCGCCGGCGGCGGGGGGCGGGGCGCCGCCGTACACGGTGGTCGACGGTGACAAGGTCGACGCGAACACGATGAACGGTTGGCGCACGTGGCGCGCGATGGCGTGCGAGCGGTGTCACGGCCCCAATCAGGAGGGGCTGGTCGGGCCGTCGCTCGTCAACAGCCTCAAGGTGCTCACGAAGGACCAGTTCAAGACGACGCTGATGAACGGCCGGCCCGACAAGGGCATGCCGAATTTCGGCGGCGTCAAGACGGTGGTCGACAACCTCGACAACCTCTATGCCTACCTGAAGGGCCGCTCCGACGGGGCGATCAAGCCCGGCCACCTGCACCAGATCGAGAAATGATCAACCGCCGCGATGCAGTCGCATGCCTGCTTGCCCTCTCGGGGCTGGTGGGGGCCGGCGACGCCCCCGCTCAAGCGCCGGCCGATTCGGACGCCGTGCTGCGCGTGTGCGCCGACCCCAACAATCCTCCGCTGTCCGACCGCGGCCTGAGCGGATTCGAGAACAAGATCGCGGCGTTGATCGCGCGGGAGCTCGGGTGGAAGCTCGAGTACGCGTGGTGGCCGCAGCGCATGGGTTTCGTCCGCAACACCTTGCGCGCGCGCGATCCCGAACACGACGACCGCTACAAGTGCGATCTCGTGATCGGCGTCGGATTCCCGTCGGAAATCACCGCGAGCACGCGCCCGTATTACCGCTCGACCTGGGTCGCGGTATTCCGAAAGGGTGTCGGGCTCGACGACGTCAAGACCGCCGACGACTTCCTCAAGCTCGAGCCGGCGCGGTTGAAGTCGCTCCGCTTCGGCTACTTCGCCGGCACGCCGCCGACCGACTGGCTGCTCGAGCACCATCTGTTCGACCAGGGCACGTTCTATCCGCCGCAATCGGGCGATCCGACCGTGTATCCCGGCCAGATCATCGACCGGGAGCTGATGTCGGGCAGGATCGACGTGGCCTTCGCGTGGGGTCCGATCGCCGGGTACTACGCGCGCAATTCGCATTCGCCCGAGCTCCTGCTGGCGCCGTTTCCGCCGGACAAGGACAAGGAGCACCACTTCGACTTCCCGATCGCGATGGGGATGCGCTTCGGCGAAAAAGCCTGGCGCGATCGCATCGACGCTCTCGTGGCCGGCAAGAAGGCCGAAATCGACGCGATCCTCGGCACGTACGGCGTTCCGCTGGTCGACGAGGAAGGCCGCGTCCTGCCCCTGACGGCAGCCAATTGAAGCGCGGAAGGACTGCTCCGAGCGTTGCGGGGTGGCTGGCGCCGATGGTCGCGGCGTGCCTGGCGCTACCCGCGCCGGCACAGGACGCCGGGGCGCCGAAGGGCACCGCGGCACCCGAGCGGGAGGAAACCCCCCAACCGATCTCGCGCGCCGAGACGCTGCTTTTCATGTCGAACCACCTGGCCGCTGTCGCCGTGCCGCGCCGCCTGCACTACCAGTTCCGCAAGAGCGGCTCTCTGGAGGGAGGATTCGAGGACACGGTCGACATCGACGTGACGCCCGGCGCCGAGGCCGGCACCAAGGACGGCAGTGCGCGCTTCTTCTCGGGCGAGCGCCGGCTCCCGTATCCGCCGGTCGAGCACGCCGAGGGCAATCCGGTGCTGCTCTTCTTCCTCGAGCGCGAGATCCGCGAAATGTCGCGGCTGACCGGCGGCAAGGCGGATTATTTCCGCAAGCGCATCCGCATGGCGCTGGCAGATCACTTCGACGCCAGGGAGATCCGGGTCAAGGTGGGCGATGACCTGGTGGACGCGACGCAGATCGTGATCGCGCCCTATCTCGACGATCCGAACCGCGCGCGCTTCGAGAAGCTGGCGACCAAGACCTACGTCTTCACGATCAGCGATCGCGTGCCCGGTGCCGTCTATCAGATCGAGGGGCGCGTGCCCTCGCGCAACGAGGGCGCGCCGATGGTGCTCGATGAGACGCTGACGTTCGTGTCGACGGGGGAGATCGTGAAGTAAGGCTCCCGGGCCGGCCCGACCGCGTCAGCGCTCGGGCCAATGCAGCAATTCCCCCTGTCCGCCGAACCCGAGATCGCCGACCCAGCGCCGGACGCTGCAATGGTTGCGCGCGAGCGCGTCGAAGCGGGGCGAGACGCCGCGCCAGCCGCGCACCAGCAGCGCGAGGAAACCGAGCGGGACCTCGCCGCAGTCGTTGAACGTCGGGGGCGGCGATGGCGCGGGGCCGCACAGAAGCAGCGAGCCGCGCCGCATCGCATACCCCGGCAGCGCGCCGCAGGCGCCCAGCATCGCGATCGTTCCGCCGCCCATGCGCGAGCCGCAGTAGTCGCCGCAGTCGCCCTCGATCAGGATCAATCCGCGTCGCATGTGGTCGCCGGCGCGGTCGCCGGCGCGGCCGCCGACACGCACCACACCGCCACGCATGCCGCGGTGCTCGCCGGGCATTGCCGCGCCGAGGAAATCGCCGACCGATCCCTCGACCCGGAGGCTTCCGCCGCTCATCGCGCAGGCGGCGAGCGCGCCCACGCTTCCTCCGACGGAAATCTCGCCGGCGCTCATGCCGGCGCCGACCCGCATGCCGGCATCGCCCTCGACGCGGATCGCGCCCCCGTCGAGCGAAGCGCCGATGCCGTCGAGCCTCGACGCGTCGCCTTCGAACACGATCCGCTCCGGGTCGCCGGCTGCCACGTCGAACAGATCGCCCACCGCGACCGGCTTGCGGCCGAGGCGCAATCCCAGGCGCGCGACCGCTTCCACGGAGAGCCCCGCCACGCGCCGCGGCGTCAGATCGGACACGTCGACCCGCAGCGGCGGCAGGCCCGGACGCAGTCGCAGCCGCAGGCCGCTCACCGCATCAGCTCCCGCAGTGCAAAATGGAACTTGCCCAGCTTGCCGCCGTAGTTGCCGGCGCTGATCCGGCGCACCCCGCCGGCCGCTCCGATCCCGCAGGCGGCCCGCATGCCGGCGCGCATCGCATCGCGGATCGCCTGCGCGGTCAGGCCGTCGATCACGATCTCCAGCACGCAGCCGACGTCGGGTCCCAGCGCCGTTTCGACCGCGCCGCGCAAGGTGGGGCAGAACGCGTCGTTGGTCGACGCCGGCAGCGCCTTGTATTTGGAGCCGACTTTCGAACCGGAACGAACGACGCCGCCCGGAAACGGCATGATCGCGCCTTCGACCGCGCGCATCGCCTCCACCGCGGCCTGTGCCGCGGCCAGTGCCGGCTCCACTGCGGAAGCGAGGATCAGCAGGTTGCCGCCTCCGATGCCGTCGGTCATCGCGGTGGTGTCCTCGGCGACGAATTCGCCGTCCATCACCGGCACCCGCCAGTACCGCCTGCCGGCGATGACCTTCGAGATCTGGTGCCCGTCGCCGAAGTAGCGCAACGCCTTGCCCAGCGGCAGCGGCGAGCCCTGCGTGAGGCCGGCGAACACGGCGCTGGTCGGCGAGGTCAGCACGCACTGGCCGACGCGGCGTTCGAGCTGCTTCCTGAGCTCCGAGGTCGAGGTCGAAAACAGCAGCACGCTCGCGCCGGGACGGCCATCGGGCGTCTCCGAGGCCGGCAGCTCGCGCTCGATGCCGGCCTCGCAGCCGCAGGCGATCACCGAGGTGGCGAAGCCGGTCAGCGCAACCGCCGCATGGCGCACCCACTCGCCGTTGTGCGCCGTGATGACGACGCGCGTCGCCTTCATGCCGAACGCCTCGGCGAAGGTCTCGTCGATGGCGACGCCGTTGACGATCATCGCGCGCCCGCCCTGCAGGCGTGGACGATCAGGCGCGAGCCGTTGCCGCACTCGCAGACCTCGTCGGCGCCGATGCGGAAACCGGCGAAGCGGGTCGTCTCGAAGCGCTCGAAGTGCTCCGCCAGCGGGCCCTCGATCGCGCGGTCGTAGTCCGGCTTCACCGCATGCAGATTCCCGACCGTGACCTTGACGATGCGCCCGTCGCGCGCCACCAGCTCGCCGTCCTTGAACACGTACTCGGGGCGCTCGAACATCCGCTCGCGGTCGGGCTGGTCCCGGTACACGACCACGTCGGCGGCGGCGCCCGCGCCCAGGTGCCCGCGGTCGTGCAGGCCGAGCGTGCGCGCGGGCGCCGCGCGCGTCATGATCGCGATCTCGTACAACGAGTACTCGCGCTCCAGGCTGCCCAGCGTCGACAGCTTGCGCGCATCCGCATTGATCGACTGCAGCTTCTCGTTGCGGAACGCCCGGTCCATCAGCAGCCGGATCAGGTGCGGGTAACTCGTGAACGGCGCGCCGTTCGGGTGGTCGGTCGTGACGAAGATGCGCCACGGGTCGCGCACCGACAGGAAGATCTCCAGGCCGATCGCCCACTGCAGCGCGTTGACGAAACTGCTGTCGCGATACCGGAACGGCACGACGCCGCAGCCGGCGTCGCACTCGATGTCCATCACCACCGACTTGCGCGGCGAGGCCAGGCCGGCGTTGCGGTGCTGCGACATGCTGTCGGCGGACGCGGTGACGGTGCGGCCGAACATGATCTGCCCGACATCGGCGCTGACGTTCGGGTTGCCGTTGATCGCCTCCGCCACGCGCGCCGCGGCGGAAGAGAACTTCCGGTCGCCCTCGGTTCCGTAGCTGTGGAACTGGACGTGCGTCAGGTGGATCGGCAGCCCTTCGGCCGCGCTGATCGTCGCCAGCGTGGTGTCGACGTTTCCCGGCACTCCGAGGTTGCAGGCGTGAACGTGCAGGCCGTGCGGCACGCCGAGATCGTGCACCGCGCGCGACAGGGCCTGCAGCACGCGCCGCGGCGTGACCCGGTAGTGGGGGTGCTCCTCGTCGATGTCGAGCTTGCGCTGGTTGAACTTGAACGCGCTGATGCCGCCCGGGTTCACCACCTTGATCGCGATCGCGTGCGTGCAATCGAGGATCCAGCCGACGTAGTCGTTGATGCTTTGCTGCGGCGCGCCGCTCGCGAGCATGCGCAGCAGGAAGTCGTCGTTGCCGAGCAGCGCGTAGCACCCCTTGTCGACGATGGGCGTGTCGCCGAGCTCGAGGTGCGTCTGGCGCGCGTTGATCGGCAGCATCGCCGGCTCGAAGCAGGCCGTGTAACCCATCTCGGCGTAGCGGTACCCCGCGGCCAGCGTGCTCGGCGCGGCGTGGCCGCAGCAGGCGCGGGTCAGCGCGCCGCGCTCGTATTCGCGCCGCCGGTGGTCCTCGGGCAAAAGCAGGCGCGCGAGGTTCATCTTGCCGCCGCCGATGTGGGTGTGCAGGTCGATCGCGCCGGGCATCAGCACGCAGCCGCTGACGTCGAGCTCGCGGTCGGCCCGCTCTTGGGGCGGCGCGTCGACGACGCGGCCGTCGCGCATGACGACATCGCGCATGGCGCCGTCGATCCCGTTCGCCGGATCGATGACCCGCCCGCCGCGCAGACGGGTCAGCATCGGATCGCCCTCATGCCTTTGTCACGCCTGCGGCAGCGCGTCGACAATGGCGCGCAGGACGAGCGCCGGGGAGGGCGCGGCGGCGGCCGCGCGCACCGGCTCGACGCGCATCGTCAGCACCTTGTCGGTCCGCACGAGGTGACCGGCGAAATCGACGCCCGGCGTCCCGACCGGCAGGAAGACCTCGCACCGCGGCGCGGCGGCCGCCCAGGGCACCGACAACAGGATCGTCGGCGGCGCGTGTTCCGGAGGTGACAGGCGATCGCCGAAGACGGACACCCAGAGGAGCGCATCGGCCTCGCCGCTGGCCAGCATGCGGGCCGAATCGAATCGACAGGGGTCGTATTCGGGGCGGCCCGCCGCAAAGCCGGTGCGGAACGGATAGCCGACCTGCCACAGCAGCACGGCGTCGGCGCTCAGATCGCCCTCGCTGCCGCCGAGCGGCAGAGCGGCGAATCGTGTCGTCCGGTTGAGCTCGAACACGATCCGCATGATCGCCTGCACCGCCAGTTCCGCATGAGCGAATTCGAGATCGGCGGCGGACCAGGCGATCACGCCGTACCGCGCCTGCCGCATCGCCGCCGCGAGCTCCCGCAGGCGCTCGACGCTCACGTCGCCGGCGCGGTCGGCCTGCAGCCGCGCGCCGCTCGCGAGCGCGGCGAGCGCGCCCAGCAGCTGCGGCAGCTGTTCGCGCGCGCAGAAGAGCGTGTTCGCCGTGCCCGCTTCCGCCGGCGGCGGGTGGTGGTCGCCGACGAATACGATCCTGCGTCCGGTCCCTGGCGATGCGAATTCGCCCGCGGCGGGGCCGGGGGCGATGCGCTCGAAGAAGCGCGGGAAGCGGCTGACGACGTCGGTGCCGATCACGATCAGCAGGTCGGCGCGGTTTCGCGCTTCGGCCAGCGTCGTCGTGATGGCCCCCCGGTCCTGGAACGCGAGCAGGTTGCGGAACTTGGCCCTCGAGTTTCCATGGTCGACCACCGCGCCGCAGCGATCGGCGAGCTCGACCAGAACACGCATCGAGGCGATGTCGACCGCGAGACCCCCGAATATGCTCTGGCTGGAACGATCGAGCAGCCGCGCAGCCGCGGCGACCGCCTGCTCGAAGCTCGACGCGCGGCCGCGCACCATGGGCCCATGCCGTACCGCGCCGGGGGCGCCGGCGTATCCCTCGCGGCTGAGCCGGCAGCCATTGGCGACCCCGGTGACCGCTCCGGCGCGATCGGTCGCGACGATCACGTCATCGCACAGCAGGCCACAGAACGGACAGGTGGTGGCGTGAGCACCGCGCGCAGATCCGGTTGCCCCGCCCTGCGAGTCGGCGGCGGTTTGCATGGCGTCGATTGTAACGGCGTCCCGTCGCCGCAGACGTTGCGGTGCACGCGGGCAGCGATTCGGTGCGCATGCGCGTGATGCTCGGCGAGCAACCTTGCTGCATGTGGTTTCATATTCGATCGTCGACTCCTGGATAAACCACGCCGATCTCATTGCAGAGACTCACGCCTTCCCCTATCCTCCACCATCGATGAGTTCGCGTTTCAGACCACACGCTTAAGACCGCTGTGCGTCCCTGAGTTCGGCGTTTCCACGGACATGCCGCGCGATGGTCGAAGCGGGTCAAAGCGGGTCGAAGCGCCTGATTCGCTGCCGCGATCGCATCGGACGGTCGCGCGACCTGATCGCAAAGGATCGAGCTTGGAGCTGCGCGCGCGCGCGAGCGCTGATTCCCTAGCGGCCGTTGCCGGGGTTCGGATCGAAGCGCCGGCACGGCTGCACCTGGGGTTCGTCGACCTGCACGGCGGCCTGGGCCGCCGGTTCGGCAGCCTGGGCCTCGCGCTCGAGGATCTCGGCGTGTGCGTGCGCGTCTCGCGCGCGGACGCGACCTCGATCGAAGGTCCGGGCACGGAGCGCGTGCGCGAGGTCCTGACCCTGCTGCGCGAGCGCGCGGGCTTCCGCGGCGACGTGCGCGTCGAGGTCGAGCGGACGATCGCGCCGCACGTGGGCTTGGGCTCCGGGACGCAGATCGCGTTGGCGACCGGCGCCGCGGTTTCCGACCTGCATTCGCTGAACCTGACGCCGCGCGCGCTGGCGCAGATCCTCGACCGTGGCGCGCGCTCGGGCATCGGCATCGGCACTTTCGAGAGCGGCGGGTTCGTGCTCGACGGCGGGCGCGGCGAAGACGGCACGCCGCCGCCCCTGATCAGCCGTCTGGCCTTCCCTGCCGACTGGCGCCTTGTCCTGGTCTTCGATCGCTCGCGCGAGGGCCTGCACGGCGAGCAGGAACTCGCCGCGTTCCGCCGCCTCCCGCCGTTTCCCGAGGAGCGCGCGGCGCAGCTTGCGCGCCTCGTCCTGATGCGCCTGTTGCCTGCGCTGGCCGATGGCCGGGTCGCCGAGTTCGGCGCGGCGGTGACGGAGTTGCAGGCCGCCGTCGGCGACTATTTCGCGCCGGTGCAGGGCGGCCGCTTCGCGAGCGCGCGCGTCGCGCAAGCGCTCGAGCGGCTGCATGCCGCCGGCGCGGCGGGCGTCGGGCAGAGTTCCTGGGGACCGACCGGTTTCGCGATCGCCGGCTCGGCGGCGCAGGCCGAAGCTCTGGCGCGCGACCTGAGGCAGGAGCAGGCCACGCACGACCTCGGGGTCCGGATCGTCCGCGGCCGCAACCGTGGCGCCCAGCGCTCGGTCACCCCGCCCCAGGCATCCCGCTTCGCCGCGACCGCCTGACGCGCGGCCACGGAACCAACGAAACAGCCGGAAAGCCTCGACGATGGAAAGCCCATTCATCCTGCATTTCTTCACGCCCGCGCGCCATGCGAGCCCGTTCGACATCAACATGGCGCTCGACGCAGGCTTCAACTCGGTGCTGCCGTACACCCAGGTCACGCTGGAGGAGATCGCCGGCCTCACCCAGGACGCGATCTTCTCGCGTGGCCCGAAGGGCGTTAAGCGCACCGGCATCTTCATCGGCGGCCGTGAGCTCGATCTCGCCGCCGACATGCTCGAATCCGCGCGCAAGGCGATGGTGCCGCCGTTCCAGGCGTCGGTCTTCGCCGATCCGAGCGGCGCGTATACGACGGCCGCCGCGATGGTCGCCGCGGTCGAGGCGCAATTGCGCGAGCTCCAGGCACCGGGGCTTCAGGGGCTCGACGTGCTTGTCTTCGGAGGCACGGGCCCGGTCGGCGCCTGCGCCGGGATGCTCGCGGCCGGCGCCGGCGCCGCGGTCACGCTGGTCAGCCACCACAGTGTCGAGCGCGCGCGCGGCGTCGCGGCGATGTGCGCCAAGCGCTACGGCGTGACCGTCGGCGCCGCCTGCGCCGCGGACACATCGCAGCGGCGGGCGCTGTTGCGCGGCAAGCACGTCGTGCTGGCCAGCGGCAAGGCGGGCGTGCGGGTGCTGGATCGGGTCGATCTCGAGTCGGCCGATGCGCTGCGGGTTGCCGCCGACGTGAATGCCGTGCCGCCGGAAGGCATCGAGGGGGTCGCGGTGATGGACAGCGGCAAGCCGCTAGCGGCGGCCTCGGGACGTGCCGTCGGCATCGGCGCGCTGGCGATCGGCAACGTCAAGTACAAGGTGCAGCGCGGCCTGTTCGAAGTGATGCTGAGCGCCGACAAGCCGCAGTTCATCGACTTTCGCGACGCTTTCGCGCGGGCGCGAGCGCTCGTCGGCTAGTGATCCGCCCATCCGGTCCCGCGCGGCCGTGACGAGATCGAACGCAAGCCCGTGGCTGGTCGTCGCGCTGTCGGCGCGCTCGCTTGCGCAATCGGCCGCGCGCGGCAGCCATCGCGTGCATGCGCTCGACCTGTTCGACGACAGCGATACCCGGCGCTGGGCACAGGCGACGGCACGCGTCCGGGGCCATCTCGACACCGATGCGCGAGCGCTGGCTTTCGATCCCGACGATCTGATGGGCCGGGTCGAACGCGCGGCGCGCAGGCATCGCTATCAGGGGCTCGTCGTCGGCGCCGGTTTGGAAGGCGACCCGCCCCTGCTCGCGCGGCTCTCCGAGCTGGTGCCTCTTTGCGGCAATGCGCCGTCGACCGTGACCAGGGTCAAGGATCCCGTCGGGTTCTTCGGGTTGCTGGACGAGCTTGCGATCGCGCATCCGGCGATCGCCTTCAGTGCGCCTGCCGACCTTCGCGGCTGGCTGTCGAAGCGCGTCGGCGCGAGCGGCGGATCGCATGTCCGTCCCGCCGCGCGGTCGCCCGGCACGGCACGCTACTACCAGCGCCGGGCCGCCGGACTGAGCCTTTCGGCGCTGTTCCTTGCCGACGGTCGCCGCGCCGCGATCGTCGGTGTATCGCAACAGTGGACCGCGCGCTCGGGCGGCTGCCGCCATGCGTACGGCGGGGCCGCCGGACCGGTCGAGCTCGTGCCTCGTCTGCGCGAGCGGCTGCAATCCGATCTGGACGCGCTGGTCGCGTCGCTCGGGCTGGTCGGGTGCAACAGCATCGATTTCCTGCTCGAGCGCGGGCGCTACCAGGTGCTCGAGATCAATCCTCGTCCGTCGGCGACGCTCGATCTGTACGACGCGGGCTGGCCCGGCGGGCTGTTCGAGCAGCATCTGCTCGCGTGCCGCGGACGGCTGCCCGCGCGCCTGCCGGCGGCGCCGGGCGCGCGCGCGCACGCGCTGGTGTACGCGCCGCGTCCGGTCCGGCTGCCGTCGCGTTTCACGTTCCCGCAGTGGTGCAGCGACGTGCCCACGGTGCCGGCGGAGGTGGCGGCCGGCATGCCGGTGTGCACGGTGCACGCCGTTTCGTCGACGGCCCGGCGCGCGCGCGCGCAGGCGGCGGCGCGCCGCCGCAGCGTCGAGTTGCGGCTGGAACCTCGGCTGAACCCGCGAGCCTGACGGCGATGGAACCCGGACAGCCCCCGCCGGTGCAGACGCGAGCGAGCGTCAACGGCCGCTCGGCGCCGCTGGTGGCTCAGTTGCTCGAGCGTGCCGGGGACCTGCGGCTTGTGGTGACGACGATGCCGGGCGGCGCGACCCTGATCGACGCCGGTATCGGCGCCCGCGGCGGCCTGGAGGCCGGCCGGCGCATCGCCGAGATCTGCCTGGGCGGGCTCGGTTCCGTCGCGCTCACTGCAGGCCCCGGCCGCTGGCCGCTAGCGGTCACGGTCGCCGCGTCCGACCCGGTTCTGGCCTGCCTCGGATCGCAATACGCGGGCTGGAGCCTGTCGGCGGGCAGCGGCAAACAGAAATTCCAGGCGCTGGGCTCCGGTCCGGCACGCGCGCTCGCGGTGAAGGAGCCGCTGTTCGCCGAGCTCGGCTATCGCGACCGGGGCGATGCCACCTGCCTGGTCCTGGAGGTCGATCGCCCGCCTCCGGAGGAGATCATCGACAAGGTCGCCCGCGACTGCGGCGTCGCGCCCAGGAGGCTGACCGTGATCCTCACGCCGACCCAGAGCCTGGCCGGCATGGTGCAGATCGTCGCGCGCGTGCTCGAGGTCGCGCTGCACAAGATGCATGCGCTCGGCTTCCCCCTGGACGCGCTGGTCGACGGCGCGGGGCATGCGCCGCTGCCGCCGCCGTCGCCGGAGTTCCTGACCGCGATGGGACGCAGCAACGATGCGATCCTGTTCGGCGGAGCCGTTCACCTGTTCGTGCGCTGCGACGATGGGGCGGCGGCCGAGCTCGCCGCGCGGCTGCCCTGTAGCGCGTCGCGCGACTACGGCAGGCCGTTCGCGGAAGTGTTCCGCAGCTACGGTTTCGACTTCTACAAGATCGATCCGATGCTGTTCGCTCCGGCCACGGCCCTGGTGACCAACCTCGCAAGCGGGCGCAGCTTCCGCGGCGGCGAGACGAACGACGAGCTGCTGGCACGCTCGTTCGAGTCCTGATGTTCGAGTCCACATGCCGGCACAGATCGCGATCCTGACGGACGAGCCCGGCTGGCACGGGCGCGAGCTGCGCCGCGCCTTCAGGCGCCGCGGACTCGAGTCGCGCTATGCGAGCCTGTCGGACTGTGGCGTCGACGTCGAGGGCGCGCGCGCGGGCGTCCGGCTGCCGGGATTCGAGCGGCAGCTGCCGGCGGCCGCGTTCGTGCGCGGCATTTCGGCCGGCACTTTCGAGCAGGTGACGCTGCGCCTTTCCGTTCTGCACGCGCTGCGCGAGCTCGGCGTGCCCGTGTACAACGACGCGCGCTCGATCGAGCGCAGCGTGGACAAGGCGATGACGACTTTCCTGCTGCGCCGGCACGGGATTCCGACGCTGCCGACCTGGGTCACGGAGCAGGCCAGCGTCGCGCGCAACGTGCTGATGCGCGAAACTTCGCAGGGCCATGAGCTGGTGGCGAAGCCGTTGTTCGGTTCGCAGGGCAAGGGGCTGCAGCGCCTCGCGGCCGGCTCCGACGTGCCCGACGCAGCCGCGGTCAACGGCGTGTGGTACCTGCAGCGGTTCCTCGACTCGGGCGCCGGCAACTGGCACGACTGGCGCGTGCTCGTCGCGGGCGGGCGTCCGATCGCCGCGATGCTGCGGCGTGGGCGTGGCTGGGTCACGAACGTGGCGCGCGGCGCGAGCGTCGAGCCGGTGCCGGCCGAGGGCGAACTGGCGGAACTTGCGGTCGCGGCCAGCGCGGCGATCGGCACCGACTATGCGGGCGTCGACCTGATGCGCGACGCCGGCGGACGCTGGGTCGTGATCGAGGTCAACAGCGTTCCGGCCTGGCAGGGCCTGCAGGCGGTCGTGCCGTTCAGCATCGCCGACGCGCTGGTTGCGGACCTCGCGGCCCGGTACCTCGACCTCCGGCGCCACGCGACTGCCTGACCGACATGCGGCTTCCGGGCGGAATCGACGCGCCGGCCGAGCAGCCTGAAGCCGCGGCCGCGCAGCGCGCGATCGAGCGGAGCTACCTTCAGGCATGCGAGCTCGATGTTGCCGCCCTCAAGCCGGGGAACGTGCGCCTTGGCGCGCCCGCGCACGAAATGACCGCCGACGATTTCCTGCGCTCCGCGCAGGCGAGCGCGCCAGCCGTCTGCGCTGCGGGCGCGCGCGTCGGAATGCGCGTGTGGCGCGCGATCGCGGAGACGCGGCGGGTTGTGCGATGCAATACCAACCTCGGCATCGTGCTGCTCGCGGCGCCGCTGTGCCGCGCGGCCGAGATGCCCGGCGCGGCGCGGCCGGCGGATCTGCGCCGTCGTGTCGAGCGCGTGCTGGAGGATCTCGATCAGGCCGACGCGGAGCTCGCGTATCGCGCGATCCGCCTCGCCGCGCCGGGCGGCCTCGGAACCGCGGAGCGCTACGACGTACGCGAGTCGCCCACGGTGACCTTGCTTTCCGCGATGCGGGCGGCGGCGGCCCGCGACACCATCGCGCGCCAATACAGCGAAGGCTTCAGGGACGTGTTCGGTCGCGGCCTGGCCGCATGGCAGGACGGCCTGCGCAAGTACGGCGACGAGGCACTGGCCGCGACCTGGACTTACCTCTCGTTTCTGGCCGCGATCTTGGACACGCACATCGAGAGGAAACACGGCACCGATACCGCGCAGGCGGTAGCGATATATGCAAAGGAATGCCTGAGTTGTCTCGCTCAGAGTACGGATACCGCGGATGCAGTTGCAATGCTCGCGCGGTGGGATCTAAGCTTGAAAGCTCAGGGATTGAATCCCGGCACGAGCGCGGATCTGACGGTGGCAACCATCTTCGCGGCGAAGCTGGCTCCGGCGTAGGGGAGGGGCAGGACCGGCGCGCGAGGCATGAGAGCCATCATCGAGTGGTTTCACGCGTTTTTTTTCAACGACCGCAGCAATCATCAGTTAGGGAGAGACAGATGGCAAAAATCACGAAGGTCGGTGTGGGCGAATCGCTGATCGGTGACGGCAACGAGGTCGCACACATCGACCTGCTGATCGGGCCGCGCGGGAGCTCCGCCGAGTCGGCGTTCTGCCATGCGCTGACCAACAACAAGGACGGCTTTACCTCGCTGCTCGCGGTGATCGCGCCGAACCTCCCCTGCAAGCCCAACACCGTGATGTTCAACAAGGTCACGATCAAGGGCGCCAAGCAGGCAGTGCAGATGTTCGGGCCGGCGCAGGCGGCAGTCGCGCGGGCCGTGGCCGACAGCGTTCAGGCCGGCGTGATCCCGGCCGATGAGGCCGACAACCTGTTCGTGTGCGTCGGCGTCTTCATCCACTGGCAGGCAGCCGACGACAACAAGATCTTCGATTACAACTATCGCGCCACCAAGGAGGCGATCGAGCGCGCCGTGGCGGGAACCCCGACCGCAGCGGAAGTCACCGCGAAGAAGGGCTCGGTCAAGCACCCGTTCTCGCCGAAGTAAGGCGGCACGGCCCGCGACACGACGGGGCGGCTGCGGCCGCCCCGTTGCAATTTCAATCGCCCTCGATCGCTTCGATCTGCGCCCGGTCCAACCGCCGTTCGTGCAGGCAGGTTGCGACCAGTGCGCCGCGGGCGCCTGCCGCCGCGACGGTGCGCAGATCCTGCGCATCGCGCACGCCGCCGGCGGCATAGATCTCGCCCTGCGGAGCCGCGCCGCGCAGCCGCGCCAGCAGTTCCAGATCCGGTCCCGCGCCGCTGCCGACCTGTTCCAGGTTCATCGCGATGAGGCGCCGCGGCCAGCGCCGGGGCGAGGCGAGAAGATCGGGCGGCCCGAGGAACCGCGCCCCCCGGAAGTCGACCGACAGCACCGCATCGGGCGCCCTGTTGAGGATCGCATCGGCGCCGTCCGCGGTCAGGCTCTCCGTCCCGAGCACGGGCGTTCCGATCTCGACGATCGAGCGCAGAAGCGGCAGGCTCGCCACGCCGGCGTCGATCCACAATTCGGCGTTCACGGCGCGCCTGCGCAGGCTCCGCAGCAGCGCGATCTGCGGCTCCCTCCCGCCGATCCCGTCCAGGTCCGCGATGTAGAGGGTCCGGAACGGGTAAAGTGCGAGCAGTCCGTCGACCACGTCTTCCGGAGCCGCCGAATGCGCAATCCCGGAGTTCAGCGGCCGGTAGCGTTCGCGCTCGCCCCGCCGCGCATGCACGACCTGACCCGCGCGCACGTCGATGACCGGAACGACGACAAACCGAGCCGAGCCTGAACGCCCGTGCGAGTCCATGTCTACGAGTTTATAACCGGCGGCGGCTGCATCGACGGGGATCTGCCGCCTGCGCTCGCACGGGAAGGCGAGTTGATGCTGCGCGCGCTGCTCGCCGATCTGGAGGCGGTTCCCGGCATCGAAGTGACGTTCGCGCGCGATCCGCGCCTGCCGTCGCCATCCTTGAAGCGCGCGCGGATCGCGTGGCGGCGGCACGGCGAGCCGCCCGCGGCGGCCTTCGCGCGCGAGCTCGCCGACGCCGATGCGGTCTGGCCGATCGCACCCGAGACGGGCGGCGAACTGGAGCGCCTCGCGCGCGCCGTCGTTGCGCATGACCGGCTGCTGCTGACGCCGCGGCCGGCCGCGATCGCCGTGGCTGCCAGCAAGCGCAGGACCGTCGCGCGCCTGCTGGCGCATGGCGTCGCCGCGGTGCCGACCTATACGCCCGGCGAGCGCCTGCCTGGGGCACCGCGGCGCTGGGTGATCAAGCCCGACGACGGCGCAGGCGCGGTGGATACGCTGCTTTTCGACGATGCGGTGCAGGCGGCGCAGGCGCTCGCGCGGCGCGGAGCGGGCTACGTTGCCCAGCCGTGGATCGAGGGCGATTCGCTCAGCCTTTCGGTCTTCTGCGACGGTCCGGGCACGCAGCTGCTGAGCGTCAACCGGCAGCACCTGCGGGTGCGCGACGGCGCGCTGGAGCTCGCCGGGCTGACCGTGAACGCGCTCGCGGCGCGTCCGGATCTCGCCGCGTTCGCACGCCGCGTCGCGGCGGCGATCCCGGGCCTGTTCGGATATTTCGGGATCGATCTGAACATGACGGCCGCGGGGCCGGTCGCGATCGAGGTCAATCCGCGGCTCACCACCTCCTACGTCGGACTCGCAGCCGCGCTGGGGATCAACCTCGCGCAGCGCGTCGTCGCCGGTGCGCTCAGGCGCGACCCGGGAGCGATCGAGCGGCGCCACGACCGGCCGGTCAAACTCGGACTGTGCGATGGCTTCGCCTGAGCTCGCGCTGATCGGCTGGGACGTCGGCGGCGCGCACCTGAAGGCGGCCGCGATCGACCGCGAGGGCCGGGCCGTCGCGGCCGAGCAGTGGGTCTGTCCGCTGTGGGAGGGCCTGCCGCGCCTGCTGGGCGCGCTCGACAGGGCGCAGTCCCGCTTCGGCGACGCGGCGCGCCACGCGGCGACGATGAGCGGCGAGATGGCCGATCTGTTCACCGACCGCGCCGACGGCGTGTCGCGCATCGCGCAGACGCTGCGGGAGCGCTTCGCGCCGCGGCCGGTGCGCATCTTCGCGGGCGTGCGCGGCTTCGTGGACGCTTCGGCGGCGCGCGGCTGTGCCGCCGATGTCGCATCGGCGAACTGGCGCGCGACCGCCGCCCTGGTCGCGGCGCGCGTGCGCGACGCGCTGCTGATCGACATCGGAACGACGACCACGGACATCGTGCCGATCGGCGGCGGCAAGGTCCTGGCGCAGGGCCACGACGATGCGTCCCGGCTCGTGGCCGGCGAGCTCGTCTATAGCGGGACCGTCCGCACGCCGCTGATCGCGTTCGGGCCGGCGGCTCCCTGCGGCGGGGCGTGGATCCCGTTGATTCCCGAGTCGTTCGCGACAATGGCCGACGTGTATCGGCTGACCGGCGAGCTCGACGAAAGTGTCGACCAGCATCCCGCGGCCGATCGCGGCCCGAAGACCGCCGAAGCGAGCGCGCGCCGGATCGCGCGCATGGTCGGCATGGATGCCGCAAGCGGATCGCTGCCGCGCTGGCGGGAGCTGGCCGGGTGGTTCCGCGAGCGCCAGCTGGAGACGATCGGCCAGGGCATCGCCGCGGTGCTTTCGCGCACGCCGGTGGCGTCCGAGGCGCCGCTGGTCGCCGCCGGCTGCGGCGCGTTCCTGGTCGCTCACATCGCGCGCCGGATGCAGCGGCCGCTGGCTGATTTCGCGCCGCTGGTCGGGGCGTTGCCGGTCGGTGCGGCCGCGGCCGCCCAGTGCGCCGCCGCGCTCGCGGTCGGGTTGCTTGCTTTCGAAGCCGAGGGGGTTGCTTGAAGTCCGGAGCCTGCATCGTGGTCAAGATCGGCGGCAGCCTCGCGGAAGACCCGGCGCTCGCTCGCTGGCTGTCGGCGCTGGCAGGAGGGGGTGCCGTGATCGTTCCGGGCGGCGGGCCCTACGCCGAACTGGTGCGCGCGAGCCAGGTGCGCTGGCATTTTTCCGACGAGACCGCGCACCGGATGGCGCTGCTCGGGATGCAGCAATACGGCATGTTGATGTGCGGCCTCGAGCCCACGCTCGTGGCCAGCATGAACCGCGGCGAGATCGCGGCGGCGCTGCGCGCGGGGCGCTCGGCGGTCTGGCTGCCCGATCACCGGCTGGGCGAGGCCGATGGTCTGTCCTACGGCTGGGACGTCACCAGCGACAGTCTCGCCGCCTGGCTCGCGGCGCAGCTGGAGGCCGATTGCCTCGTCCTCGTGAAGTCGTGCGACCTGCCGGCGGCCCGCGACGACGTCGTGAAGCTGGTCGAAATCGGGGTCGTCGACAAGGCATTTCGCGACTACGCGTCCGAGGGGCGCTTTCGGGTGCTGGCGTTGCAGAAGGGTGAGGTCGGCCGGCTTTCTCTCGCGTTCGATCGCGTCGATGCGGAATGACGGTTCGAGGTCGAAACTCGGTACCGTCCCAAGGGGGAGCTTCAGCGTCGAAAACCACGATCTTCAGGAGGAGCCCTATGACCACCAGCCTGGCCGCGCTTTGGCTGCCTTTGCTGCTGTCCGCCGTTCTCGTCTTCATCGCGAGCTCCGTGATCCACATGGCCCTCCCGTGGCATAGGGACGACTACTCGAAGCTGCCGGACGAGGATCGGTTCGCGGCGGCAGTTCGCCCGCTGGGGATCCCGCCGGGCGACTACGCCGCCCCGCGGCCGGCGGACATGAACGACATGAAGACGCCGGCGTTCATGGAGAAGATCAAGGCGGGCCCGGTGGTCGTGATGACCGTGCGGCCCAACGAGCCGATAGCGATGGGCAAGATGCTCGGCCAGTGGTTCGTCTACTCGCTGGTGGTCGGGTTCTTCGCCGCGTACGTGGCGGCGGCCGCATTGCCGCCCGGCGCTCCCTATCTGCGCGTGTTCCAGGTCGTGAGCATGGTGGCGTTCGCCGGCTATTCGCTCGCGCTGTGGCCGCTGTCGATCTGGTTCGGTCGACGGTGGGCGACGACCATCCGGTCGACCATCGACGGGCTTGTCTACGCGCTGCTGACGGCCGGCGTGTTCGGCTGGCTGTGGCCGCACTAGCGCTCGCTTTCGGCGGACACGACCGAATTTGGACGCCAGATCGACTTGAAACTCAGTCCCGAGGACCTTCGGCAAATCTCCGACCTCACGCTGGAGGATTACGACCGGCAAGCGGCCGCGTTTTGGGAAGGCACGCGTGAGCACGACGTCAGCCAGAACGTCGAAGCTCTCCTGAGGCATATCGAGGGCGATGCGCCGTTTGCCATACTCGACTTTGGCTGCGGACCGGGACGCGACCTGAAGGTGTTTTCCGAACTCGGCCATCGCGTCGTCGGTTTGGAAGGCTCGACGCGCTTCGCCGAGATGGCGCGCGACTACAGCGGCTGCGAGGTCTGGCGGCAGGATTTCCTCGCACTGGATCTACCGGGCAGGCATTTCGACGGCGTGTTCGCCAACGCCGCGCTGTTTCACGTCCCCAGCCAGGAGTTGCCGCGCGTGCTGCTCGAACTGCACGCCGCCCTGAAGGAGCGGGGAGTGCTGTTCGCCTCGAATCCTCGCGGACACAACGAGGAAGGTTGGAATCGCGGGCGCTACGGGGCGTATCACGATCTCGAACGTTGGCGTGCCTATATGTCGACCGCCGGGTTCGCCGAGATTGCCCACTATTACCGCCCGGCAGGACTCCCGCGCGAGCAGCAACCCTGGCTCGCGACGGTCTGGCGCAAGTCGGGATCGTGATGTCTGTCGGTGGCATCCGCGCTCACGGCTCGATCACTCCGCTGCGCACGGCCAGCAGCGTCATCTCGGCCTGGTTCTGCACTGCCAGCTTTTGCTTGATGTTGTACAGGTGCGTGCCGACGGTTGAGGGCGCCAGGCTGAGATTCTCGGCGACCTGATTGACGCTCTGTCCGCGCGCGAGCTGCACGAAGACCTCGAACTCGCGCTCGGAAAGCTGCTCGAGCGGATTGTCGGCGCCGGACAGGTCCTGCACGGCCATCCGTTGCGCGATCTGCGGGTCCAGGTACCGGCGGCGGCGCGCGATCGTCCGGATCGCCTCGATCAGTGCTTCCGGCGCGCCGCGCTTCGACAGATAGCCGAGCGCGCCCGCCTTGAGCGCGCGGCGCGGGTGGCTGGTGTCTTCGTGGGCGGACAGCGCCAGGATCGCGACCTCCTTGCCGCGCGCCGCGATCCGCTTGACCGCCTCGATCCCGCCCATGCCCGGCATCGCGAGATCCATCACGACGACATCGGGCCGCGCCTCGGCCAGGCGCTGGCATGCCGCCTCGCCGCTGTCGGCCTCCGCCACGACCTCGATGTCTTCGGTCGCCTGCAGGAGCAGCTTGAAGCCCATCCGCACGACCGCGTGGTCGTCGACCAGCATCACGCGGATCTTCCTGTTCTGCATTCCGCTACCGCCGCGCCTGCAAGGGTATCTGCGCCCGCACCTCGACGCCGCCCCCGGCGCCGGAATTGCCGCCGAGCGGCAGCAGTTCGAACGATCCGCCGAGCGCGACCGCGCGCTCGCGCATACCTATCACGCCGAAATGCCCGGGGCGGCTCCAGTCGTCGGGAAGGCCGCGGCCGTTGTCGGCGACCCGGATCTCGAGATCGGCCGCGGGCGCGCGCAGTTCGATGTCGACCCGCGTCGGCCGGCCGTGGTTCAGCGCGTTGTTGACGGCTTCCTGGACGATCCGGTACGCGGCCGTGGTCAGCGTTTCGCCGAGATCGGCCGGAAGGCGGTCGGCGCGCAGGCCGAATTCGACCCGCGGGTGCTGCAGGCGCCAGTCCGCGATCAGGTCTCCGAGCGCATCGCCGAGGCCGAAGCCGTCGAGCGCAAGCGGCCGCATGCGCGCGATGATCTGATGCACCACCCCGTAGATCTCGCCGGCGGTCTCGACCACCAGGCGCGACGCCTGCTCGAGCGCCGCATCCTTGCCATCGACCCGCTGGGCGATCGACAGGCCGGCGCTCTTGATCGCGGTCACCTGCTGGCCCAGCTCGTCGTGCAGCTCGCGCGCGATCGCGGCGCGCTCCAGTTCGATGCGCGACTGGATGATCTGCGTCAGCTCGCGGGACTGGGCGAGGCTCGCCTTCGCCTCGGCGGCGGCCTGCCGCGCCGCCTCGCTCTCCTGGACCACCTGCGTCATCGTGTTGAACGCCTCGGCGATCGACCGCGCCTCCCTGCCGGCGAACGCCGGCAGGCGCGTTTCGTACTCGCCGCGCGCGACCCGGCGCAGGCCCTCGACCACCTGCCCGAGCGGCCTGAGCGCGCGGCCCGCCAGCAGGTACACGAGCGCGTTGGCCGCGACCAGGCCGACCGCGGCGCTGCCGAGCAGTTGGACCAGGTCGTCCCAGCCGTCGAGCACGGCCCGCGAGGCGTCAGCGCGCAGCACCATGCGGCCGCCGCTGAGCGCGATTTCGTTCGCGTACAGCGGGGGTGTCACGAGCTTCGAGAACCACGGCGGCGCCTCGCGCCCCGCCTTGTACGTCGCGGCCGGCGACCGGTAGAGCAGTCGCCCCACGCTGTCGTAGAGCGAGATGTCGTTGGAGCGCACGTGACCCAGGCGGACCATGAATTCGAGCATGCCGGGAAGCCCCGCCTGCTCGTAGATGAATCCGACGCGAGTCAGGACCTGGGAGGCCACGATGCTGGCCGCCTCGACCTCCTCGCGCACGCTGCGGCGGGTGTCCTCGACCCGCTGCCACACCAGCAGCACGGTGAAGATCGCGATCATCCCCGCGATGATCAGGTTGATTTGAAGGCGCAGACTCACCGCGCCGATGTTAGGCCATCGAGGCAGGCCCCTGACGGGAGGCGCACGGTGTTGCATCGCAGCATCCGACTCAAGAAATTCATGAGCCGGAAATCCCGGAACCGCCGATGCCTCGGGCGGCGGCCTTGATCGAAACTGCAGCCGGTACCGAATCGATGCCTCGGTACGCGGGCCGGCATCGGCTCGAATCACGCCTTCCAACCCGATCGGGAGCACGACATGAAATGGGAAACCCCAGCCGCTGCTGAAATTCGCTTCGGCTTCGAAATCACGATGTACGTCTGCAATCGCTGAAGACGCCAGTCGCACGCCGGGCCGCGGTTCTTCCCTCCCCTGAGCACCGCGGTCCGGCGAGCCACGAAATGCCGGGCGCGGCGGAAATTCACGAGTTCCGCCGCGCCCGGTTTGCGTTGGCGCGCCCATCTTGAAGATCCGGGTTCTCGGCAGCGGCGCGGGCGGAGGCTTCCCGCAATGGAACTGCAACTGCCCGAATTGCGACGGCTTGCGCCGCGGGACGCTGCGGGCACGTGCGCGCACGCAGTCGTCCATCGCAGCGAGCGGCGACGGCGAGGGCTGGGTGCTGTTCAACGCTTCGCCGGACATCCTGGCGCAGATCGCCGCGTTTCCGGCGCTGCGCGCGCACAACCGCCTGCGCGGGACCTCGATCAGGGCGATCATGCTGATCGACGGCCAGATCGATCACACGACGGGCCTTCTGATGCTGCGCGAGCATGACGCGCCGCTCGAAGTCTGGTGCAGCGCCCCCGTGCATCAGGACCTGACCACGGGGCACCCGGTCCTCGCGGTGCTCGACCATTTCTGCGGCCACCGTTGGCACGCGCTGGCGCCGGACGGGCAGGAATTCGCGCTGCCCGGCGTCGACGGGCTGCGCTTCGCGGCGGTCCCGGTTTCGAGCAAGGCGCCGCCGTACTCGCCGCATCGCGAGCGGCCGCAGCCCGGAGACAACATCGGCGTGACGATCAGCGATCCACGCTCGGGGCATCGCGTGTTCTACGCTCCCGGGCTGGGGGCGATCGAGCCCGAGGTCGGGCGCGCGCTGCGCGCAGCGGATTGCGTGCTGGTCGACGGCACCTGCTGGACCGGCGACGAGCTGATCCGGCTCGGGGTCTCGCGCAAGAGCGCGCACGAGATCGGGCACCTGCCGCAGAGCGGCGCGGGGGGCATGATCGAACAGCTCGACGCGCTGCCCCGCTCGACACGCAAGATCCTGATTCACATCAACAACACCAATCCGATCCTGAACGAGGACGGACCCGAGCGCGCCGAGCTGGCGCGGCACGGCATCGAGGTCGCCCACGACGGGATGGAGATCGAGCTGTAGGGAGCGGGCATGGACATGGCGGAGGTGCATGACGCGGCGTGGAGCCGCGCCGAGTTCGAGGCCCGGCTGCGCGAGAAGGGAAAGGCGTACCACATCCATCACCCGTTCAACGTGATGTTGAACACCGGCCGCGCGAGCCCCGAGCAGATCCGGGGGTGGGTCGCGAACCGCTTTTATTACCAGATCGCGATCCCGGTCAAGGATGCGGCGATCCTGTCGAACTGCCCGGACCGCGAGGTGCGGCGCGGCTGGATCCAGCGAATCCTCGACCACGACGGCTTCGAGATCGGCTCGATCCGCGACGAGGGCGGCATCGAGGCCTGGCTGCGGCTCGCCCAGGCGGTTGGGCTTGCGCGCGACGAAGTCCTGGATCTGCGGCACGTCGTGCCCGGCGTGCGGTTCGCGGTCGACGCCTACATCAACTTCGCGCGCCGCAGCCCATGGCAGGAGGCGGTCTGCTCGTCGCTGACCGAGCTCTTCGCGCCGGAGATCCACAAGCAGCGGCTGGCGACGTGGCCCGGACACTATCCGTGGATCGAGTCCGAAGGCCTGCAGTACTTCCGCAACCGCGTCAGCCAGGCGCGGCGCGATGTCGAGCAGGGGCTGACCGTCACGCTCGACTACTTCGACACGCGCCCGCTGCAGCTGCGGGCGCTCGAGATCCTGCAGTTCAAGCTCGACATCCTGTGGGCGATGAACGACGCGATGGCGCTGAAATACGGAGTGAGCCCTTGACCCCGGACGACGCCACGCCGGCGCTCGAGCAGCGGCCGCGGATCGGACGGCGCTTCCGCCTGCAGTTCGAGCAGGCCCAGCAGGCGTGGGTGCTGCTGTTTCCTGAGGGGATGGTCAAGCTCAACACCAGCGCGGCCGAGATCCTGCGCCGCTGTGACGGCGCCTCGACGCTGCGCGAGATCGTGGCCGACCTCGAGCGCGCCTTCGGCAGCACCGACCTCGAGCGCGACGTGCTGGCGTTCGTCGACCTGGCGCGCGGCAGGCAATGGCTCGAGGGTTGAGCGCCGCGGGAGCATCGACATGATCGGCACACCGGCAGTCAATCCGGCTTTCAGCCCCGCTGTCGACCCGTCGACCATCGGCCCGCCGTTGTGGCTGCTCGCCGAGCTGACGTATCGCTGTCCGCTGCATTGCGTGTTCTGCTACAACCCCGTCGACTTCGCGCGCACGCCCGATGAGCTTTCGACCGACGACTGGCTGCGCGTGCTGCGGGAGGCGCGCGACGCGGGCTCGGTGCAGTGCGGATTCTCGGGCGGCGAGCCGATGCTGCGCGAGGACCTGGAGGTCCTGGTCGCCGAGGCGCGCCGCCTCGGCTACTACACCAACCTGCTCACCTCGGGCGTGGGCCTGACGGAGGAACGGGCGGCGCGCCTGAAGGAAGCCGGCCTGGACCACGTCCAGCTGTCGTTCCAGGACTCGACGCGCGAGATGAACGACTTCCTGTCGCACACGCGCACCTTCGACCTGAAGCAGCGCGTGGCGAAGACCATCAAGGCCAACGGCTGGCCGATGGTGATGAATGTCGTGATCCACCGCTTCAACGTCGACTGCATCGATCGCATCATCGAGATGGCGGTCGCGCTCGGCGCCGAATACCTCGAGCTCGCCAACACCCAGTACTACTCGTGGGCGCACGTCAACCGCGACCGGCTGCTGCCCTCGCGCGAGCAGCTGGAGCGCGCCGAGCGGATCACGAACGAGTACCGGGGGCGGCTGGGCGACAGGATCCGCATCTTCTTCGTCGTGCCCGACTTCTACGAAACGCGGCCGAAGAAATGCATGAACGGGTGGGGCAACGTGTTCCTGACCGTGACGCCCGACGGCACGGCGCTGCCCTGCCATACGGCCCGGATGCTGCCCGGCCTCGCGTTCCCGAACGTCCGGCAGGCCGGCGTGCGCGAGATCTGGTACGACTCGGAGGGATTCAACCGCTACCGGGGGCTGGGCTGGATGAAGGAGCCCTGCCGCAGCTGCCCCGAGAAGGAAAGGGATCTCGGCGGCTGCCGCTGCCAGGCGTACCTGCTGGCCGGCGATCCCGCGGTTGCCGATCCGGTCTGCGACAAGTCGCCGTCGCACGGCGTGGTCGAGGCTGCGGTGGTGCGCGCGCAGGTACCCGACGCTGCGCGCACGGATTCGAAGCCGATCGTGTTCCGCGACCCGAAGGAGTCGATCAGGCTGTCGTCGGCGCCACTCGAAGCGGGCTGAGTGCCGGGGCGCGGGCGAGCGCGGCGCGGATGCGCGCGATCGCCCTGGCGTCGAGCGCCTCCCCGCGGCGATGCAGTCGGCACAGCGCGCCGCGAAACCCGAGGTAGTGCGGGCCCAGCGCGGCCAGCGGCGCGACGTCGCCTTCGCGCAGCGACCCCGCCAGCCCGGTCAGCAGGCCGGATTCGCGCGCCCGCGCCACGAAGGCGCCGAGGCGCTCGAGATCGAGATGGTCGCGCAGGGTTCCGCCTCGCTTGTCGGCGGTGTCGAGCATCACGCCGTGCCATCCCGAACGCGCCAGCGCCGGCAGCAGCCCGAAGTCGGGCCGGCGGTCGGCGAACAGCACCGCGACGAGGCGGGCCGGCCGCAGCGCCGCGCCCAGGGCGCGCGCGACTCCGGCCGGATCGTCGCCTTCGAAGAAGCCGATCTTGATCAGATCGACCCCGCACTGCGCGGTCCGTTGGGCCGCCGGCAGCAGCGCGTCCGTTCGCAACGGCAGGTCGCCGACCGTCGCACTGACCGGCCGCCGGCCGCCGACCGCGGCGACGATCTCGCGCACCACGTCCGCCGGCAGCGCGCCGAGCGCGCCGTGGGCCGGTTCCTTGGCGTCGATCAGGTCGGCGCCCGCTTCGAGCGCGTCCAGCGCTTCGGCGGCGCTGCGGACGCTCGCGAGCAGGCGCGTCATCGGGTGCTTCCCGGCGTGCGCAGCGGGGCCTCGCGCACGCGGTGCGCCGCGATCGCCTCCAGAAGCCAGCCCCAAGCCTCGCGCTCGTGCGGGCCGCCAGTCCTCTCGATCGCGATCGACAGGTAGGCGAGCTCGGCGTCCACCTTCGAGGCCGGCAGCAAGTGCAGCCGGCTGACGAGCACCGCCGCCTCGATCACCGCCGCCTGCGCGCGATTGAAGCCGCGAAACGGCGCGTGCGTCTCCGTGTGCACCGTGCGCAGCCACAGCTTGGGCCGCGACACGTCGTCCTCGAATTGCACCAGCTCGAGCTCTTCGTGCGCCAGCGACTCGGCCAGCCGCAGGGCGTTCACGCGTGTCGCGGGTGCCAGCGGCCAGTCCCGGCGTCCGACCATGCAGCCGGCGAAGACGCGCACGTCGTCGGTGTAATTGACCACGGCGCAACGCGCTTCGCGCACGCGCTCGAGGGTCGTGGAGGGGCGGAACGGCGACAGCAGCACCCGGCCTTCGATGCGGCGCAGCCCGAGCGGCGTGATGTGGGCCTGCTCGGCCGGCCAGCCGCTGGTGACGATGGTTTCGTGGATGATCTGTGCTGTCACGTTCGACCCTCAGGGTTTTCCCGACCGGTTGGATGCCGCCTTGCGGCGCGCCTGCAGCGTCGGCCCGGGTGCGCGGTGGACCAGCTTGTCCTGCGGCGGCTTCTCCGCCGCGCAGCCCCAGTCGAGCTCCTCGTCCTGAGCGTAGCGCTTGCCGAGCTGCCACGCGATCTGCGCGCGGGCCAGCTCGACGCCCAGGTAGAAGGCGTGGGCGCCGTCGACCTCGACGCCGAGCTTCGGGAAGAATTCGTAGGGATCGACCGCGACGTGGCGGCCGTCGCGGTTGTACAGATGGACGCCATCGGCCGCGACCTGTATGCGGTAATTGGGATCGCGGACCTCGGCGGCGAACTGGGCGATTTCCAGGCTCGTATAGGGAAAGGGCCTGCGGGCGTGGACGGTCAGCAGGTCGTCTGTCAGATCGCGCGGCAGCGTGGCGCCCTCGCGCGCCGCGTACATCATCCGGCGCGCGCTGTCGGCTTCACGCACCGCGCGGCGGCAATGCGGGCTCACCTGCGTGGTCAGGATCGCGTTGAGCCGAAGCTCGGCCGCGACCCCCAGCAAGACGGCGCCGACCCCGCTCGAGTCCGCGTCGGTCAGCTCGGTGAGGTTGCCGGTGCCCATCAGGATCGGGAGGTCCGGATGCCGGTCGCGCAGCGTCTGGTAGCGCAGCAGCGAGCGCGTGAACCCGAACGGTATCGGGTCGAGCACCGGGTCGGCCATGAACGGCCGGCCGCGCCGCAGCATCCGGTCGATCGCACGCTCGAGAGAGTCCATGTCGCCCGGCTGCGAGGGGATCAGGACGGGCGTCGCCGCGACCTCGTCGGCCAGGTCCAGCGACTCTGGCTTGAGGCTCAGCAGGTAATCCGCGCCGGCGCGGCCGCCGCGCAGCAACTCGTCGCGCTCGAGCGAATCGACGCTGACGCGCAGGCCGGCGGCGCGCAGCGCCTGCACAGCCTCGTCGAGGTGCGGAAAAGCGGTGCCGGGCAGGCAGCCGAGGTCGATCACATCGGCGCCGCTGCGCCGGTAGTCGAGCCCGCGCGCGAGGATCGCCTCGACCGCGAGCTCGGGCGCCTCGACGATCTCGGCGAAGATCTCGATGTCGTGCCGGTCGAGCCGGGCCGCCTGATGGCTGCGGCCGAAGAACTGAGGCAGATCCTTCAACTCGTCGGGCCCGCGCTCGATCGGCAACCCGAACCCGCCGCCGAGCGCGGCGAGGTCTCCGCGGCACCGCCCCGGAACGATCATGCGGTCCGCGCCGGTCGGCTGCGGCCAGTGGCGACGGATGAAGTCGGCGGTCATCAGGCCGGCAACGTTGATCGGCAGCCGGATGACCTCGAACGAGAACTCGGCCGGCTGCATCTGCGTCAGGACTTCGCGCAGGCTCTGCTCGGCCAGCTTGCCCGTGAGGAAGACGATGTGCTCACCATGGCCTGAGCTCACCGAAGCTCCCTGAGCCGCCGCGCCAGCGCCGAGTCGAGCTCTTCGGCGGTCCTGACCACGGTCGTGAACTCGAACCCCCTCAGGCGCTCGACGTTCTCGAGGTCGACGCGCCGCGGATACAAGGTCACCCACTCGCTGGGCGCCTCGGTCGTGACCTCGGGCTCGGTATCGCAGGCGAACACCACGCAGGGAATGCGGCACTTGGTCGCCTGCGCGTACATGTTGGTCACCAGCGAATCGCCGATCCCGGCCACCAGCTTGGCGATCGTGTTCGACGTCGCCGGCGCGACCACCAGCGTGTGATAGTGCTGGTGGTACAGCAGCCCGACCGGCGCGGCGCTCGCCGTGTTGTCGCGCATCACCCGGAAGTTCGCCCGCAGCGACTCGACCGGCAGGTCGTACATCTGCAGCACCTCTTCCCCCGCGCGGGTCAGGAACAGGTCCACGCCTTCGATCCGGCGCGCGATCTCGAGCGACTCCTTCAGGAAGTGCCCGGATCCGGTGATTCCCCAGGCCAGGCGCGGGGCTTCGGTCCGCTTCATGCGCGCATTATGGAGCGCATCGCGCGCGCTTGCGCCTTGGCGCAGGGCTCAGTGGGCGTCCCCGCCTTCGAACCGATACGTGATGCCGGCCCAGGCTTCCAGCGGCGGGGCGATCGCGCGGAACTGCTCGGCGCGCCAGGACGCGCCGGTGGGATCGAACCCGCGACCGGGAGCGGAGAAGACGTTCTGGCCGAGCTGTCCGAAGGTCGAATAGTGACGGTTGAGCAGGTTGCCGATGCGGCCGCTCAGTTCCCACGCCGGGGTAAGGTCGAATCTCGCGTCGACGCTGACGACCGCGAAGCCCGGCAGCGGACCGTTGCGGTCCAGGTTGTTCTCGTCGCCGCGTGCATAGGTGCTCGACTGGGCGATGACGTTGAAGCCCGCCTCGAAGCGGTCGCTCGGCGCGTACTGCAGCCGCAGCTTCAGGATCTGGCGCGGAACGCCCGGCAACCGGTCGCCGGGCACGACCTGGATGTCCGTGCAGGTCGGGCAGCTGATCGGCGCAGCGGTCGAGTTGCTTGGGCTGTTGATGACCAGCGGCGTGCGAAAGGTGGCGTCGATGAAGCTGTAGTGCAGCGCGAGCTCGAGCGGGCCCGACCGCGTCTGGAGCCCGGTCTCCAGCCCCTGGCGCAGGGTCCGGCCGACGTTCTGGAAGAAGCCCGCGCTGATCGCGCCGCCGCCGGCGCTGATGAACTGGATGTCGTCGTCGAGACGGGTCCGGAACACCGCGGCCGACCAGGTCGTGCTGTCGCCGATCTTGCCCCGTGCGCCGGCCTCGACCGTCCTCGACACGACGGGCTTGAGCGCCGGATCGCTCGCGAAGGCATTGGGCAGGCTGCAGGGGGCATTGCGGTCGGCGCAGGTCAGCTCGACCGCCGTCGGCACCCGCATCCCCTCGTTGTAGGAAAGATAGGCGGTCAGGTCCCGGACCGGGTTGAACGTCAGTCCGGCCGCCGGATTGAAGCGGCCGAACGTGTGCTCGCCGTCGAGCGCAGTGCCGGTGCGGTCCTGCAGCGCGATCCGGGCATGGTTGTAGCGGCCCGAGAAGGTGGCCGAGAGCTTCGAGTCGATCGCCAGCGTGTCGGTCGCGTACAGCCCGGCGTAGTCGTTGGTCGCGGCAAGGCGGGTTGCGAGACCGAAAGGAGCGCCGGAGAACGTGCTGCGATCGGACGCGAACGGCGCGGCCTGGTCGAGCTGCGTGAAGTCGACCGTGCCGCGCTCCGCGCTGGCGCCGAGCGTGGCGTTGTTCTTGTGGCCCAGCGCCGGGCCGAGCGAGGTCAGCTCGAACGAGGCGCCCTGGCGCCGCTCGTCGATGTGGTTGACCACGTTCTGGGCCGGCATGTTGCCGGCGCCGACGGGCTGGGTCGGGTCGAAGTTGTTGTCGACGTTGCTGTTGAAGATGTCGGTCGAGAGCTTGCGATAGAAGAGGTCCGAGGACAGGAGCCACGCGTCGCTCAGGAAGTGGCTGGCCTTCAGGTTCACGAACGCGAAGCGGTCGGTCTGGATGTCGGGCCACGTGTAGGAGGCGTTCAGATCGTCCAGGAACGACACCGGGAGCGTCTGCGAGCCTTCGAGGCGGTTGCTCGCCCAGTTGAAGCTCAGGTCGATGTCCGTGACCTTGTCCTGGTAGCCGGTCTTCGCGAAGAGCTCCTTGACGTGGCTCGGGTTGTGATCGGCCCACCCGCGCTCGTCGAACACGTTGCCGTTCACGTAGTAGTCGATGTTCTCGCCGTGCCCGCCGGTCTCGAGCACCGCGCCGCGCCGGTCGTAGGAGCCCCGGTACGCCTGCACGCTGGTGCCGGGAAACTCGAAACCGCTCTTGGTCGTCACGGTGAGCGCGCCGCCGAGCGTGTTGAGCCCGAACAAGGGGTTGGATCCCGGGATGACCTCCATGTGGGCGATCGACGACGGCGGGATCAGGTCCCAGTTCACGGTGTCGCCCAGCGCCTCGTTGGCGCGCACCCCGTCGACGAACACCGAGATCCCCTGCGGCGTGCCGAGCACCGGCGACGCCGTGAAGCCGCGGAAGTTCGCATCTGCCTGGAACGGGTTGCCTTGCGAATTATTCAGATTGACGCTCGACACCGTCTGGTTCAACGCGCCGCTCAGGTCCGGCGACTTCAGCTTGTTGAGCTGGCTGCCGGTGACGCTCTGGATGTTGGCGGGGATCTGGTTGAGCGGCAGGCCGATGCCGGGCAGAGGCGTGGTCCCGATGACCTCGATCCGCTCGACCTCCAGCTTCGTCGTCGGGTTTTCCTCTTCGGTCGCGGCGGCGGACGACTGGGCGGCAGCCGGAAGCGCGATGGCGCCGACGGCTACCGCGATCGCGCGTCGTGCGCGCGAGGTGTAAGCCGCAGCGTTGCGGCGGACGCGGTCGGCGCCGAGGTGCGATCGATATAAGGGCATGCGGATTCCGGGACCGGGCAGACCGGCGGCTTAAGACTGCGCCGGTGCCGGGGTGAACGGGCTGCGGGCGATTCTAGTGGACGCGGCCCGCCTCGTTGCAGACGCCAAGACGGGTCTGGATCGCCGTATGCTTCGCCATTTGGCGCGCGGGACGTTGCAGACCGATCAACCGCCGCGCCACCCCATTGCGCCTCCGAAATCCCCCAGCCAAAGCCCGCCGATGTTTCCGCTGCCTCCCGGTACCCAGACGCTGCTCCTGATGAACCTGGCGCTGTTCGCGCTCGACGTCTTCACCGGATACTCGCTGCGGGACGAGCTGGCGCTGTGGCCGATCGGCTCGGGCGCGGTCGGCGGAACCGGCTTCATGCCGTGGCAGCTGCTGACCTACGGCTTCCTGCACGAAAACTGGGTGCACATCCTGACCAACATGTTCGGCCTCGTGATGTTCGGGTCGGGGGTCGAGCGCGTCTGGGGCCGCAACCGGTTCCTCACCTACTACTTCACGTGCGTGCTGTCGGCCGGGCTGACGCAGCTCCTGTTCACCTGGTACACGCACTCGTTCGAGCCGACCGTGGGCGCCTCGGGCGGCGTGTTCGGCCTGCTGCTCGCGTTCGCACTGCTGTTCCCGCAGCGCACGGTGATCCTGATCTTCCCGCCGATCCCGATGCCGGCGTGGCTGTTCGCCACGGTGTACGGCGCGATCGAGTTGTTCCAGGGCGTGGCCGGCACGCAGCAGGGTGTCGCGCACTTCGCGCACCTCGGGGGAATGCTCGGGGGGTATCTGCTGATCCGCTATGGGAGAGGGCGGCGGCGGTAGTGCCCCATCGGGCAGCACAGCGGCGTGGCACACCGCCGCGCGGCGAGGACAAGCCACTCGCCGTCGTGACCTGTTAACGCAGGGTCACATCACGGACATTCATCCGGTCCGTGAACGACCGCCGGCCGACGCTGCCGGGCGCGGTAGTGCGCGCACATCGCCGCGACTCTAAGTTACCCGCCGAATCATCGTTCGCGCGCGTCCGGGCTGCAGAGGCCGACACGGATGCAGCGCGCGGAATCCCGGGCATCGCCCGGGGATGCTGGCGGAGGAGCGGCTGCATGCACCCGAACTCGGAACGCCCCCTGTTGTTTCGCCGACACCTGCTCCGGCTGGGGGGCGCGTCGTTGCTCGCGGCCTGCGGAATTCACCCGATGGCGGCACGCGCGCGCGAGGGGCTCGCCGACCCCGACCTTTGGTCGAGACCGCGCGAGCTGTGGATCACGCGCCCGCAAGCGCAGGAGACCGTGCGCGCGGTCTACTGGGCCGACGCCCGAATCCAGCCTGACGGCTATCGCGCCATCAATCGGATCTATCGCGATCTCATCGCGGAAAGCGAGCGCGCGATCGCCATCGGGCTCCTCAACCTCAACTACGCAATGCAGACGGCCGTCGCGCGCTTCTGGTCGCCGCAAGCGCTGGTCCTCCTGTCGGGCTTTCGAACGGCGCGGACGAACGCGCTCGTGGGCGGCACCGAACCCAACATCCACTTCTCGGGGCTCGCCGACGACTTCGTCTACGCAGGCCTGTCTCTTCAGGACAACTACCGGCTGGCCAGGTACTTCCAGGTCGGAGGCCTGGGCTTCTACCCCGATCGCGGATCGCTGCACAAGGATGTCGGGCGCCTGCGGTCGTGGATCGAGTACGGTCGCGGGAAACGCGCATGAAATCGCCCCGCCCGCCCCGCCGGCGAGCGTCGAAGGGCCGCCGATCCGTCGACGGGCACCGGTGAGATTCCATGCGCATCTGGCGCTCCAGTGTTTCGACGAGGATCGCGAGCGAACTGATCGGCGTCGCGGTACTGCTGCGCATTGCCGGGTGGCTCGCCGACACGCCGGATCAGCCCGACGCGCGCGCCGCACACCTGTGTGCGCCGCTGCGGACGGTCGAATCGGCGCTGACCGGGCTTGCGACCGCGATGAGCGATTCCGGAGCGCTGATGCGCGCCGCTCAGCCGTGGCGTGGCACCGCCTACCGGACATGCACACGGGTGCTCGCGCGCGTGTCGATGCCTGACGAGGAACCGTGAAATGTCCGGGCAACGCTTGTTCGAACCGGCTCCGCGGGCGTTCTTGCACGGTCGACTGCTGCTCGCGGTCAGGCGCGCCTGGTTGGGCGTGATGCTGTTTCCACTCCTGGCGCTCGCGCTCGACGAGCGCGACGAGCGCGTCCCGTCCGCCGAAAGCGCTGTTCGGCCGTCGCCCCTGATCGAACGGACGCCCGCGGCGCCGGGATCCGCAAGAAGCGGAGAAGGTGCCGGCCAGACCCCGCCGATCGCCGCCGGGGACGGGCCGAGGCGGTTCGTCGCAGCGGCGGGCGAGCGTCTTTCCGCGGCACTGTCCAGGTTCGTCGCCGGTTACGGGTGGGACCTCGAGTGGGACGCCGGGCCCGACTTCGTGATCCAGCGCGCCTACGCGGTCGAGCTCGACGGCGCCGACCTGCGAAGCGCGATTGCCCGCGTGCTGACCCCTTATCGCCTGTCTGCGGTGATGCATAACAGCCCGCCGCAGCGCGTCGTGAGTGTCATGGCCGGTTCGACCGCCGGGCACGACGGCGTGCCGCCAGAGGCGCGCCCGTGAAGCCTCTTGCCATCGTGCTGGCCGGCATCGTGCTCGCTGCCTGCGCGCCGCTGTCCAGGGACAGACTCGACCGCCAGGTGAAGGCCGAGATCGAATCGGTGCGCAGCCGGGCGGAAACGCACACCACGGTCGCCGAGACGGGCGACCCGTACATCAAGGCGCTCGCGGTCGAGTACATCGAGCCGCGCCGAGGCGGATTGACGCTGAAATTGGGGCAGGCTGCGCTGCGCGACGCCTTGCACAGCGTGTCGAAGCCGCGCGGGTTCAGCGTGACGTTCGTCGCGGGCGCCCGCCCTTCGGCACCGGTCAGCGTCGAGATCAACAACCAGCCTTTTGCCGCCGCCGTCCGGGAGATCGCGCTTTCCGCGGGCTACGTGGCGGTGATCGACGAAAGGCGCCAGCAGATCCTGATCGCCGAGGAAGCGACCTACCTGTTTCGGCTGCCTCCGTTCCTTACCGAGCGGCAGAGCACCAGCTATTCGGTACAGGCCAATCCCGGATTCGGAAACGGGACCACCGGCGGATCGAACGGATCCCCGGCGTCCTTCGGAAGCGCGCAGCCCGCATCGCCGAGCAACGGAGCGACGGGCGCGAATACGTCCGTCACCGGCACGGCGATCCGTTCGGCCGACGCGCTGATCGCGGCGCTCGGGGCGATCGTCGGCGGCAACGTCGCGCAGCGCGTGCAGGTCGTACCGGAATCGGCGCTGATCGCGGTCAGGGGCAATGCGATGCAGCTCAGGCGCGCGCGCGACCTCATGGATGCGGTCATCCGCGAGGGGCAGCAGCAGATCGAGGTCGAGGCCGCTTTCGTCGAAGTCAGTCTCACCCGGCAGTTCCAATACGGGATCGACTGGCAGCGGGTGATCCCGACGCCCGGCGCATTCGGTTCCGGCTCCAGCATGCAACTGCAGCTCGTCGGCGCCAATATCGTCCAGCAGCCTTCGCTCAAGGCGACCGTCACCGGCCAGTCGGTCAGCGCGGTGATCAATGCGCTGGAAAGCCAGACCACGATCCGAGTCATCGCTCAACCGAGCGCGATCACGCGCAACCACGCCGACGCGGTGCTGTATCGAGGCAAGCAGGTGCCGTATCTGGCCGAGGTCAACCAGCAGGCTGTCGCGAACGTCGGGACCTCTAGCACGGCCAAGGTCGGGTTCGTGCCCGAGGGAACGTCGCTCGCATTGCGTGCCAGTGTCGTCGACAGCGGGCATATCGACCTGCGCCTGGCCCCCCAGCAGATACAGGGAATCGAATTCCGGCACTTCAGCCTCGGACAGAACGCGGAGGTGGAGGCCCCGGTGTTTCCGCTTTCCCAGGCCCACCTTTCGCTGCTCGTCGAACCCGGAAAGACCTATGTCATCGGCGGCTTGAGCCTTGATAGCGACAACGACCTCGATCAGGGTGTGCCGGGTCTCGCGCAGGTACCGCTGATCGGCAGACTGCTGACCCCGACGACACGCACAGGCGAACGGACGCAACTCGTGCTGCTGCTGACTGCGCGCCTGATACCCGGTCCCGGCTCGATCGACAGCATGATCGGAGAGTCGCTTTGATCGCAGGCGCCCGGCTCCGATCGACCGCGGCAGCGCCGCGGGAGACCATCTTCCTGAAGCTGGCCTTGCCTGGCGGGACCGACTTTCTCGGTCGGCTCGACGCCGACGGGTGCAAGCCGCAGACAGACGTCCCGGCTGGCGCGCTGCTGCTGGCTTCCGACGGGCACGATGCCCGTCTCGCGCGCAACTCGCCGATCCGGCGACGGGAGGCGGTCGCGTTGGTTTCCGAGATCAACCCGGACGTCGAGTACCGCATTATTTTCAGACCGGGGGCGAGAAACGTCGTGTACGGGCGTCCGTGCGACGAACTGCCGGACGACGGCAGTCTTTGCCCGCTCGCGCTGGCGCTCGAACTTCTTGACGTCCGCGAGGCCGGCGCCAGCGGTGTGACCGTTCTAAGCATCGGCGATGATTCCAGGCCGGACCTTCTATTCATCGTCGGGCGCGATCCCGACGGCGAAATCGATCCGGGGAGCCTTCAGGTCTGGTTGCGCCCGCAGGACGACGTGGCGACGCTCACGCGCGAGTTCGCCCGCAGGGGACAGTATCGGGTGACGGCCGACCAGCGGGTGCTGACCCAACGCGACCTGCTCGAAGCGGCGCCGCGGTTGCCGCGCTATCCGCGCTCGTACGAACTGCTCGGGCGCAGCCTCGATCAATGGGCCGGGGCAGGTGTCGTGGTATTCGGGTTCGCAGCGATCGTCGCAAGCGCGGCGGCCGCGGCCGAATGGCTCGCGCTCGAGCAGGCCAGACGATCGCTGGCGACGATCGAAGCTCTGGCGGCACGGCAAGACGGCCGCATGGAGCAGATCCTGCAGGCGGATCCCGTCAGGCTTGCCTCCGCCGCCAGCGTCGACTACCGGCGGCTCATCGACGGGGCGCGACTTCTGTGGCTGCCTGGCGCCTCGGTTCGTCTGGCTGCCAACGCAAAGGACCGCCGCCTCACGGTCAGCCTGCGATTGACGCGCCAGGAAGGCGCCGGTGCCGACACCCAGCCGTCGACCGGCATGGATCGTTTCGCACCGGCAATCGAACGTGCACTGTCAGTTCCGCCGCCGGCCGGATTCGAGCGCCGGCAGGTGTATCTCAACGGAGATATCGATGGTCTCGCGATTTCGTATCGGGCGAAGGATGGGCCTGGTCCTGCTGCTCATCTGCTTGGCGATTAGTGCGCTGACGGCGGCGGAGCTCGCCGGGCGACGGCACCTCCTTCAGGCTGAAATCGACGAGCGGGGAGCGGTCGAAGCGCGGTTGCAGGCCGCCGCAGACCGGCTCGCGGCAGAGCTCGACAAGGTGGACGGGTCGCCCAAAGGGCCATGGAAGAGTCCGCCCGCACAGCTCGCCGAGGCGCTGGCCTTGCTCAGCGCTCCTTCCGACTATGGCGTGAGCTGGCGGCAGATTCGGCTGGGTGCTCCCGGAGCGGGACCGGCATCCAAGGGCGCCGCGGACGATGGACGCGCGGTCGACTCGCTCTTCGTCCCGCTGCGGAAAGGTTCCTCGATCCAGGTGGCCCGGATCCAGCTCCAGGGGGAATACCGGAGCCTCGAGGGACTGGTCGAGTTGCTCGATCAGATGCCCCGGCACGGTGTCGCGATCGCCGAGCTCGAACTCGAGCAACACCGGGTCGTGCTGGGCGCGCGCATCCTGGCGCGCTCGACATGAAAGCCTGCCACGAGCGACAGCTTCGAGCGGCGCCGGGTCCTGCACCGGCCTGCGGCTCCGGAGCCGAGGGGATTCGGCGCCCGGTCTTTACGCTGATAGGCGAAATGCTGGTCGCTGGAGGGAGGATCCGAAGCGATCAATTGGAAGAGGCGTTGCGGGAACAGCGGCACACCCGGGAGCGCCTCGGCCAGATTCTCGGCCGCAATTGCGGGATCACGGCTGCCGAGCTTGATCGACTGTCCGAGCAGCAGAGCGGCGAACGCCGGCTGGCTTGCGTGCTGCAGCGCTTCGAGTTGAAGCCGCGACAGATCGTTCAGGCCGCGCGGCGCATCGAGAGCAAGGAAGCGATCGAGCAGGTCATGCGCGACACCGGCTACCTCTCGGAGGAGAAGGTCGCGGCCGCGATGGCGATGCTGCATGGAATGCAGTACGGCGGACCGCAGCTGGTCGACGAGGTGGATCTTCGCGGTCTGTCCCTTGCAGGCATCGGTGCGCGTCACGGGCAGGCCTTCGTGCCCATCGCGGTTTCGACCGGGGGAACACTGGTGATCGCTCTGTCGTCCCTGGACGCCCAGCCCGCCGCTCACAACTCCTACCACCGGTGCGGCAACCTTCAGTACCTGCTGGCGAGCCGTTCGACCGTGCAGTCGATCTTCTGCCGTTACTTTGCGAGGGTCGACGAGCAGCTTCGCGGCGCGATCGAGACGGCCGAGGAGGCATTGCGGCGCCTCGCGAACGGCGAAGACGTCGACGATGCCGTGAACCGGCGGCTGCTCGGGGTGCTGCTCCGATTCGGGTGCTTTTCCGGCGCCAGCGACCTGCGCTTCTACAGTACCCTGTATCGCGCGACGATCAACGGCCGCTTCGATGGGGTCGGCAAGGACGTCACCGAGATCACGCGTGGGCTGCTCGATGCGCTCTGGAGGCTCGCCGCCAACGACGCGAAGATCCAGAGCGAGACCGTCGTCGACCGCTTGGTCGAGGGCGCCCTGTCGTTTCGCGACGACGAAGAGATGCGCGCCGAGTTCGCCGACGTGCTCGGCCGCTACTCGTTCAGGCTCGAGCTCGGCGCGAGCGCGGGCGGCGGGCGCACAGCCGCAATCCGGATCCTCGACTCCCAGTCGTCGAACACGGCACTCGATCAGGTCGGGTACGAACCGCACGACCTGGAGACCATTCGGCGCATCCTGCGCGAGCCCGAGGGCCTGATCCTGCTGACCGGTCCGACCGGGTCGGGCAAGACGACGACGCTCTACTCGATGCTCGAAGCGATCGACCCCGAGGAAAAGAGCGTCCAGACGATCGAGAACCCGGTGGAACGGCGCTACGGCAAGTGGCTGCAGTACGAGGTCGGCAAGGGCGCTGCCGACACCGAAAAAGACGTGTTTCTCGATCATTTCCGGCAGCTGCTGCGCAACGATCCCGACGTGATCATGGTCGGCGAGATCCGCTCGGCGGAAGCCGCGCGCCTCACGATACAGGCCGCGCAGACGGGGCACCTGGTCCTCTCGACGCTGCACGTCGATCGCGCGCACCATGTGCTGGGCAGATTTCGCGGCCTGGGCGTCGATCCCGACGAGCTGGCCGACCACCTGTCGCTCGTCGTCGCGCAGAGGCTCGTCCGCAAGCTTTGCCGCTCCTGCGCCCGTCCGGACGCCTCGGACGACCTGAAGCGTTCAATGGCCAGTGCGACCAACAGCTGGCTCGAGGGCGAAGCCGTCCGGGCGGCAAGTCCGCGCGCGGGCGGCTGCGCGAACTGCAACGGAACCGGCTACCGGGGCCGCACCTTGGTGTACGAACTCATAGAGGTCGATGCGCGCGTGCGCGGGCTGATCGAGGCCGGGGTCGGGGCGCTCGAAATCGAACAGCGCTTGTTCGCCGACGGTCGCAGTCTGTGGGACCAGGGTTTGCGCCTCGTCGCGCGGGGCATCACCTCGCTCGCGGCGCTGCGGGAGTCCGTCCGGGAGCCGCGATGAAGCCGGCCCTGGCATTCGCGTATCGAGGTGCACGCGCAGGCCGCCGCGTCAGCGGCATGCTGTACGCCGCCAACTGGGCGCAGGCGCGGTCCCGCCTGCGCCGACTGGGCGTGTCCGGCAACCGCCTTCGTCTTGCCCCGTGGGCGAGCGTGATGTCGCTTGCGCGTCCCGCATCGGATCCGCTCGATCTGGAGGGCTTTTACACCTACCTCGCGCGAGTCCACGAAAAGGGTCTGTCGCGCGCGCAACTGCTCGGCGACGCGATCGAATTCGTCCAGGACGAACGTCTCCGTTTCGCGATTTCGGCCGTCCGCGATGCGGTACAGGAGGGAGTGCCCTTGGGCAAGGCCATGCTCAACGCCGGATTTCCGGGGCGCGACTGTCAGCTGATCATCGCCGGCGAGGAGAGCGGGCGCGTCCCTCAGGTCCTCGCGGCGCTGGCAAGGGAAGTACGGCGCGAGGCCGACCTTCGTCGTGCACTGAAGAGATTGCAGCTGTCGCCGGCCGCCGTGGCGATCGCCGCTTACGTGCTGGGATACCTGGCGATCGTCGTACTGGCACCGCCGATGGCGCGCAAGTTCGCCGTCAATGCGCAGGCGGTCTCGATGCCGGAGTACGCCCGTCTCTATTACGGTTTCGTCGAGATGTTCAACCGCGACCTCGTGCCGTGGACCCTGCTTTACCTCGCTGCCGGAGTCGCGATCATGGTGTTGTTGCGCACCGCCGCGGTGCGGGCCGTGATCGAGCGCCTGTTTCCGTCGCTGCAGAAGATCGCGGAGCTGAGCGAGATGGCTCAGCTTTGGGGCGCGTTTTCGATGATGGCGGACAGCGGCGCCGGCAAGTATCAGATCGCGCAGATGCTCGCTCGCGCTGCCGAGCGGCCTGCCACGCGGGAGCGGTTCCGCCGCCTGGAGCGCCAGTTCAGGCTCGGAGTCGAAATCGAACGCGCGGTGGAGCGGGCCGCGTTTCCCCGCTACGTGATTTCCGGTGTCCGCGCCGCCGCGGCGACCGGCCAGCTGCCGGAGGGAACACGCGATCTCGCCGAGCGCCTGACGGTCCAGGCAGCGATCCTGACCGCACACGCCCAGACGATCGCGAGCGGTTTCGCGGCGCTGCTCGGCGCTCTGTTGGTGCTCGCCTTCGCTGCGGTCACGATCCTGCCGCAGATGTCGAGCGTGCTGGGGAGCTTCTGATGACCGCAACCCCGACCAGAAACGCCGGCAGGGCCGGAGGCGCCCGCCGGGCAAGGGGTTTCACGCTGCTCGAGGTGCTGGCGGTGATCGTGATTCTCGGCATTCTCGGCGCGATCGGCTGGAGGTACTTCTCGACCGACCGAACCCGGGCGACGGCGTTGCTGACGCGCGCCAACGAGATCGCAAAGGGCCTGGTTCAGTTCAAGCAGGACGTTTCGTGCTACCCGAGCACGCTCGACGCGCTTTACGACCGCTCGCGCGCACAGACGACCCGATGCGGCATCGATGGGCGGGCAGGCTGGCGCGAGCCGTACATCCAGCGCGCGGAGTTCACCCCGGCGGGCAACGTCTCGCTGGCCGACCTGATCGCAGGGGCGGAAGTGTCGCTCGTCGATCAACCGGGCGGAGCCGGACAGATGTGGCTGGTGCGCGTCTCGGGTGTGCCGAACGAAGTGCTCGTGAAGGTCGCCGAAATCTGCAACGGGACGGCAACCCAGCGCGGCCGGTGCACGATCAACCTGGCGGGATCGGGATCGGCGACCGGCAGCTTCGATGTGCTGTTCGACGAGACGACATGAACGGGAAGCGCCGGTGCGGGCGGTAATCGGTCGCAGCGCATGGCGATGCGCGGACGCCAGGCTCCAGCAAGGCTCCGCCATCGTCGCGTTCGTCCTCGCGCTGCTTTGCATGGCCGCCCTCGCGCTGTCGGCGACGCCCGACGCCGATCCGGCGATGGCGCCCCGCGGCTTCGACGTCTTGCAGCGGCGGGAGCTGGCGGCGGCGCGCGATCGAATCCTGGAGTGGTATGCGACGCGCCTGCCGCAGCTCGACTCCGTGGCCGATTTCGCGCCGAGCGAATCCGAGGTGTTCGAGCAGGCCGGAATCGTGGCGCGACGGGGCGTGCGGCTGGCGGCCGGACCTCTGCTTGCCGACAGCCTGGTCCGGTTCAGGCCGCTTGCACTGTGGTTCCCGGCGTCGACTCCGGACCGAAGCGGTTTCGATCACGATGGCATATTTCGCGCGGACCCGTCGGTCACCGCCTGGTCGACGTTCTCGACGCGCGATCTCGAGCGAAGGGCCTATTCGGAATCCGAGCGCGTCTTGAGGAGTCTGGCACTCGACGCGGAGCGGCGGTTCGCGATCAAGGTCGAGACAGACCCCGATCGGCGCATCGACCGGAACTGGTTTCGCGCCCCAGATGGCCGCTGCCGCATTCACGCCGATCAGCTGCCCTGCGCGAACGAACTGGCACCGGGCACCTGGGTGCCCGTGGCGCTGCTCAATTCGCACTCGCTGGCCTTCGGCGCCCAGCGCAGCGGTGGCGATGCCCGCGAGCTCAACGCCTGGGGACAGCCCAACTACTGGTCCAACGACATCGACCGCGCATTTGACTCAGGCCCGCCGTTCTCGATGGCGTTCTCGACGCTCACGCCGTGGGGCTCGCGCATCGTCGTTCGCGCCGTCCAGCCGCTGTGAGCTCGACCTGTGAGCGACGCCTGTGAGCGACACCTGTGAGCCACCCCGTGAACGACACGATGCGCAGAGGCGAACGGTCGGAGCACGGTTTCACGGCGATCGAGGTGCTGATCGCGGTGGCGGCAGTGGCACTGCTGAGCTCGATCGTCCTGTCGCTTTACCTGCAAGCGAGCGCCTACGCCGCGCGTCTCGAGACCGAACGCAGGGTCGGGGCGCTGCGGGAGGCGTTCGAATCCTTCTATCGCGACAACACGCAGCAGATCGAAAGCGCGCCCCCAGCGCTGCTCGCGAGCGAACCGTCGTCCGCGATTGCGAGCGGGGCGGATCTCGGCGCAGAGGCGCTGCGCCCCCTGCAGGCCTATCTTCGCCAGGCGGGCGGCGACGCCTCACGCGACGGTTATGGGCGATCCATCAGGCTCTACGTGTCCGCGCCGATGACGCAGAGCGTGGAGGGGCTCGTTCTCACGTACCGGCGCCTGGCGCTCGTATCGGCAGGGCGGAACGGCCGCTTCGAATCCGTGGACTGGAACCCGGACCTGGGCCGACTGACGGTGGCCGGCGACGACGTGGTCGCGTTCGTGGACGGCGTTGTGGTGCAACGCGACCAGGTGCGCGAGACGCGCCGGCGCGTCGTTCGGCTGTTGGAGGCGATTCGCGGGTATGCCGCGAGCCGCTTCTACGCGAACCCCGCGCGTGATCCGACGATCGACTATTTCGGCGCCGGCCCCGCGGACTCGGGCTGGGACGACGGCAATGGCCTGCTGCGCGGCGCCGATCGGCCTGCGCGAGCCGCGCAACGCATCGGCGACGCGGAACTGACCGCGCTCGGACTTTCGCGGGCGGACGCAGTCGACGCCTGGGGCGGCGACATCGGATTCGACAACGACTCGCAGCTGGTCCGCCAGCCCGGCAATGCGGCGAGCGGCATGAATACGCCGCCTTACAGCGCGCGCTTGATCGTGCAGTTGCCCGGGGGAGGCAGCTATGCCGAGACCCTGATCGGTTCGTTTTGAAGCGATCGAATTGCACTCGAATTCGAAAGGAACACGCCATGAGAGTCTGCCTGACCTCCGCAGCCCTGGTATTCGCCGCAGCCGCCGTGTTTGTCGTGCCGCCGGCCGCCGCGCAGCAAGCCGCGCAGCAAGCCACCCAGTCCGCAGGCACGGCGATCAATCCGATGACGGGGGAAGACGAGTCCGCCGAGGCCCTGCGCGCGCGCCTCGCCCGTCTGCAGATCCAGGCGCGCATCGAAAGCGAATTGACGAATATCGAGCGCAGCCGTCAGGAGCGAAAGCGGCTGTCGAGCGGGGAGCCGAAGGCAGAAAAGGCCCCTGTTCCTGTGAAGCCGATCCACCGCGCCACATTGCGTCCGTCCCAGCCGCTCGGGGACCACCCTTCACCGGCGCCTGTGCAGACCGCCGTGCCGACCAGCGATCCGCGTCTCGTCGGTATCGTCAAGGACGGCGACTCGACGCTCGCGTTGGTCGATGTCGCCGGACGGACCGTGAGCGTCGTCGAGGGTCGCCGCGAAGGCGGCATCACGGTCGGGGTCATCGACGGCGACACCGCGGTTGTCAACGGGCAGCCGGTTCAGATGCCGGCGAGCCCAGGGCGCCTGGTTGCGCCGCCCGCGGGTCCCTCGCCGGTGCCGGCGCAGGCGCCTGGCATTTCGACCGGCTCGCCAGGACCGCTTCCGTCCCCGCTCGGCCCGTCCCTGCCGGCTATCCTTTCGCCTCTCGGCGCCCGAGAGGCGGGATGGCTGCCGTGAAACGTCGCGCACGCGACGTCCTGATCGCCGCGGCATGGCTGGTTTCCGCACCCACCGCCAGCGCCCAGTCGCTGCGCGTCGCGGAGGCGAGCGCGCTGATCGTGACGCAGGACGTCTCGGACTCGCTTTCAGGGGCGAGGTCGGCCGTTGAGGTCCGAGTCGGCCGCCCCGCGGCGTCGATCCGCGACGGCGCGGTCCAGTTCGGCCTGCCGGCGGCACCGAGACCGGCGTCGGCACTCGGCGTGAGCGGCGTGCCGGTGCGCGACTACGGAACCGCCCTGCTTGCGCGCGCGGAGATCGAAGCGGACGCGGCTTCTGCGATGAGCGCTGCACGCGCCGACCTCGAACGTCAACTCGATGCGGCAATGGCGGCGACAGGCGCCTCGGCGGCGTATTTCTCGTTCGCGCAGCAGGTCGCACCGGCCGGGACGTCGCAACCGATGGTGCTGACGTGGTCGTATCTGCGCGTGAACGGTGGCAGCGCAACATACTCGGCGCCCCGCATGCGTCGCGCGCTGCCGGTGTACGTGTACGTGCGGTACACGCCCTTGCGGGTCGATTCCGACCTTCCGTCGGGCGTCGTCTACGAAGGCGCCGGCAAACTCGCCTGGTCGCTGGTCGACGCGCGCTTCCAGGGTTTGGGAGCGGAACGCACGCTTGACACTCGCGGAGCGTTCGATGAACCGCTCGACAACAGCGGCGTGGCATTCTCGCCGGACGGCGCGCTCGGCTGCCTTGTGGATCATCGTGGTGCGGGATGCGACCCGCGTTGGGTCGACGTGCGCACGCTGATGCAACAGCAGGCGGCCGATGCGGCCTTCGTCGACTATCGGCGCCGCCTCGCACCTTTACGGCTGCCTCCCCAGCAGGGCGCGGCGGACCCGGGCTGGCAGATCCGGATGTCGATCGCCGTCGATCGGCGCGTGCTGACTTTCAATCGCTGCGGCAGCGACGCCGTTACCTATCGCAACGCCGGACGGCGCGGCATCTCGCTGCTGGCGGTCTCGGACCGCTACTTCGTCGGCAACGAACCCGTTGCGGCTGCGCGGCTGATCGGGTCGGCCAGCGGCGTCGAGATGACCCAGCCGTTGGGCTATGACAAGCGCATCGTCATCACGCGCGATACCGCGCTGCGTCTGGGCGACCGCATCATCAATCCGGTCGGCGACGACCGGTCGCTGGTTGCGGCCGGCGATGTTCCCGGGCTCGTGCAGGTGGCCGCGGTCGAGCAGACCGGCGAAACGTCCGACACCCTGCTTTCGCTGCGCTCGCCCTTCGTTCCGATGCTGCCGGACGACAGCGGCGACTACGTGTTCGCGCTCTGGTGGGACAACACCTTCACCTGTCAGATCGACGGCCGCGTGCACTACGAGGCGCGCGCGCCCGTGTATCCCGGGCGGCCGTTGACGCCGGCGATGAGCCGCATGCTCGACCCCAACGACCCCGGTCAGATGGTCTATACGAAAACACTGACATGGTCCGAGTTCGTGGAACTGTGCGGTCCGGGTCAATGTTAGGCATGCAACAGGGGGCCGGTCGTCGAATTTCAGGCGCGGCGCGCCCCTTGACTCATATACATATAACGTACATACTATCCGTGCCGATCGACTTCGACCCGAGGAAGGCGGCAGCGAACGAAGCCAAACACGGGGTGACGTTCGAGGAAGCCGAGCCGGTTCTGTTCGATGCGATGGGCCTGACCCGGGAAGACCAGGACGCCGAAGGCGAGCCCCGCTTTGTCACCGTCGGGTCGGGAGCGTTCGGCCGTGTCCTGGTCGTGGTCTGGACCGAGCGGGGCGACGACTATCGGATCATCTCGGCCCGGGTTGCAACGGCTTTGGAGCGGCAGAAGTATGAAGGCTGAATACGATTTTTCGAAGGCCAAGCGTGGGGCGGCGATCGAGCCGGCCGGAAAGACGAGGATCACGATCTACCTGGACGACGACATCCTCGCGGCTTTCCGCAAGCAGGCGCGGACGGAGGGCCTCGGGTACCAGACGCTCATCAATGCCGCGCTGCGCAGGGTGCTAATGCCGGAGTCGGCGCCGCTGACCGCTGAGATGCTGCGCAAGGTCCTGCGCGAAGAACTTCGGGCCGCCTAGGCTAGGAAGGAGTCTGCGCGGCGGGCGAGGGGCGATCGGGCGTGCCAGTGCCGGCGCTGTGCCAAGGCAGGCGTTCTGCCGCGCACACTCCTAGCCGGTAAGTCACCTCGCCGGCTCGTACCCCGCCCCGACCATCGCCCCGCGCAGCACGCGCTCGACCGCCGTACCGACTTCCTCGCTCGACGCCCGGTAGGTCACGCGCGACCGGTACGCGGCCGCCGAGCGCGCCGCACGCAGCGCGTCGTCGTTGTTCCTGACGAGGTGCGGCCGCAGCGACAGCAGGTCACCGTCGAGCGCCGACTCGAGCGAGGCGATCGCCTGTTCGGTCCGGCCGCCGCGCAGGGCCGACAGCACCTCGACCTTGGTGTTCACGCCGGTGATGATCCCGTGCGCCGCGCCCGAGGCGGCGAAGTTCATCACCACCGGCGTCGTGATGCCGATGCCGGCCGCAAGGCCCATGAAGCCGGCGATGGCGCCGACGAGGTAGAGGCGGAAGCGACCGTTCATGGGGATCCCGCGCCGTGGAACGAGAATCGCAAGCATAACCCTAAAACCAGCTTGTCAATATGGGAATCAGAACTTCTCGACCCACGGCCGCAAGTCGAGCTCATGCGTCCAGGCGCTGCGTGGCTGGCGGTGCAGGTGCCAGTACGCATCCGCGATGGCGCCGGGTTCCAGCAGCGAGTCCGGGCCGCGTTCCTGCACCAGCGCTTCGTAACGCGGCGAGCGGATCTGGCCGTCGATCACGACGTGCGCCACGTGGACGCCGCGCGGCCCGAGCTCGCGCGCCATGCTCTGCGCCAGCGCCCGCAAGGCGAACTTCGGCGACGCGAGATTGGCGAACCCTGCGCTGCCGCGCAGCGACGCGGTCGCCCCGGTAAAGAGGATCGAGCCCGCGCCGCGATCGACCATCCGCCGCGCCGCCTCCTGCCCGACCAGGAACCCCGCCCAGCAGCCGACCCGCCAGCACTGCTCGAAGTCGGCGGGGCTCAGGTCGAGGATGCGGCCGGGCCGGAACGCGCCCGCGTTGAAGATGACGCAGTGCGGCGAACCCAGCTCGGCGTCGATCCGCTCGAACGCGCCCGCCACCGACTTCGCATCGGTGAGATCGGTCGGGATCGGCACCGCAGCGCCGAGCTCCTTCGCCAGCTGGTCAAGGCGCTTGGCGTCCCGGGCCAGCAGCGCTACCGGACAACCCTCGCGGGCGAAACGCTTTGCCAGGGCGCGGCCCAGACCTGGCCCCGCGCCGGCGATCACGGCGGTTTCTGTGTTCATGCGGCGAACCTCTCGTCTGACGGTGACGGATCCTCCGTTGCCCTGCGGCGCCCGGCGGCGAATACTTGCGGAAATACCCCCGGCCGCGACGACTCGCCTCGCGCCCGCACCGGCTCCCGCCAGGTCGCAAGGAGGAGCTTATGGCCTTCAGGCAGCTTTTCGATCCCGCATCCTGCACGTACACGTACCTGATTGCCGACGACGCGACGCACGAGGCCGTGCTGATCGATCCGGTCATCGAGCAGCTCGACCGCGACCTGCAGCTGCTGCGCGAGAACGGATTGCACCTGAAGTGGACGCTCGAGACGCACGTGCACGCCGACCACGTCACCGCGGCGCTGGCGCTGAAACAGGCCACCGGGGCGATGACCGCCGTCGCGCTGGACTGCCACGCGCAGGGCTACGACCGCCCGCTGCTCCACAACGACGTCGTGCTGTTCGGACACGAGGAGCTGATGGTGATCGCCAGCCCGGGGCACACGCCTGGGAGCGTGTGCTACCTGTGGCGCGACCGGTTGTTCACCGGCGACACGCTACTGATCGGCGGTTGCGGCCGCACCGACTTCCAGAACGGCAGCGCGGGGGCGCTCTACGACAGCGTCACGCGCCGCATCTTCACGCTCGACGATCAGACCCTCGTCTACCCGGCGCACGACTACAACGGTCGCCGCGTGAGCAGCGTCGGCGAAGAGAAGCGCTTCAATCCTCGCTTCGCGGGCCGAAGCCGGGACGAATTCGTGCAGCTGATGGACGCCCTCGATCTGCCCAAGCCCAAGCGCATCCAGGAGGCCGTGCCCGCCAACCTCGCCGGCGGAACAGGCGCCCAGGTTCCGCAGGATGCCGCGGCCGTCGGCGCGCGCTCGCCCCCGCCGGACCCGACGCAGGTGCGCAGCATCTCGGCGTTGCAGTTCGCGGACTTCGCGCGCTCGGCCAACCTGCGGCTGATCGATGTGCGAACGCCTTCGGAGTTCGCGCAGGCGCGAATCGCCGGTTCGGTGAACATCCCGTTCGAGGCTCTCGATCCGGCGGCCCTGCGCGTGCGATTCGGCGCCGACGAGCCGGTTTACTGCGTCTGCCAGACCGGGACGCGCAGCCAGATCGCGGCCGAGCGCCTGCGGTCGGCCGGCTTTCGCAGGGTCGTTCATTTCGACGGCGGCACCAATGCCTGGCGGGCGGCCGGCCTGCCCCTGATCGGCGGAGGCGGCGCGATGTCCCTGGAGCGCCAGGTGCGCCTGACGGCTGGCGTGCTGGTGATCGCCAGCGTCGCAGCCGGCGCTCTGCTCGGCTGGGCCGGCTACGCGATCGCGGCGCTGATCGGCGTGGGTCTGACCGTCTCCGGTCTCACCGATCTGTGCGCGGCCCGCCTGTTGCTGTCCAAGATGCCGTGGAACCGCGGCATCGCGCAGGCGCAGCATGGCCAGGAGGCGGTTCCGGAGCGCCTGCCTCACACGGCGCCGCGTTAGTCCGGGACAAGGCAGGCGGTGCTCGCGGGCAGCGGCCTCCCGGTGGATTCGCTTACGCAACACTCCGGCCCGCGTATCCGATACCCGCAGACCACCATTAGTCCGAGCCCCTGAGGCAGAACGGCCTTCGGCCGTCCCGGTCTCAATTGCAGGTGAGCGTCAGGCGTCAGCACCCCGGGGGGATCGTGCGGAATGCCGCACCTTCGCCAAGGCATTTACGAGAACCGGACATCGGCCAGGCCGAAAGGAAAGCCGGGCAAAGGAATGTCTGAGAGTGTGCGCTAACACGCCTAATATAGAGGGCACTTGAGAAGCGGCCTCTCGGGACCGATATACAGGCGTACGGTCTCCTGGTTTCGAGGCGAGAGCGTTCGCCGGGGTGCGTCGCCGGGTGAAACGAAGCTGGCATTCCTGGAATAGATGTCCACGCGGAGCGGTCTGACACGTTAGAGGTGAATATGCACACCGTCTACAACAGCCCCTACTTCTGCGTGGTCCAGTTCTCGGACTTCGGGGACGCGCTCATGCATCCCGCCGGCGGCTTCGAGATCATGGACAAGGCGATGCGGCGCGAGATCTTTCTCGGGGGCAAGCAGGCCGAGCAGTTCCAGCAGGATGTCTCCGAGCTGATCTCGTCGGAGCCTTCGACGGACGAGGTCGATGCGTTCCTGGCGCACTACACCGCGCTCATGACGCAGCCGATGGCGCTGCACTGAGCCGGCGCGCCCTCCCACCGGAAAACCGTCGCCCCGAGGCGGCGTTCGGGCCACTGAAGAGCGCCCCTCGCCCGGCGAAGCCGCGGCGTACGCCTACAGCTGCCTCCACGGCAGGCCGGCCTTGCGCCATCCGCCCACCGAGCTGCGGTGGCCGTGCTCGTCGCATTCCCCCTCGAACCCTTCGGTGATGTTGGCGACATCGGCAAAGCCGTCCGCCTCGAGCGCGGCGCCGGCATCGAGCGAACGCTTGCCGGAGCGGCAGATCAGCAGGATCGGCCGGCCGCGCGAGCCCGCGGCGCGCAGCACGTCGTGCGCGAAGCGCGGGTTGACGTCGAACTCCGGCAGCGTCATCCACTCGATGTTGACCGCATCGGTCGGATGCCCGACATAGAAGAATTCCATCTCGGTGCGGCAATCGACGAGCAGCGTGTTCGGATCGGCCTGCAGCGTGGCGTAGGCCTGTTGCGGCGAAAGATGCTTCAAGGCGGTCTCCTCCGTGCGGATTATAGGGAGGGTCGACCGGATCGATATACCGATATAGGCGCCGCGTCTGCCGCAGCGGCCGCGGCGCGAACGCCGCTACCCTAGAATGGAAGCCGTTTCCCGGACTTCGCTCGATGCAGACCCCCTCCGTCGAATCGCAGCTGCGCGCGCTTCTCGCCCGCCGGATCCTGATCCTGGACGGCGCGATGGGAACGATGATCCAGCGCTGCCATCTGCACGAGGACGATTTCCGCGGCAAGGCCCATACGCACCGCTTCGCAGGCCACCCGGTCGATCTCAAGGGCGACAACGAGCTGCTGCAGCTCACCCAGCCGGAGGTGCTGCAGGGCATCCACGAGCAGTACCTCGCGGCCGGCGCCGACCTGATCGAAACCAACACCTTCGGCGCCACGCGCGTGGCGCAGGACGACTACGGGCTGGCCGATCTCGCCTACGAGATGAACGTCGAGGCGGCGCGGATCGCGCGGCGCGCCTGCGCGCGCTTCGCCACGCCCGAGCGCCCGCGCTTCGTCGCGGGCGCCCTGGGACCGACGCCGAAGACCGCGTCGATCTCCCCCGACGTCAACGACCCGGGCGCGCGCAACGTCACTTTCGACGAGCTGACGGCGGCCTATGGCGAGCAGGCCCGCGGCTTGCTCGACGGCGGCGCCGACCTGCTGCTGGTCGAGACCATCTTCGACACGCTCAACGCCAAGGCGGCGATCTTCGCCATCGAGGAGGAATTCGACCGCCGGGGCGCGCGCGCGCCGCTGATCGTCTCCGGCACCGTGACCGACGCCTCGGGGCGCATCCTGTCGGGGCAGACGATCGAGGCGTTCTGGAACTCGGTGCGCCACAGCCGGCCGCTGGCGATCGGGATCAACTGCGCGCTGGGCGCGGCGCTGATGCGGCCCTACGTCGAAGAGCTGGCGGCCAAGGCGGACACCTTCCTGTGCGTGTACCCGAACGCCGGTTTGCCCAATCCGATGTCGGAGACCGGCTTCGACGAGACTCCGGAGATCACCTCGGGTCTGCTCGCCGAGTTCGCCCGCAGCGGCTTTCTCAACATCGTCGGCGGCTGCTGCGGCACCACGCCCGACCATATCCGCGCGGTCGCGCGCGCGGTCGAGGGCATCGCGCCCCGGCGGCCGCCGAAGATCGAGCCCCGCCTGCGCCTGTCGGGCCTCGAGCCCTTGAACATCGGCCCCGAGACGCTGTTCGTCAACGTCGGCGAGCGCGCCAACGTCACCGGCTCGCGCCAGTTCGCCAAGCTGATCCTGGCGGGGGAGTTCGAGCAGGCCGTGGCGGTGGCGCGCCAGCAGGTCGAAAACGGCGCCCAGGTCATCGACGTCAACATGGACGAGGCGATGCTGGACTCGGCCGCCGCGATGCGCCGCTTCCTGAACCTGATCGCCTCCGAACCCGACATCGCGCGCGTGCCGGTGATGATCGACAGCTCGAAGTGGAGCGTGATCGAGACCGGCCTCAAATGCATGCAGGGCAGGTGCATCGTCAACTCGATCTCGCTCAAGGAGGGCGAGGAGGAGTTCCTGCGCCAGGCGCGGCTGGCCCGCCGCTACGGGGCGGCGGTGATCGTGATGGGCTTCGACGAGCGCGGGCAGGCCGACACGTTCGAGCGCCGCATCGGAATCGCGAAGCGCACCCACGACCTGCTCGTCGAGCGCGCCGGCTTCAGCCCGGAAGACATCGTGTTCGACCCCAACGTGTTCGCGATCGCCACCGGGATCGAGGAGCACAGCCACTACGCCGTCGACTACATCCGGGCGGTCGAGTGGATCCGGCACCATCTGCCGGCCACGTCGGCGAGCGGCGGGATCTCGAACGTGTCCTTCTCGTTCCGCGGCAACGACCTCGTGCGCGAGGCGATCCACACCGTCTTCCTGTATCACGCGATCCGCGCCGGCCTGACGATGGGGATCGTCAACGCCGGCCAGCTCGGCGTCTACGAGGAGATCGAGCCAGAGCTGCGCGACGCGGTCGAGGACGTGGTGCTCGACCGCCGGCCCGACGCGGGCGAACGCCTGGTGCAGCTTGCCGAGCGGCGCAAGGGCGGCGCGCGCCGCGTCGAGGAGGATCTCGCCTGGCGCGCGGCGCCGGTCGAGCGGCGGCTCACGCATGCGCTGGTGTACGGGATCACGCAGTTCGTGGTCGAGGACGCCGAAGAGGCCAGGCTGGCGGTGGCGGCGCGCGGCGGGCGGCCGATCGAGGTGATCGAGGGCCCGCTGATGGACGGCATGAACGTGGTCGGCGACCTCTTCGGCGCCGGCAAGATGTTCCTGCCGCAGGTGGTGAAATCGGCGCGCGTGATGAAGCAGGCGGTCGCCCACCTGGTGCCGTTCATCGAGGCCGAGAAGGCCGCCGGCGGTGCCGCAGCGCGCCCCAAGGGCAAGGTCGTGATCGCGACGGTCAAGGGCGACGTGCACGACATCGGCAAGAACATCGTCTCGGTCGTGCTCCAGTGCAACAACTTCGACGTGGTCAACCTCGGGGTCATGGTGCCGGCCGAGAAGATCCTGCAGGTCGCGCGCGACGAGAGCGCCGACATGATCGGATTGAGCGGCCTGATCACGCCGTCGCTCGAAGAGATGGCGCACGTCGCGCGCGAGATGCAGCGCCAGGGCTTCACGCTGCCGCTGCTGATCGGCGGCGCGACCACCTCGCGCGTGCACACCGCCGTGAAGATCGCGCCGCACTACGAGGGCCCGGTCGTGTACGTGTCGGACGCCAGCCGTTCGGTCGCGGTGTGCCAGGCGCTCGCGTCCGAGGGGCAGTCGAAGGCCTACCTCGCCGAGGTGCGCGCCGAGTACGTGCGCGTGCGCGAGCAGCATGCGGCCAAGAAGGGGCCCGAGCTGATCGCGCTCGAACAGGCGCGCGCGAACCCGACCCGCATCGACTGGAACGGCTACCGTCCGCCGCGGCCGAAGTTCATCGGCCGCCGCGCGCTGGCGCACGTCGACCTGGCCGGCATCGCCCGCTACATCGACTGGGGCCCGTTCTTCCAGACCTGGGACCTGGCCGGGCCCTATCCCGCCGTGCTGCAGGACCCCGTGGTGGGCGCGCAGGCGCGCCAGCTTTTCGACGAAGCGCGCCAGATGCTCGAGCGCCTGGTCGCGGAGCGCTGGCTGACGGCCAACGCCGCCGTGGCGTTCTACCCGGCCAATTCCGTCGGCGACGACATCGAGGTCTACGCGGACGAAACCCGGCAGCAGCGCCTTTTCACCTGGTACGGCCTGCGGCAGCAGACCCGCAAGCCGGTGATCGACGGCGTGCCCAATCCGAACCGGGCGCTGGCCGATTTCGTCGCGCCGAAGGATTCGGGAATCGCCGACTACATCGGGATGTTCGCGGTGACCGCCGGCCTCGGGCTGGAGCGGCAGGAGAGCCGCTTCGCGGCCGCGCACGACGACTTCGCCTCCATCATGCTGAAGGCGCTTGCCGACCGGCTCGCCGAGGCGTTCGCCGAGATGCTGCACGAGCGGGTGCGGCAGGACCTCTGGGGATACGCGGCCGGCGAGAAACTCACGTCCGGGCAGCTGATCGCGGAAGAGTACCGGGGCATCAGGCCCGCGCCGGGCTACCCGGCGTGTCCGGAGCACACGGTCAAGCGCAGGATGTTCGAGGTGCTGCAGGCCTCCGAGATCGGCATGGGACTGACCGAGAACCTGGCGATGACGCCGGCCTCATCGGTGTCGGGCTTCTATCTCTCGCACCCGCAGGCGGTCTACTTCAACGTCGGACGCATCGGGCGCGATCAGCTCGAGGACATTGCGCGCCGGCGCGCGGTCGAGCTCGTCGAGCTCGAGCGCTGGCTGGCGCCCAACCTGTCCTGAGTCGAGGCTGGGTGGCCCGCGCGCTCACCCCTACCCCTCTCCCGCGCGCGGGAGAGGGGAGTCAGAGCGTTTGGCGCCGGGTGTGGTGAATAGCCAGCCGCGGCCGGCCCAGGCGCTCTCGGCCGCGTAGATCGCGAGCGCGATCCAGATCGCGGCGAACCCGGCGAGCTGCCCGCGGTCGAACGGCTCGCGGTACAGGAAGACGCCCAGCAGCCACTGCAGCGTCGGCGCGATGTACTGCAGCACGCCGAGCAGCGACAGCGGGATGCGGCGCGCGCTGGCGGCGAACAGGAGCAGGGGCGCGGCGGTGATCGGGCCGGCCGCGACCAGCAGCCAGCGCGTCGCGGCCGGGCCGGCGATGAACGCGTTGCGATGGTCCGCGCCCAGCCACGCGAGGTAGGCGAAGGCGATCGGGAACAGCAGCATCGTCTCGAGCGCCAGGCCCTCGACCGCGCCCAGCGGCGCGATCTTGCGCAACAGGCCGTACAGGCCGAACGACAGCGCGAGCGCCAGACCGATCCAGGGCAGGGCGCCGGCGCGCCATGTGAGCCACGCAACCCCCAGGGCCGCCAGCGCGATCGCGAGCGTCTGGACCCGGCGCAGCCGCTCGCGCAGCACGACGGCCCCCAGCAGCACGCTCACGAGCGGATTGATGAAGTAGCCCAGGCTGGCGTCGATCACGTGGTCGGCGTTGACGGCCCAGATGTACAGCCCCCAATTGGCCGACACCAGCACCGCGGTGGCCGCGAAGCACCCCAGCACGCGCACCTCGCCCAACGCGCCTGCGATCCAGCCCCAGCGGCGCTGTATCGCCAGCAGGCAGGCGACGCACGCCAGCGACCACACGACGCGGTGCGCGAGGATCTCGGTTGCGGAGACGGCGCGCACGGCCTTGAAGTAAAGCGGGAACACGCCCCAGAGCACGTAGGCGCATGCCGCGAAGGCGATGCCCGCGCTCGTCGCGTCGTGCGGACGGGAGGGTGTCCGGCCCATGGTTCAGGAAGCCGCCAGCGGAAGTTCGATCTGCGTTTCCCGTCCCGCGACGACCGTCCGGTTGCGGCCGTTGCGCTTGGCGTGCAGCAGCGCATCGTCGGCGCGGCGCAGCAGCTCTGCGCCCGATTCGCTCTGGTTCCAGATCGCCACGCCGGCCGAGAAGGTCTGGCGGTCCGGCACCAGCGGCCTCAGGCGGTCGATCAGGATGCAGGCCTGGTCGACGTCGCAGCCCGGCAGGACCAGCGTGAATTCCTCGCCGCCATAGCGCGCCAGGACATCGGTCGGCCGCAGCTGCTTGCGCCATCCCTGCGAAGCGCCGCGCAGCAGCGCATCGCCGCCGGCGTGACCATGCCGGGCGTTGTAGCGCTTGAAGAAGTCGAGATCGAGCATCACCGCCGTCAATGGGGAACCGATGCGCTTGGCGCGCGACAGCTCGACGGGCAGGCAGTCGTCCAGGCCGCGCCGGTTGGTCAGGCCGGTCAACGGGTCGGTGAATACGAGCCGGCCGAGCGCGCCGATCGCTTCCCGGTTCGCCCGCTGGGCGCGGCGCGTCTGCACCGCGAGCAACGCCCCGAGCGTCAGCGCGCCGACGCCGCACACGACGGCGGCGACCCGACCCGCCAGCACGTCGGGCGACTGGCTGAGCAGGTTCGGCTGCTCGCCGCCGGCCCGCACCGAGGCCTGCAGCACCGCCTGGGCGGCGTCGATCGCGGCAAGCTGGTCGCTGTCCGAGGCTGCCGCCGGCGCGGCGCTCGTGAGCGCGTGCAGCGCGCGCTGCAGCCGCAGCAGCTGGGCGTGTTCCTCCGCGGTGATCGAGCGCGCGCCGACGGTCGCCGCGCGCCCGTCCCACGCGGCGGTGTCCGCAGCCAGCGGCGCGAGCGCAAGCTGCCGCGACTGCAGGTCGACGTCGGGCAGCTCGCCTCGCAGCGCCCGCGCGCGCGAGGCGATGCGGTCGGCCTCGAGCGTCAGGCGCGCGATCGCCAGCGTGTCCTCGTACCGGCCCTGGATGTCATGCGTCAGCCGCACCTCGAACAGCGCCGCGGCCACCGCCACCACCATCATCGCGAGCGCCAGCGCGCCGATGATCAGCTGACGGCGGTCCGCGCCGGGCGCCGCGGCGGCGAGACCCGGTGCCGGGGGCGGGGTGGTCACGAGGTGGCCGCGAATCGGGCCCGCGTCGACATGGACCGCTCAAACCCCCCAGGTCACGTCGACGTGCCGCTTCTGCGCGGACCGCAGCATCTCGATCAGGGGAAAGGCGCGCTGCCCGAGGGTGATCGGCGGAAGCGTCGATTTGCTCGAGCCTTCGCCGAGGCGCTCGCTCAGCTCGTTGCGCTCGCGCGCGGCCTTCAGCTCGGCGCGCTCGCTGTCGACGGCCGCGACCAGGCGCTCGAGCGCGTCGCCGACTTGCGCAGCCGTGATGACGCCCCGCGGCATGTCTTCCTTTCCGATGATGCTGAAGATGCGACGGGCGGACTCGGCGAACATCAGGATCTCGCCGGCCGCCTTGGAGCGAAACACGACCAGAGCCACAGCCCCGTCTCCGCCAGGTCAGGCCGCCATTGTAAGGGGGTCGCTGCGGGCGACAGCTCGAGCGACGGCGGGCCGGCCGTGCACGGCATAGAATGACGGCCCGGCCAGTCAGGACAACGAAGGAAGTCGACGATGGGCAAAGGCGATCTGCGCACGCGCCGCGGCAAGATCTACAACGGCAGCTTCGGCAAGAAGCGGCCGCACAAGCTGAAGAAGAAACCGGCAGAGGCGCGCGCCCCGATCCGCCGCTAACCCGTTCGCACCCATGAGGGCCGCGCAGGCCGGCGGCAGCAGGGGGATGCGCCGCGGCCCGGGCCCGGCGTTGCTGGCCGCGTGCGCGCTGCTGCTTGCCTGCACGCCGCGCTTCGACTGGCGGGTGACCCGCTCGGCGGAGGATGGGTATGCCGCCGCCTTTCCGGGCCCGCCGCGCAGCGAGCAGCGCGACATCGACTTCGGTGGCCGCGCGATACGGATGTCGATGACGTCGGCGGGCGTCGAAGCGACGTTGTTCGCGGTCGGCGTCGCACATCTGCCGGCCGATGCGGTGGACGGGCCGGCCGCGATCGAGCGCACCCTCGGGTGGTTTCGCGACCGGCTGGTGCGCAACCTCGGGGCCGAGCAGACGTCGGAGGCGCCGCTTGCGCCGGACGCGAAGGCTCTCGCTTCGATGCGAGGCGGGATCGCGTTCTTTGCGCACGCGCGCGATCCTGCGGCCGCCGCGAAAGACGTTCCGACCCGGCTTGCGGCGCGCGTGCTCGTGGCCGATGATCGCGTCTACCAGCTCGCCGTGCTGTGGTCGGATGGCCCGCGTGCGCGCCTGCCGCAGGACGCGCTGGACACGTTCTTCGGATCGTTTCGGTTGGCGCCGTAGAGGCGTCGCAGGAGGTCGACCGCGATGGACAGGAACGAACGCGTCGCCGCGCGCATCCCGCACTGGATCGGGAGCGGACGGCAGGACCGGCCGTCGGAGCGGCTGTCCGAGGTCTTCAATCCGGCCACCGGCGAGGTGGTCGCGAAGGTGGCGCTCGCCGATGCGGCGGTCGTCGACGAGGCCGTGCGCACGGCGCGGCAGGCCTGGCCCGCCTGGGCCGACATGCCGCCGCCCCGGCGGGCGCGGGTGCTGTTCCGGTTCCGCGAGCTGCTCGAGCAGCGGCAGGACGACCTCGCCGCCATCATCACGCGCGAGCACGGCAAGATCCTCTCGGACGCGCGCGGCGAGGCGACGCGCGGGATCGAGGTGGTCGAGTTCGCGTGCGGCATCGCGCACCTGCTCAAGGGCGAGTTCTCCGACCAGGCCTCGACCGGCATCGATCAGTTCTCGATGCGGCAGCCGCTGGGCGTCGTCGCGGGCATCACGCCCTTCAATTTCCCGGCGATGGTCCCGATGTGGATGTTCCCGATCGCGCTCGCCTGCGGCAATGCGTTCGTCCTCAAGCCGTCGGAGCGCGACCCCTCGGCGTCGCTGATGCTGGCCGAGCTGCTGCAGGAGGCCGGCCTTCCCGACGGCGTCTTCGGCGTGGTTCAGGGCGACCAGGTCGCGGTCAGGGCGCTGCTGGAGCATGCCGGCATCGAGGCGGTCAGTTTCGTCGGATCGACGCCGATCGCGCGCTTCATCCACACCGAAGGGTCGGCGCACGGAAAGCGGGTGCAGGCGCTCGGCGGCGCCAAGAACCACCTCGTGGTGCTGCCCGACGCCGATCCGGACCTGGCCGCCGACGCGCTGCTGGGCTCCGCCTACGGCGCCGCCGGCGAGCGCTGCATGGCGATCTCGGTGGGGGTCGTGGTCGGCCGCATCGCCGACGACGTGATCGATCGGCTGGCGCAGCGGCTGGCGCGGCTCAAGGTCGGCGACGGGACGGCCCCGGGCGTCGAGATGGGGCCGCTGGTGACGGCGGCGCACCGGGACAAGGTGCTCGGCTACGTCGAGGCCGGGGTCGCGGAGGGGGCGCGTCTGGTCGTCGACGGCCGCGGCCTCAAAGTCGCCGGGCACGAGCGCGGGTTCTTCCTCGGTCCGTGCCTGTTCGACCGGGTCGAGCCTCGGATGCGCATCTACCGCGAGGAGATCTTCGGCCCCGTGCTGTCGGTGGTGCGCGTGCCGGACCTCGCGCATGCGCTCGAGCTGGTCAACGCGCACGAGTACGGCAACGGCGCGGCGCTGTACACGTCCGACGGCGCGAGCGCGCGCGAGTTCGCGCGGCGGGCTCGGATCGGCATGATCGGCATCAACGTGCCGATCCCGGTTCCGATGGCGGCGTACTCGTTCGGCGGCTGGAAGAGCAGCCTGTTCGGCGATTCGCACGCGTACGGCATGGAGGGCGTGCGCTTCTACACGCGCTACAAGTCCGTGATGCAGCGCTGGCCCGACTCGATCCGCAAGGGGCCCGAGTTCTCGATGCCCCAGACGCGCTAAGAGCGTTGCGTAGCGGACCGCCCGCCGGAGCAGGCGCCGCCGAAGTTCCCCCTCTCCCGCGCAGCGGGAGAGGGCCGGGGTGAGGGGCGGCGCGTCACGACTCCCGCAGCGACCGGCGGTACTGGATCGCCTCGGCAACGTGCTTGCTCGAGAGCTCGTCGGCGCCCTCGAGGTCGGCGACCGAGCGCGCCACCTTCAGCACGCGGTGGTATGCGCGCGCCGACCAGCCGAGGCGCGCGCTCGCCGCGTGCAGCAGCTGCTTGACGGCGCCTTCCGGGCGGCAGATGCGCTCGATCTCCGACGACACGAGCGCATCGTTGGGTTTGCCCTGGCGCAGCAAGGCGCGCTCGTGGGCGCGCGCGACGCGCTCGGCGACATAGCGGGTGGCCTCGCCGTCGGGGAGCGCGAGCAGCTCGTCCTCGCTCAGTGACGGCACCTCGACCCGCATGTCGATGCGGTCGAGCAGCGGGCCGCTGATGCGGTCCTGGTAGCGCGAGACCATGTCGGGCGTGCAGCGGCACGCGATCGACCGGTGGCCGTGGTAGCCGCAGGGACAGGGATTCATCGCGGCGAGCAGCTGGAACCTCGCCGGATAGTCGACGTGGCGCGCCGCGCGCGACACCGTGATGCGCCCCGATTCGAGGGGCTCGCGCATCGCTTCCAGGACGCGGCGGTCGAACTCGGGCAGCTCGTCCAGGAACAGCACCCCGTGATGCGCCAGCGAGATCTCGCCCGGGGTCGCCTGGCTGCCGCCGCCGACCAGCGCCGCCGCGCTCGCGGTGTGATGCGGGGCGCGGAACATCCGGGTGGCCCAGCGTTGCGTCGCGAACTGGCCGACCAGGCTAAGCACGGCCGCGGACTCCAGCGCCTCCTCGACGGTCATCGGCGGCAGCAGGCCGGGGAAGCGCTGGGCGAGCATCGATTTCCCGGTCCCGGGTGGACCGACCATCAGCACGCTGTGGCCGCCGGCGGCCGCGATCTCGAGCGCGCGCTTGGCCCCGGACTGTCCCTTGACGTCGATCAGGTCCGGATACGCGGGCGGCGTCAGCCGGACGTTGGCGCGATGCGCGTCCATCCTCGCCGCCTGCGGATTGCCGGCCTCTGCGGCCAGGTGCGCGACCACCTGCGGCAGGTCGCGTGCGCCGTAGATCGGAATCCCGCCGACCAGCGACGCCTCGTCGGCGTTTTCGAACGGCAGCACGAAACCGCGCGGCTGGCTGCGATCGGCCGCCCCCTTGGAGACCGCATAGGTCATCGCGAGCGAGCCCAGGATCGGACGCAGCTCGCCCGACAGCGACAACTCGCCCGCGAATTCGAACTTCTCCAGCACGCGGCCCGGAATCTGCCCACTCGCCGCCAGGATGCCGATCGCGATCGGCAGGTCGAACCGGCCGGACTCCTTCGGCAGATCGGCCGGCGCCAGGTTGACCGTGATGCGGCGCGTCGGGAAGTCGAAACGGCAGTTCTGCAGCGCGGCCCGAACCCGCTCGCGCGACTCCCTGACCTCGGCCTCGGCCAGGCCGACCAGCGTGAACGCGGGCAGGCCGTTGGCGAGATGGACCTCGACCGTCACTTCGGGCGCGAACATCCCAGAAAGGGCCCGGCTGTGGACGACGGCAAGGGTCATCGGCGGAGGGTTCGGCGATTCGGCATTTCGGCTTCGGTAACCGCTTCGACGCTGCCGAAGGGGGGTTCCGGGGACTCTTCCGCCCCGGTCAAGCGAGCCCGAATCTGCCTGCAGCGGTCAGCGATTGTAAGGGTCCGCGGCATGGGTTCAGCCGAACGGCATGGTCACGTCATCGTGCGGGTGCGCCCCGCGTCTGCGACAATGGCTGCGGGAATGCGCGCGCGCGGCATTGCGGCTGCGGATCGTGCGTGCGCGGAGGCGAGTTCGTTGTTACGCATACTCGATGACCTGCTCGCGACCAACGCCCTGCTCTGGGTGTCGTTGGCCGTCCTGATGCTGGGTTTCGCGCTCTGGGCCCGGCGCCGCCACCTCGCGGAGCGCGCGCGTGCGCGCCTGGCCGCGCGCCGCGCGCAGGAGGAGGCCGAGGAGGGCGGCGAATCGAGGTTCCTGCCGCCGCCGCGGATCGCGCCGGCGGTCGAGGTGGTCGATCTCGAGGCGCTGCTCGCGGACGAGTCGAGCCCGGTCGCCGCCGCGGCGCGCCGCCAGCTCGAGGAGCCGACCAACATCGGCGGGCCGGATTCCCTCCAGGTCCTGTCGCTGGCAACGCCTCCGCCCGTTGTCGATCCGCGGGGCGCGAGGCCGGCCGCCGCCGCGAGGCCGGCTGTCGCCGCGCCGGCGCCGGTGCTCCCGCGTGACGAGGCGCCCCGGCCCGTGCCCGCGGCCCAGCCGCCTGGAGCGCGGCAGCCCGCGGCCCAGCAGCCCGCGGCCCGAAAGCCGGCCGCGGCACCACGGGTTCCCGATGCCCATGTCCCTGTAAGGGAATTGGCCCTCGCATGGTTCGAGGCGCGCGGATACCGGCCGTCGCCGGCGTCGGAGGCCGTGCGACCGATCGAGCTGGTGCTGCGCCATCGCAACGACGCGGGGCGCGCCTACGCGTTCGTCGTCGAGCCGCGACCGGTGTCGGCCGAGCGCGCGATCGACCTGGCGCAGCAGGCGCGCTCGATCGGGCTGATGCGCCTGCTGGTCGCCGCGGAAGCGGGGATCGACGGCGACGCGCGCCAGCGCGTGCGCAAGCTCGGCGTGCGCCTGATCGACCACGCGGCAATGCGCGCCGAGTTCGACAAGCTCGAAATCAACGTCGCGGCCAAGATCATCGCGGTCGCGCGCAGCCGCGCACAGACGCGCGCCCAGGCCTGACCCGCCACCCCACTGCCGCCAATCGTTATTTGCGGGCTTCGAGCTCCGCGATGCGCGCCTCGAGCCCTTCGAGCTTTTCGCGCGTGCGCGCCAGCACGTCGCGCTGCACGTCGAACTCCTCGCGGGTCACGAGCTCGAGCCGGGCGAACTGCTGCATCAGCAGCGCCTTCATGTTGCGCTGGATGTCCGCTGCTGGTGTCTTCTCGAGCAGCGCGGACAGACGCTGCTGGAGGTCGTCCAGGAATGCCGCCTTTTCCATTCGGGGTCCTCGCGACGGGCCGGGTTAGCCGCAGTCTAGCGATTGACCGGCGCGGCGGCCGCGCGCCATGCTCGATTCATCAATTTGGTGCGGAAAGTCCCATTCTGGTGCATTGAGTCGCCCTGGGTCCGCCGAAACCCCTTGCATTGCGATGCAGCGACCGCCTTGGCCCGGTGGCACGCATGTTGCGTTGATGGTGATCCGGAGTTCGATCACCGCAATTCAACAACACCGGAAAGGAAAGGATATGAAACGAGCGTTGGCCGCGACGTTGCTGGCAGCCTGTGCGGGTGCGCCGATGCTGGCGCAGGCCGAGGAGCCCAAGTCGGACTGGACTTTCGCCGGCAACTTCGCGCTGTCGTCGGAGTACCTGTACCGCGGCATTGCGCAGTCCGATCACAAGCCGGCCGTCTCCGGCGGGTTCGACCTCGGCCACGCGAGCGGCTTCTACGTCGGCAACTGGGATTCGAGCATCAGCTGGATCAGCGACGCGGTGCAGGCCTCGGGCAACACGCAGGGCACGTCGGCGCCGATCGAGATGGACTTCTACGGCGGCTACAAGTTCGAGGCGTTCAAGGGCTTCACGCTCGACGTCGGCGGACTCGAGTACTACTACCCGATCGCCGGCTTCAAGCCCAGCCCCAGCCCGAACACCTTCGAGCTGTACATCGCGGGCAGCTACGGCCCGGCAACCCTGAAGATCTCGAACTCCACCACCGAGCTGTTCGGCGCGCCGAACAGCAAGAACAGCTACTACGTCGACCTGTCGGCGACGTTCGATGTCGGCGGCGGATTCTCGGTCGTGCCGCACGTCGGCCAGCAGAAGGTCAAGGGACAGACCGTCGACTGCGACTACACCGACTACAACGTGAAGGTGTCGAAGGACCTGTCCGGCTGGTCGCTCGGAGCCGGGATCTTCGGGACCAACGCGAAGGACGCCTGCTACAAGCCCACCGCAGGGCCTGCCGCGGGCGACAACCTGGGAGCTTCGCGTCTGGTGGTATCGGTCAGCAAGAGCTTCTGAGTCGAAGGCGCCGCTGGAGTCAACATGAAACTCATCACAGCCATCATCAAACCGTTCAAGCTCGACGAGGTTCGTGAGGCCCTGTCCGCCGTCGGCGTGCAGGGCATCACGGTGACCGAGGTCAAGGGCTTCGGGCGGCAGAAGGGCCACACCGAGCTGTATCGCGGAGCGGAGTACGTGGTCGACTTCCTGCCCAAGGTCAAGCTCGAGGCTGCGATCGGCGACGACATCGTCGAGCGCGCCCTCGAGGCGATCGAGAACTCGGCCCGCACCGGCAAGATCGGCGACGGCAAGATCTTCGTCTACGACCTCGAGCAGGTCGTTCGCATCCGCACCGGCGAGACCGGCAAGGACGCGCTTTAATCCCGGATGAGGAGAGGATTGCAATGAAGAAATGGATCGCTTTGCTCGCAGCCGCGGCTGCGCTGGCGCTGGGTTCCGTCGCGCCAACCGCGGCGCTCGCGCAGACCGCGGCACCCGCGGCGGAACAGAAGAAGGACGCGGCCGCGCCCGCCGAAGCCCCGAAGGCGGCTGAAGCCGCTCCGGCGGCCGCCGCTCCCGCGGCCGCGGCACCCGCGCCGACCCCCAACAAGGGCGACGTCGCGTGGATGCTCACGTCGACCGCGCTCGTGCTGCTGATGTCGGTGCCCGCGCTGGCGCTGTTCTACGGCGGGCTGGTGCGCAGCAAGAACATGCTGTCGGTGCTGATGCAGGTGTTCGTGGTGTTCTCGCTGATCACGGTGCTGTGGTGCGTGTACGGCTACAGCCTCGCCTTCACCGAGGGCAACGCGATATTCGGCGGCTTCGACCGGCTGTTCCTCGCCGGCACCTTCGATCCCGTCACCGGCAACTTCTCGAACGCGTCGACCTTCAGCAAGAACACGCCGCTTCCCGAGCTCGTTTACGTCGGATTCCAGGCCACTTTCGCCGCGATCACCTGCTGCCTCATCTTCGGTGCCACCGTCGAGCGCATCAAGTTCTCGGCGGTGCTGATCGCGATCGTGATCTGGTTCACGATCAGCTACCTGCCGGTCGCGCACATGGTCTGGTTCTTCGAGGGTCCTGACGCCTACACCAGCGCGGCGGTCGTCGACGCGGTCAATGCGAAGGCGGGACTGATCTGGCAGTGGGGCGCGCTCGACTTCGCGGGCGGCACGGTGGTGCACATCAACTCGGGCGTCGCCGGCCTGGTCGGCGCGTTCCTGGTCGGCAAGCGCGTGGGCCTCGGCAAGGAATCGATGGCGCCACACAGCCTGACGATGACGATGATCGGCGCCTCGCTGCTGTGGTTCGGCTGGTTCGGCTTCAATGCGGGCTCGGCGCTCGAGGCCAACGGCTCCGCCGCGCTGGCGTTCATGAACACCTACCTGGCGACCGCGCTCGCGGTCCTGTCGTGGACGTTCGCCGAATGGATGGTCAAGGGCAAGCCCTCGATGCTCGGCGCCGCTTCGGGCGCGGTGGCCGGACTGGTCGCGATCACGCCCGCCGCGGGCAACGTCGGCATTCCGGGCGCGTTCGTGATCGGCCTGGTCATCGGCCCGATCTGCCTGTGGGGCGTCAACGGCCTGAAGAAGATGATCGGCGCCGACGACGCGCTCGACGTGTTCGGCGTGCACGCGGTGGGCGGCATCACTGGCGCCTTGCTCACGGGCATCTTCAACGCGCCCAGCCTCGGCGGCCCGGGCTCGGTCGCCGACTGGGTCACGATGAAGACCGGCTATCCCGGCATCCTCGACCAGTTCATCATCCAGGCGAAGGCGGTCGGACTGGTGTTCGTGTGGACCGCTGTCGCGGCGTTCATCGCGTTCAAGATCGCCGACCTCATCGTCGGGCTGCGCGTGACCGAGGAGGAAGAGCGCGAAGGTCTGGACACGACCTACCACGGGGAATCCGCGTACCACGTCTAGGAACGGTTCTCCCGGCCGGGCCGGACATCCGCGGGTCTTCGCGGGCTCCTTCCCGGCCGGTCACTGCAGTCTCCTTGCACCGCCACGACCGTCAGTGGCGGACTCACAGGCCCCCGCCCGGGGGCCTTTTCTTGTCGGGAATGCCGCGGCGAGAGCTCGTCGCGGCGGGCCCTGGCGTCTCCCCAGGACGCCGATGATTTCCCCTACCGGTTTCACGTCAGTGGCTGACACGTGGCGATCATGGAGTCGAGACGAACGCCCCGTGTGCGCCCGATGACCTCGAGGTTGATTTGATGCAATGCAACATCGGCGATCGCATGGAATAGAATCCGGTTCGATATCCAACGGAGCGAGCCATGTCCACCCCCAGCGTCCCCAGCCTGGCGGCCGCAGCGGGCCCGATCCTGGAGTTCGAGCGGCGCATCCTCGATTCGGTGCCGGAGATCGAACACTGGTTCCGCCTGCAGTGGCAGGAACGCACGCCACCGTTCTACGGCTCCGTCGACCTGCGCAACGCCGGCTTCAAGCTTGCGCCGGTGGACATGAACCTGTTTCCGGGCGGATTCAACAACCTGTCCGAAGACGCGCTTCCCTGCGCGGTGCAGGCGGCGCAGGTCGCGATCGAGCACGTCTGTCCCGATGCGCGGCGCGTCCTGCTGATCCCGGAGCGCCACACGCGCAACGTGTTCTACCTGAGCAACGTCGCTCGCCTGGCGCGGATCCTTTCGTCGACCGGTCTCGAAGTGCGGGTCGGGAGCCTCTCGGAGGAGGTGTCCGCGCCGGTGACGATCTCGCTTCCGGGCGGCGACAGCCTGCGCCTGGAACCGCTCGAGCGCCACGGCCGCCGGCTCGGCGCGGCCGATTTCGACCCGTGCGTCGTATTGCTGAACAACGACCTCTCCGCCGGGATCCCGGAGGTGCTGCGCGACCTCGACCCCGGCCAGACCGTCCTGCCGCCGCTGCACGCCGGCTGGGCAGTACGCCGCAAGTCCAACCATTTCGCCTGCTACGACGAGACCGCGGCCGCCTTCGCGGAACTGATCGACGTCGATCCGTGGACGATCAACCCGATGTTCGAGCGCTGCGGCGCGGTCGACTTCAGGGAGAACGTCGGCGAAGAGTGCCTCGCGTACAGCGTCGACCGGCTCCTGGGACGCATTCGCGACAAGTACCGCGAGTACGACATCCGCGAGAGGCCGTTCGTGATCGTCAAGGCCGACGCAGGCACTTACGGCATGGGCATCATGACCGTTCACGATGCTTCCGACGTGAAGGGGCTCAACCGCAAGCAGCGCAACAAGATGGCGGTGGTCAAGGAGGGGCTGGAGGTCAGCGAGGTGATCATCCAGGAGGGCGTGCCGACCTACGAAAAGGTCGGAGCCGACGTCGCCGAGCCGGTCGTCTACATGATCGATCGCTACGTGGTCGGCGGCTTCTACCGCGTGCACCCGGAGCGCGGGATCGACGAGAACCTCAATGCGCCCGGCATGCACTTCGTGCCGCTCGCGTTCTGCAACAGCTGCAATCTGCCCGACACGCGCGCCCGGCCGGGCGCGAGCGCGCCCAACCGCTTCTACATCTACGGCGTGATCGCGCGGCTCGAGCTGCTGGCGGCCTCGCTCGAGCTCGAGCGCACCGCGCTGCCGCCGCTGCAGCCGGCCGCCGAGGCGCCCGGCGCGGTGCTGGCCGGCTGATCGCGATGGACCGCATCGCCGCCGTGGCCGGCGCGGCGCGCCGGCAGCGCTAGCCCGGAGCGGGACGCGAATGGACACGCAGCCATGACCTCGCCGCTGTCGATCCTGTTTGTCATCGATCCGCTCGACGGCCTCAAGGAGTCGAAGGACTCGAGCGTCGCGATGATGCGCGAGGCGACGCGGCGCGGCCACCGTGTCTGGGCTTGCGAGCAGGCGCAGATGGCGTGGCGCGAAGGGCGGGTCGCCGCCGCGGTCCAGCGCCTGGAGCTCACGCCGCAGGCGCATCCGTGGTTCGTCGTCGCCGAGCTCGCGACGCGCCCGCTCGAGACGTTCGATGCGGTCCTGATGCGCAAGGATCCGCCGTTCGACAACGAGTATCTGTACGCGACCTACCTGCTGGAGACGGCCGCCCGCCTGGGCGCGCGCGTGTTCAACTCGCCGCGGGCGCTGCGCGACCACAACGAGAAGCTCGCCATCACCGAATTCCCGGATTTCATCGCGCCGTCGCTGGTGACCTGCGACGCCGAGGCGATCCGGCAGTTCCAGCGCGACCACGGCGAGATCGTCGTCAAGCCCCTGGACGGCATGGGCGGCGTCAGCGTCTTCCGTCTGCGCCCGGACGACCCGAACCTGAACGTGATTCTCGAAACCATCACGCAGTTCGGGCGTCGTACGGTCATGGCGCAACGATTCATCCCGGAGATCGCGCAGGGCGACAAGCGCATCCTGCTGATCGCCGGGCGGCCGGTGCCGTACGCGCTGGCGCGGGTCCCGCGCCCGGGCGAGTCGCGCGGCAACCTCGCGGCCGGCGGCATCGGGCGTTCGCAGCCCCTGTCGCCGCACGACCGCGAGATCGCCGAGACGCTGGGGCCGGTCCTGGCCGAGCGCGGCCTGCTGCTGGTCGGGCTCGACGTGATCGGGAACCACCTGACCGAGATCAACGTGACCAGCCCGACGTGCTTCGTCGAGATCAAGCACCAGACCGGATTCAACGTCGCGGCGATGTTCATCGACGCGCTCGAGCAGCGGATCGTGAAGTGAGGTCGGGATGGCCGGCATCCTGGTGATCGCGCACCGACCGCTCGCAAGCGCGCTGATCGAGGCCGCGCGCCACGTCTACAGCCGCTGCGGCACGCTCGCCGTGCGCGCGCTGGACATCGAGCCCGATGCCGATGTCGCCGGCGCGGTCGAGCGGGCGCGGGCCCTGCGCGACGAGGTCGACACCGGCCAGGGCGTGATCGTGCTGAGCGACGTCTTCGGTGCCACGCCGGCCAATGTCGCGGCGCACCTCGTCGAGCCGGGCCGGACCGCCGTGTTGGCAGGCGTCAGCCTGCCGATGCTGCTGCGCGCTCTGTGCTACTGCGACGCACCATTGGCCGATCTGGTCGCGAAGGCCCTTGCCGGCGGCACCCAGGGGATCATGCAGGTCGCGCCGACGCCGGTCCAGAACCAGGGTTCCAGTCCCCAGGGCAACGATGATCTCGCGCGACTTCACCATCAGCAATAGACTCGGACTTCACGCACGACCTTCCGCGCAACTGACGCAGACCGCCGCCCGCTTCCAGAGCGAGGTGTTCGTTGCCAGGGACGGCCGACGGGTCAACGCGAAGTCGATCATGGGTGTGATGATGCTGGCCGCGGGGCCTGGAACCGTCGTTACCGTCGACGCCGAGGGACCCGACGAGGAGCAGGCGATCGCCGCGATCGGCGAGCTGATCGACAGTCGTTTCGGAGAGGCGGCGTAGGAAGGGGCGAAGGGCGGCGAGGGGACGGGGGCAACGGACAGCGTGGACGGCAGCTCGAAAATGGGCAAGCACTTGACGGGACAGGGGGTGGCGCGCGGCGTCGCGGTGGGGCGCGCGCACCTGCTCGCGCCGAGCGAGCTCGACGTGCGCCAGTACCACATCCAGCGCGGCGACGTCCTGCACGAGGTCGCGCGCCTGAACAACGCGTTCTCGCTGGTGCGTGCCGAGCTCGAAGACCTGCGGGCGGCGGTCTCTGCCGACGCCCCCGGCGAGGTCAAGGCATTCCTCGACCTGCACCGGATGATCCTGGACGATTCGCTGCTGTGCGACGCGCCGCGCGACCTCGTGCGCGGCAAGCTGATCAACGCCGAGTGGGCGCTGACGATCCAGCTCGAGGAACTGTGCCGCCAGTTCGACTCGATCGACGACGAGTATTTCAAGAGCCGCTCCCAGGACGTGCGGCAGGTCGTCGAGCGCGTGCTGCGCCGGCTCGCCGGCGGCAAGCCCGCGGCCGCGACGCTGGCGCGCAAGCTCGACGAGGGCGAGCGGCTGGTCCTGGTCGCGCACGACCTGGCGCCGGCGGACATGCTGCATCTGCGCGACCGTGCCGGCGTGAACCTGGCCGGGTTCGTCACCGAGCTGGGCGGCCCCACCTCGCACACGATGATCCTGGCCCGCAGCCTCGGCCTGCCGGCGGTGGTCGGCGTGACCAACGCCCGCGAGTCGATGAGCGAAGGCGATCTCCTCGTGCTGGATTCGGACGTGGGCGAGGTGATCGTCAACCCGGCCGAGGACAAGCTGGCCGACTACTGGCGGCGCATCCAGGCCCAGACGCTGCAGCGGACCGAGCTGCGCAAGATCAAGAGCCGGATCGCTCGCACCAAGGACGGGATCGCGATCGACCTGCTGGCGAACATCGAAATGCCCGAGGACGTGCGCGACGCGATCGACGCCGGAGCCGACGGCGTCGGGCTGTACCGCACCGAGTTCCTGTTCATGAACCGCGACCAGCTGCCGGCGGAGGACGAGCAGTTCGAGGCCTACTCGAAGGTGGCGCGCTCGCTCAAGGGCAAGCCGGTGGTGATCAGGACGCTCGACATCGGGGCCGACAAGGTGCTGCGGCCCTCCGCGCGCGAGAGCCTCGGCATGGCGATCGACGGCCCGAGCGAGGAACCCAACCCGGCCCTCGGACTGCGCGCGATCCGCTACTGCCTGGCGTATCCGGAGCTGTTCCTGACCCAGCTGCGCGCGATCCTGCGCGCCTCCGCGTTCGGCACGGTGCGCATCCTGGTGCCGATGCTGGCTCATGTGCACGAGATCGAACAGGCGCTCGAGTTCGTCGCGCGCGCCAAGGAGCAGCTGAAGGACCGGCGGCAGAAGTTCGACGCCCGGATCGCCGTCGGCGGCATGATCGAGGTGCCCGCCGCGGCGCTCACGCTGCCGGCGTTCGTGACGCGGCTGAAGTTCCTGTCGCTCGGGACCAACGACCTGATCCAGTACACGCTGGCGATCGATCGAACCGACAGCGCGGTGGCCCACCTGTACGACCATCTGCATCCGGCCGTGCTGCACCTGGTTCATCGAACCATCCGCACAGGACAGCGCGCCCGCGTGCCGGTATCGGTGTGCGGCGAGATGGCGGGCGACGCCACGCTGACCGAGCTTCTGCTGGGCATGGGACTGCGCCAGTTCTCGATGAACGCGTCGCAAATCCTCACCGTCAAGCAGCAGCTGCTCGATCTGTCGACCAGGTCCGCGGCCCGCCTGGCCGCGCGCGTGCTGCGCTCGCACGACCCGGTCGAGATCCGGCGCGCGCTCGACCGCGGCGACCGCGCGGTGAACGGCAAGCGGCCCGCCGCGGCGCCCGAGCAGCCGGTGTCCGCCATGGTGCCGCCGGCCTGAATTGACAGGCCGGCCGGCGCCGGCTAACTTGCGGCCGTCGCGTCGATTTCCTGATCCGCTTGCGGACGCGCCCGGGTTGCGGCCCGGGGAAATCCTGCTAAGTCGATCGCCGCAGCAGTGCCGACCCCGCGTCGACTGCCGCGGACGCGACCCGACACGGCGTCCGCCGTGCCGGGTCTTTGTTTTTTCGGGCCTTCGCAATGCACTCCGGTTCCGTCGGCGTGGTCGCGCACCAGACCATGCGATTCGAGCAGCCGCTCGAGCTCGCCAGCGGCGCGCGCCTGCGCGACTACGAGCTGCGCTACGAGACCTACGGGAGCCTCAACGGCGACCGCAGCAACGCGGTGCTGGTGTGCCACGCGCTGAACGCGTCGCACCATGTCGCCGGCACCTACGCCGACCAGCCGAAGAACGTCGGCTGGTGGGACAACATGGTGGGTCCCGGCAAGCCCGTCGACACGCGCCGATTCTTCGTGATCGGCGTCAACAACCCGGGGTCGTGCTTCGGCTCCACCGGGCCGATGTCGATCGACCCCGCCACGGGCCGCCCCTACGGGGCCGCGTTCCCGGTCATCACGGTCGAAGACTGGGTCAACGCGCAGGCGCGGCTGGCCGACGCGCTCGGCATCGAGCGCTTCGCCGCGGTCATGGGCGGCTCGCTCGGCGGCATGCAGGCGCTGTCGTGGACGATGCAGTATCCGGACCGCATCGGCCACTGCGTGTCGATCGCCACCACGCCGCGCCTCACCGCGCAGAACATCGCGTTCAACGACGTCGCCCGCAGCGCGATCCAGAGCGACCCGGACTTCCACGGCGGCGACTACTACGCGCACGGCGTCGTTCCCAAGCGCGGCCTGCGGCTGGCGCGCATGGTCGGCCATATCACCTACCTCTCGGGCGAGGACATGGCCGAGCGCTTCGGCCGCAGCCTGCGCACCGACGACTACGCGTTCGGCTATGGCGTCGAGTTCGAGGTCGAGTCCTACCTGCGCTACCAGGGCGAGAAATTCTCGGAGTACTTCGACGCCAACACCTATCTGCTCATTACGCGCGCTCTCGACTACTTCGATCCCGCGCGCGCGTTCGGCGGCGACCTCGTGCGCGCGCTGGAGCCGGCGCGCGCGCGCTTCCTGCTGGTGTCGTTCACGACCGACTGGCGCTTCTCGTCGGACCGCGCGCGCGAGATCGTCGAGGCCCTGATCGCCAACGGGCGCGAGATCGCGTACGCCGAGATCGACGCCCCGCACGGCCACGACGCGTTCCTGCTCGAGGATCCGCGCTACCACCGGCTGGTCGCGGCGTACTTCGACCGCATCGCCGCCGGGATCGGCGCACCGGAGCGGTTGACCGCGCGCCCGGGGGAGGCCGCGTGATGCTGCGCGAAGACCTCGCGCTGATCGCGCAGTGGATCGACGAGGGCGCGCACGTCCTCGACCTGGGTTGCGGCGACGGCGCGCTGCTGGCCCACCTGCGCGAGTCGCGCCGCTGCCCCGGCTACGGGGTCGAGATCGCAGACGAGTCGGTGCTCAAGTGCGTGCGCCGCGGCGTCAACGTGATCCAGGCCGACCTCGAATCCGGCCTGCGCATGTTCGCCGACGCGATGTTCGACACGGTCGTGCTCTCGCAGACCCTCCAGGCGATGCACCACGCCGACGCGATCCTGCGCGAGATGGCGCGGGTCGGACGCCAGGGCATCGTCAGCTTCCCGAACTTCGGCCACTGGAAGCACGCCGTTTCGCTGCTTCGGGGTCACATGCCGGTCACACCGCAGATCCCGTATCAGTGGTACGACACGCCGAACATCCACCTGTGCACGCCGCGAGACTTCGAGCTGCTGGCGGCGCGGCTTGGGCTTCCGATTACCCGGCGCGCGCTGCTCGCCGACGGCCGGGCGGTGGACGTGCTGCCCAATCTGCGGGCGACGGTCGCGGTCTATCGATTCGAGTCGCGCTAGGGCTGGGGGCGGGGCGGGTGCGAGCTTCGCCACTGCTCGGCGAGTTGCGCTGTCGACCGGCCGCTGGCTTCGATCAAGCGGCGGTACTGAACGACCTCTCCAAAACGGACCTTGTCGAAGACGTAGGAAAGCAGCGCCTTGCAGCCCTCCATGGGCGAACTCGAGGCTTGCTCGCCGAAAAGCTGTTTCGACGCGTCGAGGCGGTCGCGCAGCGCATCCAGGCGGTCGGGGCTCCACCCCACGCGGCGGGCGATCGTGCTTCCGAAGCTCAAGTCGATCAGAGAGTCTCCGCGTTCCGCCATCACCTCTGCCAGGTCGCTGCAGACCTGGCGTCGGTTCGGGTCCGATACGGCACGGACGCTGCAAAAATCCTGCAACAGACCCGACGAAGGCAAAGGGATCGCTGCCACGCGCCCGATGAACTCCACGCTCATCGCGACCTGTGTCTCCAGCGGCGCCGAGCGGGTCACGTCCGATTGAAGAAGATCGGCGTACGCCGCGACGCGCGAATTGCTGAGTGCGGCGCGGGAAGCGCGGAAGTAGGCCTCGTTGCGGGTAGCGAGATCGCCGCGCCGTTCGGCTGCGTTGGCCATATAGAGCCAGGGGACGGCGTTGTCCGGGTCGACCTGGGCCCATCGCTCCGCCGAAATCTGCATGCAGCGGCCCTCCGAGTCTTGATGGAACCCGGCACCGCACCCATAGAACGCCAGGGCGTACAGGTCCGGCGCGACAGTGGAAGCCGCGAACTCGAGAAAGGCGTCCCAGCGCTCGCGGCTTTCCTGCGCGCCGGCCAGATCCCTTTCCGCGCGGCACGCCTCGTCGTCGGAGCATCCGGGATGCGCCGCATCGTAGGCCCACCAGGCGCGCGACTGTCGCAGCGCGTTCGCATACAGGGCCAGCCCACGAGCCCGGGGCGAAGCCTCCGCCGCGAGCCGCTTCGCCAGCACGGCGAGTGTGTCGTCGGCGGCCAGATAGGCGGATTGAGGTAGATCCGATCCGCTGTTGTCCGTCCTGAGATCCGCATTTCCGCACCGCTTGATGCCCGAAGGCGCGATCGCTTCAGGTGCCCGCGGGACCTCCACGCTGACTTGGTCGGCCGGCGGGACGACCGGCCCGGGAATCTGGAGCGTCGAGGAATCAGGACGGCGCGGATGGCGAACGAACCCGATGAAGACGCCGCCCGCGACCAGCAGCACGATGATCGCCATCGCCGCCGCCGCATGGCGGCGCATTCGAAACCAATGGGTTGCTCGCAAGGATCTGATTCAGGACGCGGCCGCGGGGCGCCCACTGTATCTCAGGCTTCTCGACGCGCGAAAGGGTCTCGCGGCCACGGCGTTCAGTGGGCGGCCGTGCGTCGATGGAAAGCAAACTTGACATGCGGATTCGCGACCGATACCATGTCAAGCATGCTTTACAACCCAGGAGAGCGCCCGTGACGCAAAGAATCGTGATGCGCAGCTACCACATCGAAATGACCGCGGCACTGGTGCTGTACATCGCCGTCCTGGCGCTCGCCGTGCGCTTCGGGCCGGACATCTCCCCCGGGCCGCTGCAGACCGCGGTCTACGTGAGCCCGATGATTCCTTTCCTGCTGGCGCTGTGGGCGATCGTGCGCCATTTTCGCCGCTCCGACGAATTCATCCGCAAGACCACGCTCGAGCGGATCGCGATCGCCGCCGCGGTCACGGCGGGATGGACCTTCACCTACGGATTCCTCGAGAACGCCGGCTATCCGAGGCTCAGCATGTTCGCGGTCTGGCCCGTGATGGGCGGGGTGTGGGGCTTGCTCGCGTGCCTCGAAGCGCTGCGGAACCGATGAAGAACCATGTGCGCGAGCTTCGCACCGAATCGGGACTGACCCAGGCGACGCTCGCCGACCTGCTCGGCGTGTCGCGGCAGACCGTCAACGCGATCGAAAC
>CAZEIW010000042.1:0-2978 GCA_964512305.1 uncultured Burkholderiaceae bacterium | reverse complement strand
CAGGACGAGAGGACGGGCGAAGCGGTGAGGCTGTTCGTCGTCAAGGCGCCGGGCGCGGAGCTGACCGAACAGGACGTGATCGCGCACTGCCGCGGCGGTCTCACGTCGTACAAGGTGCCCAAGCAGGTGCGCTTCCTCGAGGCGCTGCCCAAGTCCGCGGTCGGCAAGATCCTGCGCAAGGACCTGAGGGGGTTGGCATGAGCGCACCGTACCGCATGGCCACGGCGGCGCAGTTCGCCGGCCGGGAGCTCGGGGTCTCGGATTGGGCCGCGGTGGACCAGCCCCGGATCGACCAGTTCGCTGCCTGCACCGGCGACCGCCAGTGGATCCACGTCGACGTCGAGCGCGCGCGCCGCGAAAGCCCCTTCGGCGGGCCGATCGCGCACGGCTACCTGAGCCTGTCGTTGATCGCGCCGATGGTCATGGAGCTCGGGGTCATTCCCGACGATGCCGCGACGGGGCTCAACTACGGCCTGGACAAGGTGCGCTTCATCGCGCCGGTGAAGGCGGGGGCGCGGGTGCGTGGACGCGCGACCCTGCTTTCGGCCGAGCCGCAGCGCGGCGGGCGGCTGCTGCTGAAGCTGCAGTGCACGCTCGAAATCGAGGGCGAAGCGAAGCCCGCGCTCGTCGCCGAGATGCTGTGCATGCTGATCGGCCGCAGCGAGGGGCGGGCATGACGGCTGCACGGCGTCAGGCACGGCCGGCGCCCGGCAGGCGACGCTGAAACACGGGAACTTTCACTGTCTCAGGAGGAGAAAATGTCGACCGAAAACCTCGAAGCCGCGACCGCGACCGCGACTGCGACACCGGCCGCGGGCGCCGCCGAAACGATCACCGATCAGGCCGCCCGTCACACGCTCGCCGCCAACCCGATGGTCGGCGTGCGCGGCCGCGACATCCTCGATGCCACGACCATGGTGCTGGGGCAGATCGCCCGCCATCCGGCGGCTGCCGCCAGGCACTCGCTGGCCCTTCTCGGCGAATTCGGCCGCATCGCGACCGGCCGCTCGGAGGCGCCCGACACCAAGGACAAGCGCTTCGCGGACCCGGCGTGGCACGACAACGCCGCCTACCGCATGCTCGCGAAGTCCTATCTGGCCTGGGGCGACGCGCTCAACCGCTTCGTCGACGAGATCGAGCTGGACAAGCGCGACGCCGAGCGCGCCCGCTTCGTCGTCGCGCTGCTGGTTGACGCGATGGCGCCCACCAATGCGCTGGCCGGCAATCCGGCCGCGCTGAAGAAGGCGATCCAGACCGGCGGGGCGAGCGCGCTGCAGGGCCTGCGCAACTTCCTCGCCGACCTCGCGCGCAACCGCGGCCTGCCGGCACAGGTCGACACGAGCAAGTTCACGGTCGGCCGCAACCTTGCGACCACCGAAGGCGCGGTCGTGTTCCGCAGCCCGGTGATGGAACTGATCCAGTACCGGCCGCGGGCCGCGCAGGTGCACCGGCGGCCGCTCCTGATCGCGCCGCCGCAGATCAACAAGTACTACGTCTTCGACCTTTCGCCCGACAAGAGCATCGTGAAAATGGCCCTCGAAGGGGGCCTGCAGACGTTCGCGGTCAGCTGGAAGAACCCCACCGCGGCAGACCGGGATTTCGGGCTCGACACCTACGTCGAGGCGCTCGAACAGGCCGTCGACGCGGTGCGCGAGATCACGGGCGCGGAGGACGTCAACCTCTGGGGCGCGTGCTCCGGCGGCATCACCACCTCCGCCTTCCTCGCGAATCTGGCGGCCCGCGGCGAGCGCAAGGTCCACAGCGCCACGATCGCGGTCTGCGTGCTCGACATGGCGGTCGCACAGAGCACGACGGCCGGCGCCTTCGTCACGCCGGAGACGGTGGTCGCGGCGAAGACCGCCTCGCAGCTCGCCGGCGTGCTCGAGGGCCAGGAACTGTCCCGCATGTTCGCCTGGATGCGGCCCAACGACCTGATCTGGAACTACTGGGTCAACAACTACCTGCTCGGCAACCCGCCGCCGGCCTTCGACATCCTCTACTGGAACAGCGACTCCACACGGCTGCCGGCGCGCCTGCACGCGGATTTCCTCGACCTGATCGAGACCAATCCGTTCGTGCAGCCCGGGCGGCTCGAGGTGCGCGGCGAGACGCTCGACATGCGCCGGGTCGATCTCGACACTTACGTGGTGGCGGGTCTCACCGACCACATCACGCCGTGGCAGGGGTGCTATAACACGGCGCGGCTTTTTGGCGTCCGCAGTGGCGTCCGCAGTGGCGTCCCCAGTGGCGAACCCAGCGGCGAGCGCAGCGTGTTCGTGCTGTCCAACAGCGGCCACATCCAGAGCCTGCTCAATCCGCCCGGCAATCCGAAGGCGTTCTTCTGGGCGAACGAGGCACGCGCCGCGGATGCGCAGGCTTGGCTGGAATCCGCGAGCAAGCAGCAGGGGAGCTGGTGGCCGCACTGGCTCGAGTGGATCAAGGCGCGCTCGGGCGAGGTGATCGACCCGCCGGCGGCGCTCGGCAGCGCGGCGCATGCGCCGCTTTGCGAGGCGCCGGGGCAATACGTGATGGAGAAATAGATGACCGCCCAGGCGGCTCGAGACCCGGAGGCGTTCACGGAGACGGCGGACGGGCGGGCGCTGCGGATCGAGACGCGCCGCGTCGGCTCGCAGACCCTTCGCGTCGGCGTGCGGCCGGGGGACGAGTCCCGTCCGCCGCTCCTTCTCTTCAACGGCATCGGCGCGAACGTCGAGCTGATGGAACCGTTTCTCGACGCGCTGCCTGGCCCCGAGGCGATCGTCTTCGATGTGCCCGGCGTGGGCGGGTCGCCGCTGCCCGCGCTTCCGTATCGCCCCTGGATGCTCGCGCGTCTGAGTGCCCGCCTGCTCGACCAGCTCGGCCGCGGGCAGGTCGACGTGCTGGGCGTCTCCTGGGGCGGGGTGCTCGCGCAGCAGTTCGCGTTCCAGTACCCCAAGCGCTGCCGCCGCCTCGTGCTCGCCGCGACCTCGGCCGGCCAG
>CAZEIW010000041.1:0-9412 GCA_964512305.1 uncultured Burkholderiaceae bacterium | reverse complement strand
GTGGACCGACGACCGAGGGGCGCGCGGAGAGCACCGTGCGATGGTCGAGGTCAGGGGTTGAAGGGCCGGGGCAGCCATGAATGACAACGACAGCCGGCCGAGCTGCACTCCCCTCTCCCGCGTGCGGGAGAGGGGTGGGGGTGAGGGTCGCGAACGGAGCTTCGAGCGGCCACCCTCACCCCCGGCCCCTCTCCCGCGCGCAGCGCGGGAGAGGGGAGCTTCCCGCTGGGGAGCAGCGTCTTGCAACTACACGCCAAGCCGGTGGCTGACCGCGCTGCTGGTCTGCCTCCCGCTGACCCACGCCGTCGCACAGACCCGCGCCATCCCGCCCGAGGAGGCCCGCTCCGGCATCACGTTCGCCGGCCCCAGCGTGCGTGCGATGCAGGCCGACGACGACACGAATCCGGCCTGGCTCTGGGTCGACCGCGGCGCGGCGCTGTGGCGCGAGGGCTCGGACGCTTCACCGAGCTGCGCCGTCTGCCACGGCGATGCCTCGGTCTCGATGCGCGGCGTCGCGGCCCGGTATCCCGCGTTCGACCGCGAGAGCGGCAAAGTCCTCGACCTCGAGGCGCGCATCAACGACTGCCGCGCGCGCCGCCAGCATGCGCCGCCGTGGCGTTTCGAGTCCGACGAGCTGCTGTCGCTGACCGCTTTCGTCGCGCTGCAGTCGCGCGGACTGCCGGTGGCGGTCGACGTCGCTGGCCCGACGCACGCAGCCTTCGAGCGCGGCCGCCATTTCTACTACGAGCGGCACGGCCAGATGAATCTCGCTTGCAACCAGTGCCATGAGCAAAATTGGGGCCGGCACCTGCTCAACGAGGTCGTAAGCCAGGGCCAGGCGACCGGCTTCCCGGCGTACCGCCTCGAGTGGCAGAAGTTGGGCTCGGAACAGCGACGCCTGCGCGCCTGCCTTTACGGTATACGCTCCGAGATGCCCGCGTACGGAAGTGAAGAGCTGGTCGATCTGGAACTTTTCCTGGCCTGGCGTGCGCAGGGCCTGGCGATCGACGCGCCCGGTGTCCGGCGGTGACTCGGTGACAACCGGAACCGGTTCCGTCCGGTGACTGGGCCGCCGGGGTCGGCCGGCAGGCCGTCCCATACGATATCCCGCAGGAGGTTGTTTGGGATTCCTCGTGCCGTCGAATCGGTTCCTCGCGCGACTCGGTTTCGTCCTGCTGTGGACCGTCCCTTCCGCACCGCAAGCCAGCGCGGCGGAGATCGACGCCAGGCCAATGCTTGCCGTCAGCGGCGAAGAGCAGGCGTGGCTGCGATCGCACCCGACGATCCGCGTCGGCATACAGGTCGAATTCCCGCCCTACTACTTTTCGGACACCCAGGGCCGGTACGAAGGCTTCGTCATCGACCTGATGGAACGCCTGGGACGCCGCCTGGGGCTGCACTTCGAATATCGGCGCTACGAGAGGATCGGCGAGATGCTCGACGCCGTCCGGGCCGGGGAGATCGAGATGACGCCCTTCCTGGCGGAAACCGCCTCGCGCCGGGAGTATCTGCGCTTCGTGCGGCCGCTTTTCTCCACGCAGACCGTCTATGTCGCCGATCGCCGGCGGAGCGATGTCACCGACAACTCGAACTTCTCCGGATACCGCGTCGCGGTCGAGCGCCAGTCGCCCGCGGCGGAGCTCCTGCACGGGCGCTTCCCGCGGGCGCACGTGCTCGAGTACGGCAGCCCCGAGAAGGCGATTCTCGCCGTGGCCTCGGGGGATGCGGACGTCTTCGTCGGCTACCGCCAGGTTGCGATCTACTACATGGAGAAGAATTTCACGGCGAATCTCGTCCTGCGCGGCGCGATCGCGGCTCAGGGCACGGCCTTCGGTCCAGCGGTTCGAAAGGATCTTTCCGTCCTGGCGAACCTGCTCGAGAAGGCGGTCAATGACCTGTCGGCCGAGGAGATTTCGGCCCTGGCCTTCAAGTGGCTGCCGCGCCGCGTCCTCGAAGGCCGCGCAGGCTTGCCGATCCAGCTGACCGACGCGCAGAAGGAGTGGATTCGAACGCACCGGTCGGTGCGCATCGGCTTCGATGCGAACTTCGCGCCGATCGCGTTTTCGAACGCGGCCGGCGGATTCGATGGCCTGGCCGCCGACCTGACCCGGGCGATCGCGGACAGGGCCGGCCTGATCATCGCGTACGAGCGCGGCGGCACCTTCGCCGACGTCTACGACGAGGCGCTGCACGGCCGCGTCGACGTGATCGTGGCTGCGGCCCGCAACGACGAACGGGAGCGGTATTTCGACTTCGTCGGGCCCTTCCTTCGCGTACCGAGCGTGATCGTCGCCGCGACCGATCGCGTCTACAACGGCGATCTCGCCGGGGCGAACGGACTTCGGGTCGCGATCCTGCGCCAGCACTTCCTGATACCGCAGCTTCAATCGCGCTACCCGGAACTGACGATCGTCGAGATGCCCTCACAGGCGGACGTGCTGCGCGCCGTCCGTGAGGGACGGGCCGACCTCGCCATCGGCAACATGAAAGTCGTCAACGCCCTGATCGAGGCCGAGCACGAGGGCGCCCTGAGGACCGTCGGTACCGTGCCCGAGGGCGAAAGCGAGCTCTATCTCGCCGTGCGGAAAACGACCGGCGAGCTGGCGCCCATCCTGCGCCGCGCCATGGATGCGATTCCGCCCGAGGAGATCGCCCGCTTCGAGTCGCGGTGGCTGCAGCTGCGGGTCGATGTCGGGGTTCCCTGGCGGCGCGTGCTGGCCTGGGGTGCGCTCGGGCTGGCAGGCGCGTTGCTGATCATCGGTGCGCTGCTGGTTTCCAACGCCCGCCTGCGCGACGCCCGGGCCATATTGCAGCGTTCGCAAAGCCTGATCGAGGAGGAGAACGCGGCCCGCGGGCGCTTCACGGCCTACCTGAGCCACGAATTGAGGGGAACGCTCGGCGGACTGGCGTCGGGGCTGCAACTCGTGCAGAGCGGAGAGAGCGTCGGCGCCAAACTGGTGCCGGTGATGCAGGAGTCCGCGGCGCATCTTCTCGCCCTGTGCGAACGGACGCTGGACTTCGAGCGGACGCTCCATGGCGGTGTCGACCTGCAGCCGGAAGCCGTTCGATTGGTCCAGGCGATTCGCAGGTCGCTCGCGCCCTGGCGATTGCAGGCGCAGCTTCGGGGTCTGGCGTTCGACGACGCGGTCGCGCTGGACCCGAACCTCTGGGTCCGGATGGACCCGGTGCGCTTCGATCAGGTGCTGCAGAACATCGTCGGGAACGCGGTGAAGTTCACGAGCACCGGAGGTGTGTCGGTCCAGGCCCACCTGGAGCCGGACGGCGAGTCCGGCGCCTGGTTGGACGTCCGGATCCGGGACTCCGGACCCGGAATCGCAGCGGAGGAACGAACGCGAATCTTCGAGCCCTACGCGCAGGGCGCTGCGGGTCAGCGAACGCGGCAGGGCGCCGGCCTGGGGCTGTCGATCGTCGCAAGGATTGTCAAGGCGATGAAAGGATCGATCGAGGTCGAAGATACGCCACCCCCGGGGGCGACATTTCATGTTCGCCTGCCGCTCGTTGCGGTGCCGGCACCCGCGTGAGTTCGGCGCAAGGGCCCGCTCAGCGCTCCAACTGCTGGAAGAACACGTCCTCCTGCGAATGCGTCTGGCCCGAGATCGGGTCGAGCGCATTGACCGGTTCCGTGAGCTTGTTGCGCATGTCGCCCCACGCGACATAGGACCGGCCGCGGGCGCTCGTGATGCTTTGATACTCGCCGAGCGCATAGCAAGGCTGGATCTGGCGGTCGTAACTGGTGGTGGCGAACGGGTTCGAAGGATTGGGAACCGGGATGTTGGTGGGCGGAAGCGTGAACGGTGCGGTGGTGACGCGAACCGCGTCCTCGACCGGGAATTCGCTGCCGTCGCGCGAACCCGAGACGTCGAGATCCAGGGTGCCGTCGCCATGCTGCGTGTAATACGAGATGCTCACATTGCCGTCCGCGTCGAGCGTCATGGACGGCAGCACGTGGTGCAGGTCGGTCGCGACGGCGGGATTCACCTGGATCGGCGAGCTCCAGGTCGCGCCGCCATCGGCCGAGCGCAGGAACAAGACGTTCGACCGTCCGGCCGGGTCGCCGAAGAACGGGCTCGTCGAATTGCTCCACGCCAGGTAGACCACGCCATCGTGCGCGGCTGCGGCCGGCTGCAGCGTCATCCGCGAGGCTTGCACGTATCTCGGCAATCCGGTCAGGCTCCCGCCGGCATCGAGAGCCGTGTGGACCGTGAGGCGGAAATTGACGGCCAGCGTGTTCGGCGCGACAAGCAAGACACCGCATTCGGTCGCTTCGCCCGGCTGCGTGACCGGGAACACCGTCGGATCGGGCGCGCCGTGGATATTGAAGGTCGCGAAGCGGAACGTCTCTCCGGCATCGTCGGAGATCAGCATCTGGACGAAGTCCTGGTCGGCGTTGCTGAAGTGCAGGAAGGGGATGTAAAGCGTCCCCGTCGCCTGATCGACGACCGGGTTCGTGAAGGTCAGGGCGTTCTGCGGGTGCGTCGGATCGGGGTCGGCCGCGGGAGCGTAGATCGTCCTGGCAACCCAGGTCTTCCCGCCGTCGGTCGAGCGCCCGAAGCGCAGCTCGACTCCCGCGCTCTGGAAGCTGCTCCAGGTCACGTAGACGTTGTCCCGGCCGGTGTTCCGGGGGTCGGGGCCGACCGCGAGCCAGTCCTTGTCGCTTCCGTTGTCCACCTGAACGATGACGCCCTTGTGCCACGACTTGCCGCCGTTGTCGGACCGGTTGACGCTGATCGCCGAATTGCCGTTCGCGTCTGCCGCAAGGTTGGCGAAGTAGAACACGCCGTTGCGATCGACGCCGACGGAGGGATCGCCGAAGGTTTCCGCGGCGCCGGCGGCCGGAGGCATGAATCCGCTGTTCCAGGTCGCGCCGCCGTCGGTCGACGAAGCAAAGCCTGAGAGCGTGACGCGATCCACGATCAGCCCGGGCCCGGCAGGGTTCGGACTGACATGAATCCCGGTGGAATCGTTGTACGTGACGACGATGTTGCGGCCGAAAGCCGCCATCGAGGTTTCGCTCTGGGTCGCTCTGACGAACGGCCGGAAACCGGGAAAAATCTGGACGTAATCCCGGTTGGAATTGTTCACTTGCACGTTGCCGCCGGCCTCCTCGAACTGCACGGCGGCTGCGCTGCCCCCGGAGGTCGGCGCGGAAGTTTCGGGAAGCAGCAGCCGGCCCGACGCTTTCAACTGGTCCGCGAGGATGCGGCCTCCGGAGCGCACATCGAATTCCACGCCCAGCTTGGTGACGACGCCGGTGTGCGACTGCGCGGCCGCGCCGTGCGAAACGCTCATGCAGATGGCCGTCAAGGCGGCGGCCAAGGCTTTCGGATTCGACATCGTCTCTCCTCCTTGCCAGTTCGAACTGTTGTTGGGGTCGGGGTGGATCAGGAACCGCACATGCTTCCGCATGCCTTGACGGCCCGGCAATCCCGCCGGCACGGTCAGTACCTTCCAGGACGACCGGGTGCGATGGGCCCCTTTCCCACTTTCACGCCGAGGACATGTCGGTTCGCACACGCGTGCATGTCGATCCTGAAGGCCGTAAATCGACTAGCCGATGAGGCCGGTACCATCGGCGGGGTCGCGGCCGCGATCGCGCAGGGGGGGCGGCGCTCGAGATCGGAGACCGGAGAAGCGCATGGACAAAGAGAGCGGACGAGGGCGGCGGCGCGTTCGGCGGATCGCCGCAAGGAACACGAAATGAAGTACCTGTGCCTGGTCTACGGCGAGGAGGACCGGATCGCGGGGATGGACGATCACGAGTGCCTGGCATGCGACGCGGCGCTGCGGACCAGCGGCCACTGCGTCGCGTCCGAGGCGCTCGAGCCGGTGGCGAGCGCGACCACGGTACGCGTGCGCAACGGGCGCATTTCGATCTCCGACGGGCCGTTCGCGGAGACGAAAGAGGCGCTGGCCGGCTTCTACCTGATCGAGGCGCGCGACCTCAACGAGGCGATCCAGCTCGCGGCGGAGATCCCGCCGGCACGGGTGGGCTGCGTGGAAATCCGCCCCATCCGGCCCATCCGGGAGCATCCGCGGTCCGGAACACAGTCGCCCCCGTGACGGCGTAACTGAGAATCGCGCCGGACTTCGCTGGCGCCCGTCTGGCGGCGCCCGGGTGGAATTCGCCCTGCCGGCGGCGCCGGATTTGACCCGGGACCTTCGACTTCGTTAGCCTGCGGGTGGGTTGCGGCTCCCCGGCGAGCCGATCAGTCGAGGTCACCGAGTCATGCCAGCTTCCGCGAAGCCGTCCGTCCGTCCCCATTGCCCGAACTTCTCCTCGGGCCCGTGCGCCAAGCGCCCCGGCTGGTCGTTCGACGCGCTCGCCGGCGCGGCGCTCGGCCGCTCGCACCGGGCCAAGATCGGCAAGGACAAGCTCAAGAAAGTCATCGACGAGACCAAGGCGCTGCTCGAGCTGCCGGCCGACTACCTGGTCGGTATCGTCGCGGCGTCGGATACAGGGGCGGTCGAGACGGCGCTGTGGACGCTGCTCGGCCCGCGCCCGGTCGACGTGTTTGCCTGGGAAAGCTTCGGCAAAGAGTGGGTGACCGACTGCGTCAAGCAGCTCAAGCCGCTCGAGGTGCGGTCCTTCGTCGCCGAGTTCGGCCGCCTGCCGGACCTGTCGCAGGCCGACCCTGCGCACGACATCGTGTTCACCTGGAACGGCACGACCTCGGGCGTTATCGTACCGAACGCCGACTGGATCGGCGACCGGCGCCAGGGGCTTGCGATCTGCGACGCGACCTCGTCGGTGTTCGCGGTCCCGATGCCCTGGCGCAAGCTCGACGTGGTGACCTTCAGCTGGCAGAAGGTGTTGGGCGGCGAGGCGCAGCACGGGATCCTCGTCCTGTCGCCGCGCGCGGTCGAGCGGCTCGAATCGCACAAGCCGTCGTGGCCGGTGCCCAAGATCTTCCGGCTGACCAAGGAAGGCAAGCTCAACCGCGGCATCTTCGAGGGCGAGACGATCAACACGCCGTCGATGATGTGCGTGGAGGACGCGCTGGACGCCATGGCGTGGGCGAAATCGATCGGCGGCGCGCGGGCGCTGGCGCAGCGCACGCAGGACAACTTCCGCGCGCTCGCGCAATGGGTCGAGCGCACGCCGTGGATCGACTTCCTGGCGGCGGATCCGGCCTCGCGCTCGCCCACCTCGGTTTGCATGAAGCTCGCCGACCCGGCGCTGGCCTCGGCCAGCCTCGAGCGGCAGGCGGCGTTCTGCAAGCAGCTGATCTCGCTGCTGGAGAAGGAGGGCGTGGCCTACGATGTCGGCTCCTACCGCGACGCGCCGCCGGGGCTGCGCGTATGGTGCGGAGCGACGGTCGAGTCCGGCGACATCCGGGCGCTCGTCGCGTGGTTCGACTGGGCATACTCGATCTGCAGGGCCGAGTTGAATGCCGCGGCATGAAGCCCCGCGTCCTGATCAGCGAGACCCTCTCGCCGCGGGCGGTCGAGATCTTCGCCGAGCGCGGCGTCGAGGTCGACCAGAAGCTCGGGCTGACGCCCGATCAGCTCAAGGGGGTCATCGGCGCCTATGACGGCATCGCGATCCGGTCGGCCACGAAGGTCGACACCAGCCTGATCGCGGCGGCGACCCGGCTGAAGGTGATCGGCCGCGCGGGCATCGGCGTGGACAACGTCGACGTCCCCGGCGCGACCGCGCGCGGAATCGTCGTGATGAACACGCCGTTCGGCAATTCGATCACGACGGCCGAGCACGCCATCGCGATGATCTTCGCGCTGGCGCGCCAGCTTCCGGCCGCCAACGCATCGACCCACGCGGGAAAATGGGAGAAGTCCCGCTTCATGGGCATCGAGGTGACCGGCAAGACGCTGGGCATCGTCGGCTGCGGGAACATCGGGTCGATCGTCGCCGACCGCGCGCTGGGCCTCAAGATGAAGGTGGTCGCCGCCGACCCGTTCCTGACGCCCGAGCGCGCCGGCGAGCTCGGGGTCGAGAAGGTCGACCTGAACGACCTGCTGGCGCGCGCCGACTTCATCACGCTGCACACCTCGCTCACCGCCGAGACGCGCAACCTGGTCGATTCGAAGTTCCTGGCGCGGTGCAAGAAGGGGGTGCGGATCGTCAATTGCGCCCGCGGGGGGCTGGTCGTCGAGGCCGACCTGAAGGCCGCGCTGGAAAGCGGCCAGGTCGCCGGCGCCGCGCTCGACGTGTTCGCGGAGGAACCGGCGCGGCACAACCCGCTCTTCGGGATGGAGAACGTCCTCTGCACGCCGCACCTGGGCGCCTCGACGACCGAGGCGCAGGAGAACGTGGCGCTGCAGATCGCCGCGCAGATGAGCGACTTCCTGCTCACCGGCGCGGTGTCGCACGCCCTCAACATGCCGTCGGTTTCGGCCGAAGACGCGCCGAAGCTGCGGCCGTACATGAAGCTCGCCGAGCAGATGGGCGGCTTCGCCGGGCAGATCACGCACAGCGGCATCCGTTCGGTCGGCATCAGCTACGAGGGCCACGTGGCGGAGATCAACACCCGGCCGCTGTCGAACCTGATGATCATGGGGCTGCTGCGGCCCTCGCTCGATTCGGTCAACGCCGTCAACGCTCCGGTGATCGCGCGGGAACGCGGCATCAAGGTGAGCGAGACGCGGCTCGAGACCGAGGGCGACTACCACACGCTGATCCGCCTGCGGGTGGAGCTCGATTCCGGCGAGTTGCGGATCTCCGGCACCCTGTTCAGCGGCAAGCCGCGCCTGGTCGGCATCGACGACGTGACGCTGGAGGCGGAGCTCACCCCGCGCATGCTCTTCGTCCGCAACGAGGACCGGCCCGGCTTCATCGGACGGCTCGGCACCACGCTTGGCGAGGCCCGGATCAACATCGCGAACTTCAACCTGGGCCGAAGCCGGCCGGGCGCGAACGCGGTTTGCCTGGTGGCGGTCGACGGCGAGGTCGAGCCCTCGGTGCTGGACAGGATCAGGGCGCTGCCGGGCGTGATCGGCGTGCACCGGCTGCAGTTCGAGAACGGCGGCTGAGCGGATCCTGTGAGGACGACGCTCGTCATTGGTCGCCAACTTGGCGCAAGCCTGGATCTACGCTGTATCTGGTCCTTAAGCCGCGCTCCAACGCCGTAGCCTGGTCACGCGACTAATCCGTGTGGGTTGCCTGCGCGGGTCATTCGATTTCGACCAAGAAATTCGAATCGAACAACGGGTTCTCGTTCACGCCATCCCTGGCATATCCGCGCGGATTGCACACCACCCGGGTTCCATTGAGGAAATAGTCGAAGCTGTCGTGCGTATGCCCATGTATCCATACGCGCACCCGACTCCCGTCGACCAGACGTTCGGCATCGGAAACAAAGCATGCATTCAAGAGCGAATCGGAAAACCTCGGATGGATGCTCTTCCGCGATGGAGCATGGTGGGTGATTACCAC
>CAZEIW010000040.1:0-5241 GCA_964512305.1 uncultured Burkholderiaceae bacterium | reverse complement strand
CTGCAGCTCCACCAGCAGCGAGGCGCGCGCTGCCATGACTGGACTCCCTTGGCGCTGCGCGCGAGGGGATTCGCCCTTGGGGCGCCCCGGCGGGCTCATTGGGCTACCTTTGCGCTGCGCGCAAAGGGCTGTGAGCGCTTGGGGCGGCCCGGCACGCTCATTGGGGTACCTTCGCCGTGTTGACGCGGCCGAGGCGGTAGGCGGAAGCTGCCGAACGACTTCCGTGCCCCTGCAGCGACTGCCCGGCGCGCTGGCCGCCCGACGGCCCGTGTGAGACCCGCAGCCTGCAGGGAGCCGGAAGACCCAGACGGGCCACAGGGTGTAGCGCCAAGGTCTGCAGCCGAGAGCGCCTGTCAATGAGCGTCCCGCGTGGGCTTCCGGCACGGCGAGTCATACCGCAACTTGCAGGAGACCGTCCATGCCTATTTTGTTCGCCGGATTGGACTGGGCCAGCCGCAGCCACGCCGTGTGCATCATCGACGCACAAGGCGCGGTTTGCGAGCACTTTGAGGTCAGCCACGACGCCAAGGGTCTGGCCGACTTGGAGCGCAAGCTGCGCCCTTATGGCAGCGAGCTGCCGATCGCCATCGAACGGCCTTCGGGCCTGATCGTCGATGCCCTGGTGGAAGCCGGCCACCAGGTCTTCCCAATCCATCCCAACATCGTCAAGGCCACCCGCCCGCGCTATCGCAGCCACGGCGCCAAGAGCGATGCTTCCGATGCCTTCCTGCTGGCCGATCTGTTGCGCACCGATGGCCACCGCTTCAAGCCGCTGGCCCCGCAAGGCGACGACATCCGCGCGCTGCGCGCGCTGGTGCGCGGCCGCGACGACCTGGTGGTCACCCGCCAGCACCTGGCCAACCAGCTGCGCAGCCTGCTCGAGTCGTTCTGGCCCGGCGCCGCGAGCGTCTTCGCCGAGATCGACTCGCCCATCGCGCTGGCCTTCATCGAGCGCTATCCAACGCCCCAGAGCGCCGCTCGCCTCGGCCCCAAGCGCATGGCCGCCTTCTGTGCGCAGCACGCCTACAGCGGCCGGCGCAGTCCCGAAGAGCTGCTGGCGCGCCTGCACGAGGCTGCCATCGGCCACGCCGGCGAACTGGAGGCCGACGCCAAAGGCGAGCTCGCCCTCAGCCTGGCTCGGACTCTGTCGAGCCTGGTCGAGCAGATCCGCCTGCTCTCCTTCCGAATCGAGCACCACGTTGCCAGCCTCGAGGACGGCCAACTCCTGATGAGCTTCCCTCGCGCTGGCCGCATCTGCGCCGCACAAATCCTCGCTGAACTCGGCAGCGTGCGCGAGCGCTTCGACAGCGAAGAACGTCTGGCCGCCGAAGCCGGCGTCACCCCCGTCACCTACCAGTCCGGCAAGTCCAAGGCCGTTGCCTTCCGCTGGGCCTGCAACCATCGGCTGCGCCGTGCGCTCACCTGCCTGGCCGACAACTCCCGCCACGCCAGCGATTGGGCCGCCAACATCTACGCCAAGGCGCGCGCCCGCGGCTGCGATCACACCCACGCCGTGCGCGTCCTCGCGCGAGCATGGATCCGCGTCCTCTGGCGCGCCTGGATCAACCATCAACCTTACGACCCCGAGCGCCATCGTGGCGCGCTGCGTCTCGCAGCCTCCGCCACCTAGGCTTGACACAGGGTGTCTCACGGGCCTTCCTCGCCGAGCAGGAATCGCTCCACGAGCTGCCACTGCGCCGGCACGTTCAGGGCGGGCGCATGCCCGCAGTCCGGGATCGTCACGACCACCGCGCGCGGTCCGCGGGTCCGCATCCGCTCGGCCGTCCCGGCCAGCAGCAGGTCGGATTCGGCGCCACGCAGGCACAGCGTCGGCACGTCGATGGCGTCGTACGCCGGCCACTGATCGTAGTCCTGCGGATGATGCTCGAACTGCAGCACCATTTTGGGATCGTAGTGCGGCGTCACGCCGCCGTCGGGAAGGCGGCGCATCGAAGTCTCCGCGAGGCGCCGCCACTGATCGTCGGACAGCCAGCCGTACGGCCGATAGACCGTGCGGAAATACTGCTCGAGCTCGGACAGGCGCTCGAAGCGCGGCGGCTGCCCGGCGTACGCGCGTATCCGCGCCAGCGCCGCGGCGCCGAGCTCCGGTCCTATGTCGTTGAGGACGAGCCGGCGCAGCCGCCCCCGCAAGGCGCCGGCCGCCAGATGGATGCCGAGCGCCCCGCCCATCGAAGTGCCGAGCCAATGCACCGGGCCGACGCCCAGCCGGTCGAGCAGCGAAACCGCGATGCGGGCGTAGAAGGCGAGGCAGTACTCGCGCTCGGGCGCGGGGCTCCACTGCGACAGGCCGCGGCCGATCGTGTCGGGGCAGATGACGCGATAGCGCCGCGACAGGCGCGCGGCGATGTCGTCCATGTCGCGGCCCGTGCGTGCCAGCCCGTGCCACGCAACGACCGTCTCGGCGTGGTGCGCGCCCCACTCGGTGTAGTGGATCTCGCGCTCTTCGCAGACGGCGTAGTTCGAGGTGAAGGTCATGACCCCGCCTGTGGTTTTCCCGGCGCCTTCCGCGGTGGGGAAGGCGCGCGCAGACGCCCGACGATGCCGAGCGGGAAGCGGTATACGCAGACGACGAACAGCACCCCGAGCCAGAGCAGCCAGCGGTCGGGATGGAGCAGGCGGGGCAGGACCGGCAGCCCGGAGGCCGCATCGGCGGCGAGCTTCATCAGGTCCTGCAGGTAGTTCTGCGCCACGACGAACAGCGTCGCGCCGACGATCGCCCCGTAGATCGTCCCCATGCCGCCGATCACGACCATCAGCAGCAGGTCGATCATGATCCCGAACGAAAGCGTCGTATCGGGGCCCGTATAGCGCAGCCACAGCGCGTACAGCGCACCGGCGACCACCGCGACCATGGCCGCGAGGACATTGGCCGCGCTGCGGTAGATCACCGTGCGGTATCCGAGGGCCTCGGCGCGGAACTCGTTCTCGCGGATGGCCTGCAGCACGCGCCCGAACGGCGAGTTCACCACGCGCAGCAGGGCCAGCAGCAGCGCGAGCACCACCGCGAACACGAGGTAGTAGGCGAGCAGGCGCCCGTTGACGGCCACGCCGAGCACCGGCGCTTCGGCGAACCTCGTCGCCGGCGACAGCAGCGCGGGCAGCTTGAAGTTCAGGCCGTCCTCGCCGCCGGTCAGGTCCGACAGCTGCGACGCGAGGATCTGGAAGAACGATGCCACCGCGAGCGTGATCATCGCGAAGAAAATCGCGCGCACGCGCAGGCTCAACAGGCCCACGGCGAGCGCGACGACCGCCGCCGCCGGCAGCGCCAGCGCGACGCCGAGCGCCAGCGCGCCCCAGTTCGGGCCGAGGCCGCTGGCGGCGATGCCTATGCCGTAGCCGCCGATGCCGAAGAACATCGTGTGGGCGAACGAGACGATGCCGGTGTAGCCGAGCAGCAGGTCGTAGCTCGCGGTCAGCAGCATGAACACCAGCACCTTCGCCGCGACGTCGAGCGAACGCGTGCCCGGGAACACGAACGGCGCCAGCGCCAGGCCGGCCAGAATGGCCAGCAGCAGCGCCGCCAGCACGCGGCTGCGCGGCAGGTCGCCCGATATCAGCGCCGCGGCCCGGCCTGCCGGAGGGATCGCGCCCGCCGCCATCACCTGCCCACCGGATAGAGGCCGCGCGGACGCCAGAGCAGGACCAGCGCCATCAGCATGATGTTGGTGCCGAGGGCGAGCTTCGGCGCGACGAAGCCGACGTAGTTGGCGACCAGGCCGACCAGCAGCGCGCCGACGAAGCAGCCGCCGACCGAGCCGAGCCCGCCGATGATGATCACGATGAAGATCAGCACCATCAGCTGCGCCCCCATCGTCGCAGTGACCGATTCCTGGTACATCGCCCACATCACGCCGCCGAGACCGGCGAGCGCGCTGCCGGCGACGAAGACCCCGACGAACAGGCGCCGGATCCGGTAGCCGAGCGATTCGACCATCTCGGCGTTCTCGACCCCCGCGCGCACCAGCAGCCCGAGCCGGGTGCGATTGAGCACCAGCCACATCGAAACGAACAGCGCCAGCCCGACCACGACCGCGAACACGCGGTAGCGCTCGATCACCACGTCCCCGAACGACAGCGCGCCGCCGAGCGACGCCGGACGGGGGAGCGGCACCGTGTCGGGCCCCCAGAGGGCGAGAATGAGCTGCTCGCACACGGTCAGGCCGCCGACGGTCACCAGGATCTGCTTCAGGTGGTTGCCGTACACCGGGCGGATCACGACACGCTCGAAGAACCAGCCGAGAAGCCCGGCGACGAACATCGCGGCCGCGATCGCCGCCAGCATCGCGCCGAGGTTCTGCACGAGGCTGGACGCCTGCATCGCCGCGCCCATCGCGACCAGCACCGACGCGGCCGCGTATGCGCCGACCGAGATGAAGGCGCCGTGGGCGAAGTTCATCACGTCCATCAGGCCGAAGACGAGCGTCAGCCCCGAGGCCATGATGAAGATCATCATGCCCATCGCCAGCCCCGCGATGCTCAGCGTGACCCAGGTCGGCACGCTCGACACCAGCGGCAGCGCTGCGGCGGAGATCGCCGCGACCAGCGCGAGCGGACGCCAGTCGACGCGCGCGCGCACGGATGGCCCGGTGCCCGCCGCGGTGGGCGCGCCGGGTGCAGGGCCGGTGCCGGCGGTTCCCGTCATTGGTGCGAGTCCAGCGAGAGCCCCAGCAGGCGCTGCTGCAGCCCGTCGTCCCCGGCGAGCGCCGCCATCGTCCCGGTGTGCACGATCCGGCCGGAATCCATCACCGCCACCCGGTCGCCGAGGGCGCGCGCGAAATTGAAGTTCTGCTCGACCACGAGCATCGTGGTGTCGCGCTTGAGCTGCCGGAACGCTTCCACCATCGCGCCGATGATCGCCGGCGCCAGGCCCTTGGTCGGCTCGTCGACGAGCAGCAGCTTGCGGGGCTCGACGATCGCGCGCGCGATCGCAACCATCTGCTTCTGCCCCCCCGACAGGTTTCCTGCCTGCCCGTGCCAGAACTTCTCGAGCGCGGGGAACAGGCCGAAGATCCACTGCAGCCGGGCGTCGTCGAAGCGGCCTGCGCGGCTCGCGAGGACCAGGTTTTCACGCACGGTGAGGCCGGCGAAAATCCCCATGTTCTCGGGCACGTATGCGATGCCGGCGCGCGCCAGGTCGGGCGTCGCCACCGCCGTGATGTCGCGGCCGTCGTAGCGGATGCGGCCGGCCGACGCCTTCCAAAGGCCCATGATCGTGCGCAG
>CAZEIW010000039.1:0-5238 GCA_964512305.1 uncultured Burkholderiaceae bacterium | reverse complement strand
TGCTTCGGGCTGCTGCCCGACGCCGCCCAGGCTTTCGACGCGCGCGCCGCGCAGGCCCACGAGCTGCGTGTCGTAGTCGCAAAAGATGCCGACTGCGGGCACGCCGCAGGCCGCGGCGAGGTGAGTCAGGCCTGTGTCGAGGCCGATCGCGACCGCCGCGCGCGACAGTACCGCCGCAAGTTGGTCGAGCGGCAGCCGCGGCAGCACGCGCGCCCTTCGCATCGAAGCGGCACGCCGGCGTGTCGCCTCGTGCTCGGCTTCGGTCCCCCACGGCAGCAAGCTCTCGATCTCCTGCTCCGCCAGCCAGCGCTCGACCTCGCTCCAGCGCGAGTCCGACCACAGCTTGCTGGTGCGGCTGGCGTTGGTCAGCAGGACCGCGTACGGCGCTTCGCCGGCGGGAACGGGCAGCCGCGCTGGCACGTAGCGATCGCCGGCCGGGACCCGCAAGCCGAAGCGAGGCGGCCCGTCGACCGGATATTCGAGCGCGGCGGCTCCAAGGCGCCGCGCGCGATCGACCGCATGCAGCGCGCGATCGATCGTGATCTTGCGATCGTAGAACCACGACGCGACCTTCTCGCGCGCGCTCGACGCACACGGACCGGCGACCGGGCCGCGCGCGCTGCGCGCGATCAGCGCGCTCTTGAGCAGGCCCTGGCAGTCGACGATCGCGTCGTAATTCACCGAACGCAGCGCGGCGCGCGCCGCCCGCAGCTCGCGCCAGGTTCGCGGCGACCAGGGTGCGCGCCGCCAGCGCCGCAGCGCGACCGTGACGACGCCCGTCACCGAGGAATGCAGGCACGGGATCGCGGCGAAGGCCTCCTCGACCACCCACTCGATGCCGGCACCCGGAAACGCGCGCGCGATGTCGGAGGCAAGCGGCAGCGCATGCACGACATCGCCCATCGAGGAGGTCTTGACGATCAGGACGCGCATCGGCGGTACCCGCGCGCTTCACTCCCCTCTCCCGCGCTCAGCGGGAGAGGGGTGGGGGTGAGGGTGGGGAGCGGAGCTTCGATTGCCGCCCTCACCCCCGGCCCCTCTCCCGCAAGCGGGAGAGGGGAGCTTCCTTCGGTCCCGCTCTCGTGGCGCTGGAGAGGGGAGCTTCCTTCGGGTCGCGCCGGCCCGGATCGGCGGCACGTCAAAACGGCAGTTGCGCGCCCGGCGCGACGCCGAGGATCGCGCGGCGGAAGTCGTTCTGGATGCGCGCCAGCGCCGCGGCGTTGTCGGCCTCGAAGCGCAGCACGACCACCGGCGTCGTGTTCGAAGCCCGCGCCAGCCCGAAACCGTCCGCATATTCGACGCGCACGCCGTCGATCGTGATCAGTTCGCGCGCCTGCTCGAAGCGCGCCTCGGCGCAAAGCCGCTCGACCAGCCGGAAATTCTCGCCGTCGGCGGTCTGCAGGTGCAGCTCGGGCGTGCTGACCGAGTCCGGCAGCGCGTCGAGCACCGCCGACGGATCGGCGTGGCGGCTGAGGATCTCGAGCAGGCGCGCACCCGCGTACAAGCCATCGTCGAATCCGTACCAGCGGTCGTTGAAAAACAGGTGCCCGCTCATCTCGCCCGCGAACGGCGCGCCGCATTCCCGCAGCCGCGCCTTGATCAGCGAGTGCCCGGTGCGCCACATCGTCGGCCGCCCTCCGTGGCGGCGGATCCAGGGCGCCAGGTTGCGCGTGCACTTGACGTCGTAGACGATCTCGCCGCCCGGCACGCGCGCCAGCACGTCGGCGGCGAACAGCATGATCTGGCGATCCGGATAGACGATGTGGCCGCCGCGCGTGACCACGCCGAGCCGGTCGCCGTCGCCGTCGAACGCGAGGCCCAGCTCGGCGTCGGAGGCGGCGAGCTTCGCGATCAGGTCCTGCAGGTTCTCCGGATGCGCCGGGTCCGGATGGTGGTTGGGGAAGTTGCCGTCGACCTCGCAGAAAAGCTCGATCACCTCGCAGCCGAGCGCGCGGTACAGCTGCGGCGCGATCGCGCCGGCGACGCCGTTGCCGCAGTCGATCGCGATCTTCATCGGCCGCGCCAGCCGCGCGTCGCCGGTGATTCGCCGAAGGTAGGCGTCGGCGACGTCGACCCCGCGAAGCGCGCCCGCGCGCGCCGCGCGGCGCAGGTCGCCGCTTTCGATCCGCCGGCGCAGCCGCTGGATGCCCTCGCCATGCAGCGCCTCGTCGCCAAGCACGAGCTTCAGGCCGTTGTATTCGGGCGGATTGTGGCTGCCGGTGATCTCGACCCCGGACCGCGTGCCCAGGTGGTGCGTGGCGAAATACAGCACCGGGGTGGGCACGCAGCCGATGTCGACCGCCGCCGTGCCGGTGCTGCGGATACCTTCGATCAGCGCATCGCGCAGCCACGGCCCCGACAGCCGGCCGTCGCGCCCGACGGCGAGCTCGCCCAGGCCGCGCTCGAAAGCCTCGGTACCGAGGGCGGCGCCGATCGCATGCGCCGCGGTCCGCGTCAGACCGCGATCGACGACGCCGCGGATGTCGTAGGCCTTGAAAATCGAAGGGTCGATGTCGTAGGACATGGTGGGTTCGAGGGCGGCAGTTCCGTGTGCCGGAAATTCGCGCTATGCGATCGGGCGTGGCTGGCCCTGCGAGGCTCACCGCGGACGTTAGAATCGAGTCTAACAAAGCGAATCGATCTCTCGAGAGACCATTCAACCACCCCTGAGGCGGTCCGACGTCCGGGCACGCCGCCGAGCCCCGATGCCTGCCAACGAACGACCCGAATGGCGCGCGCTCACCGAGCGCCGCCGCGGCTTCGAATCGACGAGCCTGGCCGCGCTGATGGCCTCCGATCCGCAGCGCGCGAAACGCTACACGTTCCAGGCGCCTTCCATCAGCGCCGACCTGTCGCGCCACTGGATCGACGACGCAACGCTGGCCGATCTCCTCAAGCTGGCGCGCGCGGCCGAGCTCGAGCAGATGCGCAGCGCGCTGCTCGACGGCGAGGGAATCAACACGACCGAGCACCGCCCCGCCTGGCACACCGCGCTGCGCACGCCGCCGGCCGATCTCTCGGTCGAACGCTCGCTGCGCGCCGAGCGCAGCCGCTTCCTCGCCTTCGCCGAGGCGCTGCGCGCGGGCGCGATCCGCGGCAGCACCGACCAGCCGATCGAAACCCTGGTCAGCATCGGCATCGGCGGCTCCGACCTCGGGCCGCGGCTGGTGACCGACGCGCTGGGGCGTGCGTCGGAGAGGCCGCGCGTCCACTTCGTGTCCAACCTCGATCCGGCCGAGCTCGAACACGCGCTGGAGGGCGCGCGCCCCGAGACCACGCTGGTGGCCGCGATCTCCAAGACCTTCACGACGCTCGAGACGCTGGAGAACGTGCGAGCCGCGCTCGACTGGCTGCAGCAGCACGCGTCCTCGCCCCTCGACACCACGCATCACCTGATCGCGGTCACCGCGCAGCCGCAGCGCGCCATCGACTTCGGCGTGCATCAGAAGCGCATCTTCACATTCCCGGACTGGGTCGGCGGGCGCTACTCGGTGTGGTCCGCGTGCGGCCTTGCGATCGCGGTCGCGCACGGCCACCAGGCGTTCGAGGAACTGCTGGCGGGCGCGGCCGAAATGGACGAGCACTTCGCGCGCGAGCCGTTCGAGACCAACCTGCCGGTACTGCTCGGCCTGCTGGGCGTGTGGTACACGAATTTCTGGGGCGTGCGCACCCGCGCGGTGTTCCCGTACGCGCAGCGCCTGCGCCATCTTCCGTCGTATCTGCAGCAGCTCGAGATGGAGAGCACGGGCAAGCTCGTCGACCGCGACGGGCGTGCGCTGGCGATCGACTCCTCACCGGTGGTCTGGGGTGAAGTCGGCACCACAGCCCAGCACAGCGTGTTCCAGTTCATGCACCAGGGCACGCACTGGTCGCCGGCAGACTTCATCACGGTGGCGCAGTTCGCGCACGGTGCCGATCGCCGCCACCGGCTGCTCAACGCCTTCGCAATGGCCCAGGCCGATGCGCTCGCCGCCGGGGACCGGGTGCTGGGAGACCAGAACGGGCGCCCGTCCTACGCCGCGGCGCCCGGCGGCCGACCGAGCACGGTGCTCACCCTGCCCCAGCTCGACGCGCGCTCGATCGGCTCGCTGCTGGCGCTGTACGAGCACCGCTGCTTCGTGCAGAGCGTGGTGTGGAACGTCAACGCGTTCGACCAGTGGGGAGTCGAGATCGGCAAGAAGCTGCTGCAGCAGCGCCTGGCGCAGTCGCCGATCTGACCTCCCTCCGTGATGCCGGGCGAGCCGCGGCGCGTCGCATTCCGCCCCGCGGAAGCCAGGCGATAGAAATATCGGGGATTCGATGTCCACCAAAAAGGTACGCAAGGCCGTGTTTCCGGTGGCCGGGTTGGGAACACGCTTCCTTCCTGCCACCAAGGCAATGCCGAAGGAGATGCTGCCGGTCGTCGACAAGCCGCTCATCCAGTACGCGGTCGAGGAGGCCGCTGCCGCCGGCATCGAGCAGATGATCTTCGTCACGGGGCGCAACAAGCGCGCCATCGAGGATCACTTCGACCGCGCGCCCGAGCTGGAACATCTGCTGGGCGGCGGCGACAAGCGGGAACTGTTCGACGCGCTGATGTCGGCCACGCCGCGCGGCGTGAGTTTCGTCTACGTGCGCCAGAGCGAGCCGCTCGGCCTGGGGCACGCGGTGCTGTGCGCGCGCGAGGTGGTGGGCGACGAGCCCTTCGCGGTGATCCTCGCCGACGACCTGATCGACGCCGACCCCGGCGTCACCGCGCAGCTGGTCGCGAGCTATGGGCGCCACGGAGCTTCGGTGCTCGCGGTCGAGCACGTGCCGCCGCAGGACACGTCGAAGTACGGCATCGTCGCGACCGCGCAACTCGCCGGCAGTGTTGACGGCCAGGAGGAGCGCGTGACGGGCATCGTCGAGAAGCCGCGCCCCGAGGAGGCGCCGTCGACGCTTGCGGTGGTCGGCCGTTACGTGCTGCGGCCGGAGATCTTCGCCGAGCTCGCCACCACGCAGCGCGGCCGCGGCAACGAGATCCAGCTCACCGACGCGATCGCCAGGCGGGTGCCGCTCGGCGAGGTGATCGTGCGCAGGTTCCAGGGCACGCGCTTCGATTGCGGGTCGAAGGCGGGGTTCCTGGCGGCGAATATCGCGCTGGGGCGAAGGCAGGGGCTGGTGGGCTGAGGGACGCCGACCCGGGTCATCCTGCCCCGAGCGTCGGCGTGTCTTGCTAACGCTTCGTCCTGCTGCTACGTGGATGGCCGGGACAAG
>CAZEIW010000038.1:0-13225 GCA_964512305.1 uncultured Burkholderiaceae bacterium | reverse complement strand
TACGTCGCGACCGACGCCGAGCGCCGCCCACGCTCGCTGCCGCCGGGTGCGGAGGGGTGAGCGGCAGCTTTCGTTTCGTCGCCTTGAAGCGGGTCATGGCCGGGCTTGTCCCGGCCATCCACGCCTGCCCTCAGGGGCCTGCCCCGAGGGTCGGTGCGCACTGCATGCGCTTCGTCCCGCCCCGACGTGGATCCCCGGGACTTCGCCCGGGGATGACGCTTGCTTTGGGTTTGCCAGTTGCGCTGTCATGGCCGGGCTTGTCCCGGCCATCCACGTCGGTGCGCACTGCATGCGCTTCGTCCCGCCTCGACCCTCGGGGCAGGCCCCTGAGGGCAGGCGTGGATCCCCGGGACTTCGCCCGGGGATGACACTTGCTCGGATGACGTTTGCTTCTATCCGACCGCCCCCAGCTTCGCCTCGACCCACGCCGCCGCCGACAGCGTCCGCGCGTCGTCGCCGGGGCGCCCGATCACGCTCACGCCTAGCGGCAGGCCGCGCGGCCCGCGGCCGCAGGGAAGATTGACCACGGGGCAGCCGAGCAGCTGCCACGGCCGGTTGAACAGCGGGTCGCCCGTCGAGCCCAGCCCCGCGGGCGCCTCGCCGGGCGCGCTCGGTACCAGCACGACCTCGGCGGCGCCGAAGAGCGACTCGATCGCCGCGGCGCACGACCGCCCGAGCTGCAGGGAGGCGACGTACAACGGCGCCGGCACCGCGCGCCCCTCCTCGATCACCTCGATCAGCAGCGGCGACAACTGGGCGCGTCGATACGCGAACTCGGGCGCGAGCGCGCGCGCGGTCTCGAAGAGCTGCACCGCGCGCTGCGCATCGAACAGGCCGTCGAACACGCGCGGCCACGTCACCTGGGCCTGCTTTGCGCCGGCATCGAACGCGCACTGCGCGGCCCGCTCGAGCGCCGCCAGCGTTGCCGGCTCCAGCGCGTCGGCGCGCGCGGTGGCGTGCCACCCCAGCGTGGGCGCGGCCGCCTCGCGTCCCTGCGCGGCGAGCCCGCTCCAGGCGGGGCGGCTGGCAAGCACGGACGCAATCAGCGCGAGATCGTCGACGCAGCGGCCGAACACGCCAACTTCGTCGAGCGTGTCGGAGTTCGGCTTGACGCCCGCGCGCGGAATCAGCCGCGGCGAAGGCTTGTACGCCGGGACGCCGCAGAACGCGGCCGGGCGTATCACCGATCCGGCCGTCTGCGTTCCCAGCGCCGCCGGCGCGAAATGCGCCGCCACCGCGGCCGCGGAACCGCTCGACGACCCGCCCGGGGTGTGCCCGGGATTGTGCGGATTGGTGGTCGGTCCGGGCGTGAAATTGGCGAACTCGGCGGTCACGGTCTTGCCGATCACATAGGCGCCGGCGTCGGCGAGCAGCACGACGCACGCCGCATCGACGTTCGGGCGGTGCCCCGCGTACACCGTTGAGCCGTAGCGGGTCTCGAACGTGGCGGTGTCGATGTTGTCCTTGACCGCGACCGGCAGCCCCCGCAGCGCGCCGCCGGGCGCCGCACGCTCGGCAGCGGACGCGCGCGCCAGCGCGAGTTGCGCATCGAAGCTCGCGAACGCGCGCACCTCGCGCTCGCGTTCGGCGATCGCGTCGATGAACGACCGCGCGACCGTCCCGGCAGACGCCTCGCCCGCCTGGACCAGGCTCACCAACTCGCGCGCCGTTCTCCGGTGCAGGGGTTCGCGCATGGGGTTCCGCTATCGGGGCCATCGGCCCCGAACGAAGCTCAGCCGCCGCCGAACGCGGCGTCGAGTGTGATCACCTGGCCGGTGATGCGGCCATCGTAACCCGGGAGCGCGTCGATGACCTCGCGCATTTCGGGGCTTCGCAGGAGCGCGATCACGTCCGCCAGCGGCGCCAGCTCGACGGCGCTCGCGTCGCAGCCGAAGAAGTAGCGCTCGCGCAACAACGGGATGAAGTCGAGGTTGAAGCGCCGCGCTGCCGTCTCGAGGCCGAATCCCACGTCCGCCATGCCGCTGGCGATGTACGCGGCGACCGCGGCGTGCGTGAACTCGGCGCTGTCGTAGCCGGCGACGCGCTTGGAATCGATATTCTGGCGGCGCAAGAGCAGGTCGAGCAGCATCCGCGTGCCCGAGCCCATCTGGCGGTTGACGAAGCGCAGATCGGAGCGGACGAGGTCCGCGACCGACCGCACGCCCTTCGGGTTGTCGCGCGCGACCAGCAGTCCCTGGGTCCGGTGCGCGAGCTGCACCAGCACGTGCCTGCGCGCGTCGAGCGCGGCGAGATACGGCGCGACCGAGGCCTGCTGGAACTCGCCCTCGGCGACGTGGAACCCGGCAAAGTCGCACTCGCCGCGCACCAGCGCCGACACGGCTTCAGTGCTGTTGCGGTACTTGAGGTCGACCGGAACGCTGCGGCGGTCGAGCGCTTCGACCAGCGCCGCAACCGCAAATCCGTGTGACGCGTGTATGCGCAGGCTCGCGTGCTGCGGCGCGAGCAACGTCTCCAGTTCCGCTTCGAGCTCGGAAGACAGGCTCTCGAGCGTCGGCGACAGGCGCGCCGAGACGCGCCGGTCGGCCCACAGGAGCTTGTCCGCCAGCGGCGACAGGCGCGTACCCTGTCCACGCACCTTGATCACCAGCGACGCCCCGAATTCACGCTCGAAGTCGCGCAGCAGTCCCCACGCGTTGCGATAGGAGATGCCCACGGTCCGCGCCCCGTCGGCGATGCTGCCCACGCCTTGGATTGCCGTCAGCAGCCGCAGCAGCGACGGCAGCGCATGGGGCTGACCGGTGCTGCGGGCGACGACCCATTCCGGACGGATCGATACGTGCCACATATGAATCGAAGTTCCTATTGAAAGCCTGGTCGGTGCTCCGGTAGCCTTTGTTGGCGCGCTTTCCCAGCTCACAGTGAGATTGCTTCGGGCCGGATAATATGAAAGAGCGCTGCATATAAGTCAAGTCCATCGGCCTGTCGCCGACCCTCACCCCCGGCCCCTCTCCCGCAAGCGGGAGAGGGGAGCTTCAAGCGGCCGCCGTGCCTCCCCTCTCCCGCTTGCGGGAGAGGGGCCGGGGGTGAGGGTCAGCCCGCTGCCGCGCTTGCGACGCTCGCGCCGGCCGGATAGCGTCGCGTATCCGACCTCTCCGTACAAAATGGGCCCGTTCCCCGACTCGACCAAGCTGACCGAGACGCCGACCGCAGCCGAGCCCGAAGCCCGCGGGCACGACACCTCGGTCGAGCTGCGCTATCGGGCCGGCGCGATGCGCACCGGCAGCGCGGAGCTCGCCGACGAGACGCCGATCGCGCTCGAGTACAACGGCGTCTCGCACGCGGTGATGCTGGCCACGCCGCTCGACCTGGACGATTTCGCGCTCGGCTTCTCGCTGAGCGAGGGCATCGTCGACGCCGCCGGCGACCTTTATTCGGTCGAGGCCACGGCATGCCGTGACGGCATCACGCTCGCGATCGAGGTCAGCGCGCGCGCCTTCGCAGGGCTGAAGGAGCGCCGCCGGACGCTCGCCGGCCGCACCGGTTGCGGCATCTGCGGGACCGAGAGCCTGCAGCAGGTGCTGCGCCCGCTGCCGCCGCTGCCCCCTGGGTTGAGCCTCGCACCGGCGGCGCTGGCGCGCGCCAACCGCGCGCTGTCGGGCTCGCAGCCGCTTCAATCGGCAACCGGCGCGACCCACGCCGCCGCGTGGTGCGACGCCGGCGGCGCGATCGTGATGGTGCGCGAGGACGTCGGCCGCCACAATGCACTCGACAAGCTGATCGGCGCGCTTGCGCGCGGCCGGTTCGATCCTTCGGCGGGGTTCGCGCTGATCACGAGCCGCGCCAGTGTCGAGATGGTGCAGAAGGCGGCGAGCGCGCGCATCGCGGTTCTCGCCGCCGTTTCGGCCCCGACGTCGCTCGCCGCGCGGGTGGCCGATGCCTGCGGGCTCACCCTGATCGGGTTCGCGCGCGGCGCCGACTTTTCGATCTACACGCATCCGGGCCGCGTCGCGGGCGCGGCTGAACCCGCCACCATCACGAGAGTTGCCCGCGAGTAGGCGGCGTTATCGGGCGAACATTGGGGCCGGTCGCGTGCAAAAGTCCGTCGCGTGAACGCCGACGACTGTTCGGCGAGGTGCGCGAAGGACTGCGGCCTTGGACAAGAGCGCGATCTACCGAAAGACTGCCAGGGGTGTTGCCGAGATCACGGCGAAGGACCGCACGGTCGACAGACGCCTGCGCCCCTTACTGATTCTCATTGACGGCGACCGGACCGCTCTACAGGTTCACTCGCTCGTCAGCGGAATCGGCATCCGGGAGGAGGATTTCGACCAGCTGTCGTCGGGCGGGTTCATCGAGCCGCTCGCACGGCCGTCCCGCGAAATCGATCCGGAGCCGTGGGCGCCGGAGTCGAGCCCGAACCCCGCGTCGCCAACGGAGTCGCCCGAACCGCGCGGGCCGCGCTCCTCGTTCGAGCGCTTCTGCGATGGCCAGCGGTACCTGTGCGAGACCGCCACCGAGAGACTCGGCCTGAAGTCCTTCTTCTTCGTGCTGAAGCTCGAGAAATGCAGTTCCGCCGAAGACTTGATGGGGCTGCTGCCGGAGTTCGAGACGGCCATCGCGCGCAAGCTCGACAGCGATTACGCGCGGCAATGCCGGCGGATCGCGGAGACGATCCTGCAAGGGTGAGGCCGCGGGGCGACGTGCACCTACCTGTTCTTGCAGCCCTCACCCCTGCCCTCTCCCGCAAGCGGGAGAGGGGGAACATGCGGCCGCTCTCCCGCGAGCGGGAGAAGGGAACTGCGCGGCCGCTACCTGGAATCCCTTAATCGAAGTCAAACAGGGCGCTGACGTCGCCGCCACTGCCGTCTGAGAAGTGCCTAAGCTGCATTCCTGGGAGATCTTTGACGCATGCCATTAACCCGACCGCAGGTTGCCGTTTACAAGGAAGAAGCCCACCAGGACGGCAGCCGTGCGATGGCATATTGAATGAAAACAGGAGTCATTCCCGCGACCGGGGTTGCCGATGACGGTCGATGAGGATGGAGGGAGCCATGACTGAAGTTCAATCGGAGCAGGGCAAGAGCAACGCCAGACCCCGCGGATGGGGCGGTGCGACGACGGCCTGGGACGAAGACGAGTTCCTGTACGTCGACGACAAGGCTTGCGTCTATACGGTGCGCCTGAGCGGACGAAGCATCGAAGAACGCGTCGAAGCGCGGATCCCGGGCAAGGGAGTGCGCACGGTCGAGCAGTTGCGCGCCGAGGGATGCCGGATCGTCATGCCGCGCCGCCTTCGCCCCGAGCCGGCCTCGCTGTGGCGAGGGCGGCGCCTGCTTCCCGAGATGGGCTGACGCGCCGTCGGCTTGCTCGAACGAACCGGCCGCGTTTCGCGGCGGCCCGGGCGGAGATCGCTACAGGCTGCGCGGCACCCCTCTGGGCTTCACGGCGGAAGCTGCACCTGCCGCCGCACCTGGCACGTTGACCGCTGCCGGCGCAACGCCCGACGGCGCCGCCGCTGCCGCGGGTGCAGCGCCACCGGCACTGGCCGCCTGCTGCAGGGGCCCCTTGATGTGGTCGAAAGGCACCGTCGCGGCGAACGTGGGCAGGTTTTGCGCTCGCACCTGGGTCGCCGCCTCGTAGCCGGACGCCAGCTTGATCAGCGTCGGCTCGCTGAATGCCGTCCCGAAGAAGCTGATGCCCAGCGGCACGCCGAACGCCATCCCGGCGGGCACCTGAACGATCGGATATCCGGGCCCGCCCGCGAGACCGGAGCTTCCGAAGATGAAGTGATCGCCGTACAGCAAGTCGGTCGCCCACGCGGGGTTGTCGGTCGCCGTCACGACAGCGTCCAGGTCGAACTGGCTCAGCGCCTGGTCCATGCTGACGCCCGCCGCCTGGTCGAGGTCGAGCGCGATGTTGTACGAGGACACTCCCGCGCCATTGGCGCCGAAGAATGCAGGATCCTGCGGCGCATTCGGGTCGCTGGCATTGAGCGAGTTCGACAGGTCGAAGATGTCCTGGTTGAAGTACGGCATCTCGACATCGGCGTGCGCGTTGTTGAAGTCGATGGCGGTCTGCAGCGTTCCGCCGGCGACGGGAACGCCCGCGCGGGTCGCGAAGTACGCGCGCAGGTCGTTCTTGAGATCGTAGAGCAGCACCCCGAGCTCCCCGGCAGCGGGCGTGAAGACGAAGCCGGCCGCGTCCAGATCGACGACGGTCGCGCCCGCATCGCTGAGCGCCTGGAAGGCGGCCTCGACCGCCGCGGTGACGGCCGGCGGCGTGGGGACGAGCGGGTCGAAGCCGTTCAACCCGGCCCGCGTGATGCCGATCCTCGCCCCCTTCAGTCCGTTCGGGTCGAGGAACTGCGTGTAGTCCGCCGGAATGTTCGCCGGCCGCGCGAAGCGTCCGCGCCAGCCCAGCGGCACACCCTTGGTCGCGGCGTCCCGGCCGTCGTAGCTGCGGCTCTGGATCACTCCCAGGGCCGCGGCCGCATCGGCCACGGTGCGCGCGTGCACCCCGACCGTGTCCTGCGTGTGCGAGATCGGCACCACGCCGGCCCTGCTGGTGAGCCCGACCGTGGGCTTGATGCCGACGACGCCGCTGGCGTTGGCCGGACAGACGATGCTTCCGTCGGTCTCGGTCCCGAACGACACGGTGGCGAAGTTCGCCGAGGCGGCCGCCGCCGAGCCTGAACTGGAGCCGCACGGATTGCGGTCGATGCCGTAAGGGTTGTGCGTCTGTCCGCCGCGCCCCGACCAGCCGCTGATCGACTCGAACGAACGGAAGTTGGCCCACTCGGACAGGTTCGTCTTCCCGAGAATCACCGCGCCGCCCGCGCGCAGGTTCGCGGCGACGGTGGAATCGCGCAAGGCAGGCGCCCCGGCCAGCGCAAACGATCCCGCGGTGGTCTGCATCCGGTCGCCGGTGTCGATGTTGTCCTTGAGCAGCACCGGGATGCCGTGCAGGGGACCGAGCACGACGCCGCGGCGGCGCAAAGCGTCGGCACTGCGCGCCATCGCCAGCGCGTCGGGGTTCAGTTCGATGACGGCGTTGACCCCCGGGCCGCTCGAATCCAGCGCCTGGATTCGCGCGATGTACTCCCGCGTGAGTTGCTCGGAAGTGAGGCGGCCCGACGCCATCTCCGCCTGGAGCCCGGCCACGGTGGCTTCGTCGTGGCGCGACACGACGGGGCTCTGTCCGCCGTTCTGCGCGACCGCAACGGCCGAAAGAAAAAGAGCCGCCGGAACGAGACCGCGTACCGCTCGATTCATCATGTCGTTCCTCCTTGGCGCATCGATCTTTGCGCAATGGGCGGACCGCCCGGAACGAAACTGGACGACTTCGGTGGCGGCGGATGCTACGCGCTGCCTACCCGGCGCGCGACTCGCTGAAGTACTTACAAAACACCGGAGGCCGGCCGACTCCTGCGATCGGCCGGAGCCGGCTTGCGCAGTTCCCGTAGGGGCGCTCCGCAGCCGCCGGCCGGCAGGGCTCGCGTCGCCCGCGCCAAGGCGCAGTTCGCGATCGCGCCAAGCGCCATCCCGGCCGACATCAGGACCATGACCGCAAGAGTGAACGCCGCGGCCGGCAGTTCCGCCGCCCATGCGATCGCGGCGTAATGTCCAAGCGCCATGCCGGCGAGCATCCAAAGCGTCCGCGGCAGGGCCTGCGACGCGAGCCAGGCCGTCCGTCGCGTCGCGCGACCCGTCGGCGACCCACCCCGGACCCACGCGCCGCACTGGCAGCCGACGAACATCCCGAAGCAGGTGAGCGGCATCTGCGCGAGGGAGGCGAGCACGCCGCCGAAGGTGCCCGGCGCGGCGGTGCGGCACTGGCTGAGCATCTGCACGAGGCCCCCGGACCTCGCGTCCAGCAGCAGGCCGACCGCCATTCCCGCGCATCCGGGCAGCACGGCCCACGCGCACCCCCGCGCGGAAAGCGCGAGCGGGGCCCCCGCCGCGTGGCCCGACGAGGGTTCAGACGGCGACGCGGCCGCAAGCCGATTCATCTTCACGCGCTTCGATGCCGGCCGGCCAGCGCAGCGGATGGCCGTAGCGCCGCTCGAACATCCGCACGTCCTCCGGCGTGTCGACATCGCAACGGTAGTGGAGGTTCGCCGTGTCGAGGCGTTCGATCCGATCGGGATGGCGCTCGATCCACTGGCGGCAGCCGAAATCGACGCCGTCGAGGACGATCTCGTCGCGCAGCGCGGCGTCGAACACGATCGGATTGGCGCGCTCGCCCGCGACGTAGGGCACGACGATCGACCGCCCCTCGGCGCGCTTCTTGTAGGCGCCTATCAGCGCTGCGACGTCGTCGGCATTGACCAGCGGCTGGTCGGCCAGCGCGATCACGATCGCATCGAGCTTGCCGGCGAGCGCGTCCAGCCCGGCGCGCACCGAGGACATCTGGCCTTCGGCGTAGCGCGGATTGCGCACCACGGTGACGGGGAATTCGCTCACGGCCGGCTCGATCTCGTCGGCGCGATGACCGAGGACGACGACCAGCTCGTCGACGCCCGCGCCCGACAGCGCGATCAGGCTGCGCCGGATCAGCGGCACGCCCGCGAGTTGCAGCAGCGGCTTCGGACGGCCCCCCATGCGCTTCGCTTCCCCCGCGGCCAGCAGGACCGCGCCGAGAACCAGCCTCGAATAGAGGCCGCCGCCCCCTTTCAGCAGGCATCCCATGTCAGCCCCCGCAGCACGAACCGTGACCGCCGGAAGGTTTCGCCTCGGCGCTCGCCTTCGCGTCCGATTTCGAGTCCAATCCCGCGTCCAATTCCGCGGGCGCGCGCGATTGCGCGGCGGCCGCGTGGCAGCAGCCCCCGCTGTCGCCCGCCGCCGGCGCGGCGGTCCGCGCGCGGCTGATCGAAGCGGCCCACGGCGCCGCCCCTGCCGCAACGCCGGAAGCCGCGTGCGCCGACGCCTCGGACCCCGCTCCGGCCTCGTCCCGCGGCGTGCCGGCGCTCGCGGAGGTCGTGCCGCGGCGATGGGCGACCAGCGCGGCGAGGATCGACAGCGCGATTTCCTCCGGCGTGGAGGCCGCGATCGGATAGCCGGCCGGCGCGGCGATCGAATCGACCGCGGCGCGGTCGGCGCCGGCCGCGCGCAGGGATTCCTTCAGCACGGACGCCTTGCGTGCGCTGGCGACGAACGAGATCAGGCGCGCGTCGAGCGCCAGCGCCGCGCGCAAGGCCTGCAGGTCGCGCCGCCCCTGGGTCGCGACGACCACGTAGGCGCCCCGCACCGGCTGCGCGCCCAGGTGCTCCGCATCGTCGGTGTCGAAAACGCGCCGGGCGGACGGGAAATCGGCGCCGTGCGCGCCGTAAGCCGCGACCGTCACCGCGAATCCGACATGGGGGCCGAGGCGCGCGAGCGCGTGCGCGACCGGCGAGTCGCCGAACACGAGCAGCTGCGGGTGCGGCAGCACGGGATCGATGAAGAGCTCCAGCGTGCCGCCCGAATGGCATGCCATGCCGAACTCGAGCACCTCGCCCAGGTCTCGCTCGCCTGCCTGGGAGGGCGAGATCCTCACCAGCCGCGCCCTGCCGTCGGCCAGCGCCTGCCGCACGGTCTTTTCGACCACCGGTTGGGCGCAGCCGCCCCCGACCCAGCCGTGGATCGACCCGTCCGCGGTCACGACCGCCTTGTCGCCGGGATGCGCCGAGGCGGGCGCTTCGGCGCGGACCACGGTCACCAGCGCAAACGCGACGCCGGATTCCTGCAGGCGCGCGGCGGTCGCGATCGGATTGCTGAGATTCGTCGCCTGGTCCATCGCCATCTCCTATTCCACGAGCTCGCGCAGCCGCGCGAGGCTGTCGAGGTTGTAGACCGGCGCAAAGGCGTCGATCAGTTCGCGGCATGGCGCGAGCGCGGCCGATTGCGGCGCCTCGCGCGTCGGGTGCAGCCAGTAGATTCGCGCGCCGCGGCGTGCCGCGCGCCCGAGCTGGCGCTGCAGCTCGTCGGGCGGATCGCTGTCGAACCCGTCCGACAGGATCAGCAGGCGCGCGCTGCGCGACAGGCCGCGCCGGGCGTGCCGGTCGACGAACTCCCCGATGCTGGCCGCGATCCGCGTTCCGCCGCCGAAGCCGGCCGTGACCGCGTGGATCCTGTCCTGCGTCTTGGCCGAGTCGCGCCGCAGCAGCGAGGTGACGTCGGCCAGGCGGGTGTGGAACACGTACACGCGCGCATCGACGACGTCGACGAAGGCCCGCGCGATGCGCAGGAACAGCTGCGCGTACGTCTCCATCGAACGGCTGACGTCGACCAGCAGGAAGACCTGCGGCCGCTCGCGCCGGTTCCGCCGCCAGGCCGGCGCGAACGGCTCGCCGCCGGTGCGCAGGCTGGCGCGCAGCGTGCGGCGCACGTCGAGGCGGCGGCCCCGCGCGTCGTGCCTCATCCGGCGCAGCAGGCGGCGGCGCAGGCGCTGCGCGATCGCCTCGACGATGCGCTCGAGGCGGCCCATGTCCTGCGGCAGCCAGCGGCCGAAGTCCCGCTCGGCCGGCGACTCGACGCGGCTCGCGCCGCCCTGGGCGTGCTCGCGTGCCGGCTCGCCGGACTGGCCCGCCGCGGTGTCCGTCAGCGCGACGTCGCCGGCAGCTTTGGGCGCGCCGGCATCCGCAGCGATCGACGCCTGCAGGTCGGAAACCAGCTGGCGCAGGTCGCGCCGCGCGGGCGCGAGGGTGCCGATGCGCGCGACGCCCCTGCGCCGGCTCGCGAACCAGTAGGCGTCGAAGAGCTCCGGGTACCGGCGCCAGTCGGTGGCGCCGTGACAGACGATGGAGCGCCAGCCTGCGCGCAGGCGGCGCGGCGCGGCGGCATCCACGGCGAGCGCGGCCTGCACCATGGCGAGCTGCTCGGCGATCCCCACCGCAACCCCGTTGGCGCGCAGGTGCGCGGCAAAGCCGGCGATCGCCTCCAGAGGTCTCGCGTGCGTGGCCATGCCTAGCGAGGGTCGGCAGCGGGCCGCCCCTCGATCATGCGCCGCACGCGCTCCCCATCGATCTGGAAGCGGTCGTCGCGCGTCTTGAGCAGGCAGGCCAGCGTGCGCAGGACCGTGTCGGGATCCTCCGGCAGCGCCTTGAGCTCCAGCTTGTGAAGCGCTCGCACCCAGTCGAGCGTCTCCGCGATGCCGGGCGTCTTCTGCAGATCCTGCCGGCGCAGGCGCTGCACGAAGCCCACCGCCTCTTCCACCAGGCGCGCGGCGGCGTCCGGCAGCGTCACGCGCACGATCTCGATCTCGCGCTCGAGCGTGGGGTAGTCGACGTAGTAGTACAGGCAGCGCCGCCGCAGCGCGTCGGCGAGATCGCGCGTCCCGTTGCTGGTCAGCACGACCAGCGGCACATGCCGCGCGTGAACCGCGCCGAGCTCGGGAATCGATATGCGCCAGTCGGCGAGCGCCTCCAGCAGGTAGGCCTCGAAGGCCTCGTCGGCCCGATCGATCTCGTCGATCAGCAGCACCGCGGGGCGTTCGCTGGTGAGCGCAGTGAGCAGCGGGCGCTCGAGCAGGTATTCGCGCGTGAAAAGGTCGCTTTCGGCGACGCTTCCGCCGTGTTCGTGCAGCCTGATCGCGAGCAGCTGGCGCGCGTAGTTCCATTCGTAGGCGGCCTGCGAGAGGTCGAGACCCTCGTAGCACTGCAGCCGGATCAGGCGCCGGCCGAGCGCGGACGCGAGCGCCCCGGCCACGGCCGTCTTGCCGACGCCCGCGTCGCCCTCCAGGAGCAGCGGGCGCTCGAGCGCCTGCGCGAACCAGAGCGTGGTCACCAGCCCGCCGTCGGCGACGTAACCGGCCGCGCGCAGCGCCTCGGCCAGCGCCGGCTCGTCGGGCGCCTGCCCTGCCTTCGCCTGCCTGTCGGCCTGCTGCGCGCTCATCGCGCAGTCCCCTCTCCCGCCGCGCGGGAGAGGGGCAGGGGTGAGGGTGCGCAGCGGAGCCTCAGGCGGTCCCCCTCACCCCCGGCCCCTCTCCCGCAAGCGGGAGAGGGGAGTTTCCGGGAGCGGGCGTCCTGCAACGTCACACCTTAGTGAGCCTGGCGGCCGAACAGTCCAACCAGCCAACGCTTGACCAAGCCCCAGAAGATCGCGAGCGCATTGAGCTCCTTGCCCTTCTGCGCGCCGGCGGCCGGTGCCGCGGTCGCCACGGTCGGCCCCGGCTGCGCGGCCGCGGCGGACGCGAAGTTGGCGGCGAACTGCGCCAGGATCATGTCGGAAACCTGCCCCATCAGACGGCCCCCGAACTGCGCCAGCTTACCGCTCACGACGACGGCCGACGAGCCGACCAGCGTCGAACGCTCCGCCCCGTCGGGTTCGAGCGACGCCGTGAGATCCATGGTCGCGGTCGAGCCGCCTCTTTCGGAGCCTTTCGCGCTCAGTCGGATCCGGCGCGCGGCCGGGTCGACCTCCAGCACGTCGATGTCGCCGTTGAACATCGTGCTGACCGGGCCGACCTTGACCTTCACCGTGCCCTTGTAGTGGGCGGGCCCCGTCTGTTCGGTGATCTCCGCGCCGGGCATGCAGCCCGCGACGGCGCGGATGTCGCTCAGCACGAACCACGCGCGCCCGGCGTCGGCTTCGACCGGGTAGCGCTTGTCGAGTCTGACTTCCATCGCGTTCCCGGATCCGCCTCAGAGGGCCGCGCCGCTGGCCTTCAACTGCTGCCAGACCCGCCACGACGTGTGAGGCATCGTCATGTGAGTGACGCCGAGGTGCGAGAACGCGTCGACCATCGCGTTGGTGAAGCACGGGATCGAGCCCACGTGCGGCGACTCGGCGACGCCCTTGGCCCCGATGGGATGGTGCGGCGAGGGCGTGACGGTGTAGTCGGTCTCCCACTTGGGCGTTTCGACCGCCGTCGGCAGGAAGTAGTCCATCAGCGTGTTGCCGAGCAGGTTGCCCTGCGCGTCGAACGGCATCTGCTGGCCCATCGCCACCGCGAAGCCCTCGGTCAGGCCGCCGTGGATCTGCCCCTCGATCACCATCGGGTTGATCCGGGTGCCGCAGTCGTCCAGCGCGTAGAAACGGCGCACCTTGGTCTCGCCGGTGTGGCGGTCGATGTCGAGCACGCAAAGGTAGGCGCCGAACGGGAACGTGAAGTTCGGCGGGTCGTAGTAGTGGACCGCCTCCAGTCCGGGCTCGAGCCCGGGCGGCGCCTGGTGGTACGCGGCCCAGGCGATGTCCTTCATCGTCTTGAAGCGCTGGTCGTTGCCTTTGACCTTGAAGCGGTCGATCTCCCACTCGAGGTCGTTCTCGCCGACCTCGAGCAGGTGGGC
>CAZEIW010000037.1:0-19771 GCA_964512305.1 uncultured Burkholderiaceae bacterium | reverse complement strand
GGCTGCGCCCCCCCTCGAGCACCCCCCGCGGCATTCACGGGCGTCATTCTTGCTGGCACGCGGTTCATGGTCCGTGTGCCGCCGCCGAAGCGGCAGCAGGCTCTCCCGCAAGCGGGAGAGGGGATCGCATGGGGTAAGCTCGTGCGTTCCATCCGCCGACACGTCAAGGGAGGCTTCGATGAGCAATCACACTTACAAGCTAATCGAACTGACAGGTTCATCGTCGACATCGATCGAGGATGCCGTGCAGAGCGCGATCGCGAGGGCGTCCAAGACCATCCGCAACATGCACTGGTTCCAGATCATCGAGACCCGCGGCACGGTCACCGGCGGCAAGATCGACCACTGGCAGGTCACGATGAAAGTCGGGTTCACGCTCGAGGAATAGCCATCGCATCGCCCGCCGACCAGCTCGCGCTTCGGCGCCGCCTGATCCTCGCAGCGGCCTGCGGCCTCGCGCTGCCCACGGGCTGCGCGGACCTGCTTCCGTCGCCGTCTTCGTCGGACGACTTCACTGCCGCGATCCGCGCGGCGCTGGAGCGCGGTGCCGGGGCGGCCGTCGACGCGCTCGGAAAGACCGACGGTTTTTGGGGCGACGAACGCGTGCGCATCCCGCTTCCCGACTGGCTCGCCAAAGCGGAAGGCCCCTTCCGCATGCTGGGACTCCAGCAGAGGCTCGACGACCTGCACCTCGCCGTCAATCGCGCGGCGGAGCAGGCGGTCCCCGGAGCGCGCAAGCTCCTCGTGGATGCGGTCGAATCGATGACCGTCGAGGATGCGAAAGGCATTGTCAGCGGTGGCGACGACGCCGCCACGCAATACTTCGAGAGGAAGACGCGGGAGCCGCTGGCGGGACTCTTCCTGCCGATCGTCACCAATGTCACGCGCCAGATCGGGTTGGCTCGCCTGTATGACGATATTGCCGGGAAGGCGCAATCATTCGGGCTGGTTCAGGGCGACGCCAGCATCGAGGGCCACGTCACGAACAAGGCGCTGGACGGCCTGTTCCTGGTCATGGCCGACGAAGAGAGGAAGATTCGCGCCGACCCCGCCGCCACCGGGAGCGCGATACTGAAGAAGGTGTTCGGCGCTCGCTGAGGAAGCGAACCACGGCCGCAGATGCGATGCCATGGCCCGGCTGCTCTCCGTCAACGTCGGCTTGCCGCGTGACATCCAGTGGCGCGGACGAACCGTGCGCACCGGCATCTGGAAGGAGCCGGTACGGGATCGTCGCCGGGTCGGGCGGCTCAACGTCGAAGGCGACGGGCAGGGCGATCTCGGTGGCCACGGGGGAGAGCAGCGAGCCGTTTTCGTGTATCAGGCCGAATCGTATCGGTACTGGGAGGAGCGGCTGGGCCGCAGCGGACTGACCCACGGGCAGTTCGGCGAGAACTTCACCGTCGAAGGGTTGCCGGACGACGAGGTCTGCATCGGCGACCGCTACCGGATCGGGACCGCGCTGTTCGAGGTGACCCAGCCCCGGACCACCTGCTTCCGCGTCGGGATTCGCATGGACGAGCCCCAGATGGCTGCCCTGCTGACCTCCAGCGGACGGCCTGGCTTCTACCTGCGCGTCCTCGAAGAAGGCGAGGTCGATGCCGGTGATGCGATCCTCACAGTTGCTCGAGGGCCGGAGCGCATGACCGTTGCCGAGGTCAATGCGCTGCTGTACACCTCCCGTCACCCTCGCGATCGCCTCGAGCGCGTGCTCCGGATCCCGGCGCTGTCCCCCGGTTGGCGCGCGTCCTTCGAGGCGTTGAGTCGAAGTCAGGATGCAGCCCCCGGCGCGACGGGCAACGCGGGTCTGATGCCCGCAGCGGCTGCGCGGACGGCGGCGCCGGGCTTTCGTCCGCTGCGAATTGCGCGGATCGATCGTGAATGCGCGGACGTGATCTCGCTGTCGCTGGAGCCGGCGGATGGAAGGCCGCTCACGACCCCACTCGCCGGCCAATTCGTCGTGCTCCGTTTGCGGCCGAGGCCGGACGGTCCTGTGCTCGTACGGAGCTATTCGCTCTCTGGACCTCTCTCCGATGAGCGGTATCGCGTCAGCGTCAAGGTGGAGCCGGACGGTGCCGCCGGGAACTACCTGAACAGCAGCGTTCGAACGGGCGACATCCTCGATGTCAGCGAGCCTAGAGGAAACTTCACCTTGCAGCCGGGCGACGGGCCGGTGGTGTTCCTGAGCGCGGGGATCGGCGCGACGCCCGTGCTCGCGATGTTGCACGCTCTCGCTGCCGGTGCGACCCCGCGGGAGGTCTGGTGGCTGCACGTTGCACGCGATGGAAAGTCCCATCCCTTCGCGGTGGAGACACGGCAGCTTCTCGGAATGCTCGCCCGCGCCCGAAGCCGTATCTGGTACAGCCGGCCGGCGGCGGACGATCGGGAAGGGCGGGACTACGACGCGACCGGCCGCATGGGGATCGAGGGTCTCGGCGAGTGGGGGGTTCCGCGGGATGGCGACTTCTACATGTGCGGGCCACCGGGCTTCATGGGTGACCTGAGGACGTGCCTGGCCGCTTGGGGGGTGCCTGGGGACCGGATCCGCTCAGAGGTTTTTTCGGGTGGACCCTCGCGGATGCCGGGTGTGGTCGCCACCCCGGTGCGCGCACCGCATGAGCCCGCGGGTCCTCCCGGCACCGGGCCGCTCGTGTCCTTCGCGCGGAGTGGCATCGCGGCGCGCTGGCGCCAAGGCGACCAGAGCCTTCTCGAGTTGGCGGAAGCGTGCGACGTTCCGGTCCGCTGGTCGTGCCGCACCGGCGTCTGTCACAACTGCGAAAGCGGATTGATATCCGGGTCCGTCAGCTACCGGCCCGATCCCCTCGATCCGCCGGCGAAGGAAAATCTCCTGATCTGCTGCGCCCGCCCGCAAGGTGACGTGGTGATCGATCTCTGAGCGGTGTCGAGAAGTCTCAGCGGGCAGCGGATTTCAGCCAGTTCGAAACCCGTTCGCCGAGCATCATCACGGTCAGATTAGGAACCGCACCCGGCATCGACGGGAACACCGAGGCGTCGGCCACGAAGAGGTTCTCGGTGCCGCGCACCCTGCAGCTCTGATCGAGCACCGCACCCGGATCGTCATCGGGTCCGATCGGCGCCGTGCCCGAGGCGTGACAGTACGTTCCGATGTTCGCCCGGATGTAGTTCCCGAGCTGCTCGTCGGACTCGACCGTCTGCTCCGAGAGTCCCGCGATGCGTTGATACGCGTTCGTCATCGCCGATGACTTCAACGCCTTCCAGGCAAGGCGCACGCCCTCGATCAAGCGGCGCTCGTCTTCCCGGTCCGCGCAGTAGCTCAGCTCGATCCTCGGCTGCGCGGACGGATCGGGGCTTTGCAGCGCCAGCCGTCCGTGACCGCGCGGCAACATCAGCGCCACTCGCAGGACCGCGACGACCGGAACGCCTGCCTCGGCCATCAGGGCCGGCATCGGTCGCAGGTCGAGATGCGTCGTCATCACCAGCTGCATATCGTCGGACTGCGGGGATCCTGGTGCAGTGAAGCGCGCCATGACCTGAAATCGCGGGTCGCGCCCGATGACGCATTCGCCGGCGTTCGGCACCAACCGGATCGGAACCGCGCAATGGTCCCACAGGCGCGCACCGACGCCGGGCAAATCGATGGTCGATCGGATGCCGAGGGCTTCGAGCTCGGGCTTCGGGCCGATTCCGGAGCGCATCAGGATCGCGGCGGTCCCGATCGCGCCGGCACTGAGCGTGACGCAATCGGCTTTCTCGACGCTCCCGTCCACGAGACGGACGCCGCGCACGATCGCGCCGTCGAGCAGCAGCCGATCGACCAGCGTGCTCGCGCGCATCGTGAGGTTCCCTCGTGCGCGCGCCGGATTGAAGTGCGACAGCAGCGTCGAAATCCGCATGCTGCCGATCCGATTCATCGGCCAGGGTCCGACACCCGAGCTCGTCAGGTCGTTGTGGTCCTCGCACGCGGCGAAGCCGCAGGCAAGGCAACCCTCGCGGAAAGCACGCTGGATCGGAACGAGCTCGTCGTCGCGGTACCGTGCAATCGGGATCGGCCCGCTGTGGCCGTGATGCAGTCCGATCCCCGCGGGATCGTTCTCCAGGCGCTGAAAGTCGGGCGCCACATCGGCGAAACGCCACTGCGTGTTGCCCAGGCCCGCCCAGGCATCGAAGTCGGACGGCCGAGGCCACAAAGCGCCGGCCGCGTTGATGGCCGAGGTCCCGCCGACAACCTTGCCGCGCAGATAGGGCATGGTCCGACCATCGACCGGAATCGCGCTGTAGTTCCAATCGTGGGCGGGTCCCGGGATGTTCTTCGAGTCGAGCAGGTCGGGCGGCATCGCCTGCGCGCTCGTGTAGTCCGGACCGGCCTCGAGCACGAGCACCCTGGTTTGCGGCAGCTCCGACAGTCGCGCGGCGACGATCGCGCCTGCGCTGCCCGCGCCGATGATGATGTGACTTCGCATGTCGAGCCCCGACCTGTCTGCGTCCGCCGAACGCTAACGCACGAACCCACCGGACGGGAAGCCGCCAGACCGCGGCGGCGCTGCGGTTTTGTTTAGTGCAAAGCCGCATCGCGTGAAGAAGGCCCGCCGGCGCGGGATTTCGGCCCGACGTCGATCTCCTCTGGTTGCACCGCACAATCGATGCTCGATGAATTTGCTTGCTTTGTTTAGTCAATAAACATAAGCTAAACACAAGCGGTGCCTTGAAGACAGGAACAAACGGCATGGCGCCGCCCCGACTGCGAGCCTCGCGGCAACCTGAACCACACAGCGGGCATCGCGCGCATCGAGTCCGATACAACTCAGGGAGATCGTGATGGGAAAGCTGCACATGATCACGGGTGCGCTTGCGACTGCCGCGGCGCTTGCCGTGGCGGCGCCGGCTGGCGCGCAGGACAAGACGATCACGCTGTGCTGGGCCGCCTGGGACCCGGCAAACGCGCTGGTCGAGCTGTCCAAGGACTTCACCTCCAAGACCGGGATCAAGATGAAGTTCGAATTCGTTCCGTGGACGAACTTCGCCGACCGGTTCCTCAACGAGCTGAACTCGAAGGGCAAGCTTTGCGACGTGATCATCGGCGACAGCCAGTGGATCGGCGGCGCCGCCGAGAGCGGCCACTACGTCAAGCTCAACGACTTCTTCGACAAGGAAGGCATCAAGATGAGTGACTTCATGCCGGCGACGGTATTGGGTTACTCGGAATGGCCGAAGAACACGCCCAACTACTGGGCGCTGCCCGCGATGGGGGATGCGGTCGGGTGGACGTACCGGAAGGACTGGTTTGCGCGGCCCGAGATCAGGTCCGCGTTCAAGACGAAGGTCGGCCGCGATCTCGCCCCGCCCAAGACCTGGAGCGAGTTCAAGGAGGTGGCCGAGTTTTTCCAGAACCGGACGATCGACGGCAAGACGGTCTATGGCGCGTACATCTTCACCGAGCGGGGCTCGGAGGGCATCACGATGGGCGTGACCAACGTGATGTACCCGATGGGATTCAAGTACGAGGACCCGAAGAAGCCCTATGCGATGGACGGCTTCGTCAACTCGCCCGAAGCGGTCCGGGGCCTGGAGTTCTATAAGACGCTTTACAAGTGCTGCACGCCGCCCGGGCTGACCAACGCGTACATGCAGGAGGGGCTGGACGCGTTCAAGTCCGGCCAGGTCGCGATGATGATGAACTGGTTCGCGTTCTTCCCGGGTCTGTACAAGGACCCGAACGTCGGCGGCAGCAAGATCGGCTTCTTCGTCAATCCGTCCGACAACGGCAAGGGCGTGCAGCTCGGCGGACAGGGGATGTCGGTGGTTTCGTACTCGGACCACCGCGCGGAGGCGCTGCAGTACGTCAAGTGGTTCGCGACGCCCGAGGTGCAGAAGAAGTGGTGGGCGCTCGGCGGCTACTCCTGCCACAAGGCCGTGCTGCAGGACCCGGGGTTCGTCAAGAGCGCGCCGTTCGCGGCCGAGTTCCTGCAGTCGATGGACATGGTGATCGACTTCTGGGCCGAGCCGTCCTACGCGCAGCTGCTGCTCGACATGCAGAAGCGCGTGCACGACTACGTCGTCGCCGACAAGGGAACCGCCAAGGGCGCGCTCGACGCGCTGGTGACGGACTGGAAGAAGGTGTTCCAGGACGACGGCAAGCTCGTCGCGCGCTGATGCGGGACCCGGGCGGGATGGGCGCGATGGATGGCACGGCTCCGATGGCAGGCGCGGGCGCCATGACCGGCGAGACGCGGTTGCTTGAACGCGCTGCGCGCGCGACGCCCGAGGGCCTCGCGCGCCGGGTGCGCGGGCTCTCGGACCGCGCGATCGCGTGGTGGTTCATCGCGCCGACGATGATCCTGCTGCTCGCGATCAACATCTTCCCGCTCGCGTGGACGATCCGGCTGTCGTTCACGAACTATCGCGCCAACCGGCCCAACGCGCCGCTGCTGGGGGTCGGCATCGACAACTACGTGTCGGTGCTGACCGACCCGGATGTCTGGGCGGCGATGCAGGCGACCGCGCACTTCCTGTTCTGGACCATCCTGCTGCAGACGCTGCTCGGTTTCGGCCTCGCGTACCTGATCGACCGCCGCTTCCGGGGCCACGGCTTCTGGACCACCGCGATCCTGATTCCGATGATGCTTTCGCCCGCGGTGGTCGGGAACTTCTGGGCCTTCCTCTACCAGCCCCAGATCGGCCTGTTCAACCACGCGGTGTCCTTCCTGACCGGGGTGCCGCCGTCGTCGTTCGAGATGATCGGGTCGGTGAGGCTCGCGCCATGGTCGATCATCATCGTCGACACCTGGATGTGGACGCCGTACGTGATGCTGATCTGCCTGGCCGGCCTGCGCTCGATCCCGGGCTACATCTACGAGGCCGCGGAGGTGGACCGCGCCTCGCGCTGGCGCCAGTTCTGGTCGATCACGCTGCCGATGGTGCTGCCGTTCATCATGCTGGCGGTCCTGTTCCGGGGCATCGAGAACTTCAAGATGTTCGACATGGTCAACCTGTTGACCTCGGGCGGGCCGGGCTCGACCACCGAACTGGCGTCGATCACGCTCAAGCGCGAGGCGTTCGAGAAGTGGCGCACCGGGTATTCGTCGGCGTTCGCGGTCATCCTGTTCGTCACCGTGTTCGGCCTGGCCAACATCTACGTGATGGCGCTCAACCGCGTCAAGAAGGGGCGGGGGTCATGACCGGCATCAGCTACGCGCACTCGGTCGTGGAGCCGTCGGGCGCGGCAAAGCGGATCTCGTTCGTGCTGGTCGCGCTGTACGCGATCGTGACCCTGGTCCCGCTGGTCTGGATCTTCCTGACCGGCTTCAAGTCGGGGCCCGACTCGATCGCGTATCCGCCGAAGGCGCTGTTCAAGCCCTCGGCCGAGGGCTATTGCAACCTGTTCTGGACCCGCTCGCGCCAGACCGCCGAATACATCTCGACCCTGCCGCCGGCCGCAGGCCCGTGCGAATCGACGGCGCGCGCGGCCAGCATGGTGATCGTCGGGCCTTCGAACTTCCGCCCGCGCTTCACCAACTCGGTGATCATCGCGTTCGGCTCCACTGCGCTGTCCATCGCGCTCGGGGTGACCGCTGCGTATGCGTTCTCGCGCTTCAGGGTGCCGCTGAAGGACGACCTGTTGTTCTTCATCCTCTCGACCCGGATGATGCCGCCCATCGCGGTGGCGATCCCGATCTACCTGATGTACCGCGAGCTCGGGCTGTCGGACACCCGCATCGGCATGATCCTGCTCTATACGGCCGTCAACGTGTCGCTCGCGATCTGGCTGCTCAAGGGATTCATCGACGAGATCCCGCGCGAGTACGAGGAGGCGGCGCTGATCGACGGTTACACGCGCCTGCAGGCGTTCATCAAGGTGGTGCTGCCGCAGGCCGCGACCGGCATCGTCGCGACCGCGATCTTCTGCCTGATCTTCGCCTGGAACGAATATGCGTTCGCGGTGCTGCTGACCTCGGGCGAAGCGCAGACGGCGCCGCCCTTCATCCCGATCATCATCGGCGAAGGCGGCCAGGACTGGCCGGCCGTGGCGGCCGCCACGACGCTGTTCCTGCTGCCGATCCTCGTGTTCACCGTGATGCTGCGGCGCCACCTGCTGCGCGGTATCACGTTCGGAGCGGTGAGGAAATGAGCGCAGAGAGCACGAAGACGGGCGGCCGCTGGCCCCGGTGGCTGCGCCGGTCGCCGGCGCAGGTCGCGGCGACCGCGATCATCGTGGCCGGGGTCGTGATGCTGCTGCAGCCGTTCTCGATCACGCTGTATGCGTACTCCTTCGTCACCACCCTCGCGGGCACGGTCGTCTTCACCATCGTGTCGCGCCTTCCCGAGTAAGACGATGGCGCAGATCCGGGTCGAGAATCTTCACAAGGCGTTCGGCGGGTCGGTGGCCGTGCGCGACTCGTCGTTCACCGTCGGCGACGGGGAGTTCTTCTGCCTGCTCGGCCCGTCCGGCTGCGGCAAGACGACCACGATGCGGATGATCGCCGGGCTCGAGCTGCCGACGTCGGGCCGGATCGTCCTCGACGGCGAGGACGTCACGTTCCGCCGCGCCTCGCAGCGCGACATCGCGTTCGTATTCCAGCTGTTCGCGCTGTATCCGCACATGAACGTGCGCGCGAACATCGCGTTTCCGCTGAAGTCGCAGCGGGTGCCGGGGCCCGAGTTGCGCGAGCGGGTCGAGGAGGCCGCGCGCATCCTGCAGATCACGCATCTGCTCGACCGGCCGGTCTCCGGGCTGTCGAGCGGCGACCGCCAGCGCGTCGCGCTCGGGCGCGCGATCGTCAGGCGGCCGCGCGCTTTCATGATGGACGAGCCGCTCGGGGCGCTCGACTCCGAGTTCCGCGCGCTCATGTGCGGCGAGCTGCGGGCGCTGCACGACCGTCTGCGCGCGACGACGGTCTACGTGACGCACGACCAGCTGGAGGCGATGGCGATGGCCGACCGGATCGCCGTGATGAACGACGGCGTGATCGAGCAGCTCGGGCCGCCGCAGGACATCTACGAGCGGCCGGCGACGATGTTCGTCGCGGAGTTCATCGGCTCGCATCCGATGAACCTGCTGCCGTTCGAGGGCCCGCTTCCCGCCGGCAGCCGCGAGATCCGCGTCGACGGGGCGCCGATCGCGGTGCCCAGGGTCGAGGAGGACCCCTGCGAGGCCCGATTCGTGCTGGGCGTGCGCCCGGAGCACATCGGCCTGTCGGGCGACGGCGCGCTGCGCGCGCGCGTGTTCGGCGTCGAATACATGGGCACGACGCAGATCGTGACCGCGACCACCGCTTCGGGCGTGATGCTGAAAGCGCGTGTCGCCTCCGACGTGCCGGCGCGCCCGGGCGACCAGGTCGGGCTCGCTTTCCGGTCCGACCGGCTGTCGATCTTCCGCCGCGGCGACGGACGCGCGGTTCGCACGACTCTGCACGCGGGCGCAAATGGCTGAGTTCCGGTTCGACGCCGTCAGCAAGCGCTTCGGCACGGTGGCCGCGGTTTCCGAGCTGACGCTCGCGGCCGCGGACGGCGAGTTCGTCGTTCTGCTCGGTCCGACCGGGGCCGGCAAGACCACGACGCTGCGCCTGCTCGCCGGGCTGGAGGCCGCCGACGGCGGGAGCGTGCACATCGGCGGCCGCGACGTCACGCGCGAGCCGCCGGCGGCGCGCGACGTCGCGTTCGTGTTCCAGCAGTATTCGCTCTACCCTCATCTTTCGGTTTTCGAGAACCTGGCGTTTCCGCTGCGCTCCCCGGCGCACCGCCGGCCGGAGGAGGCGATCCGGGCCCGGGTCGCGGAGGTGGCGCGCATCCTGCAGCTGGAAGACAAGCTGCGCAGCCGGGCGACCGAGCTGTCTGGCGGTCAGATGCAGCGGGTGGCGATCGGGCGCGCGCTCGTCCGCAGGCCGGCGATCTACCTGATGGACGAGCCGCTGTCGTCGCTCGACGCCAAGCTGCGGGGGCAGCTGCGCCTGGAGCTCAAGCGGATCCAGCAGGAGCTCGGCGCGACGATCCTGTACGTCACGCACGATCAGATCGAGGCGATGACGCTCGCCACCCGGATCGGCGTGCTCGACCGCGGCCGGCTCGTGCAGCTCGGAACCCCGCGCGAGATCTACGAGGAGCCGGCGAGCACCTATGTCGCCACGCGCCTGGGGAGCCCGCGCATCAACCTGGTCCCGCGCGCCGCGCTGCCGGGGCTGGCGGCGCCGGCGGGCACCGAGACCGTCGGCGTGCGGACCGAGCACCTGCGGGTCCGCAAGGCGGCCAACGGATCGGCGGCCGGCCGGGTGACCTGGATCGAGCACCTCGGGGACCGCTACCACCTGCACGTCCAGATCGGCGATCATCAGCTGGTGACGCTGGCCGATCCCGACGCCGGGCTGGCGGTCGACGACCGCGTGCAGTTCGAGTTCGTGCGGCCGCTGTACTTCGGCGCGGCCGGACAGCGATTGAGGTGACGTGCGATGCAGACCGACATGGACGCTACCCTGCAGCGCCGGCTGATCGAATCGATGGCCGGCATCGTGATCGAGCACGCCGAGGAGCTCACCGAGCTCGACCGTGCCATCGGCGACGGCGACCACGGATTGAACATGCGGCGCGGATTCGAAAACGTGATCGCGCAGATCGACCAGGTGGCCGCGAAGGAGCCACCCGAGGCGCTTCGGGCGATCGGCACCATGCTGCTGACGAAGATCGGCGGCGCCTCGGGGCCGCTCTATGGGACGCTGTTCATGGCGCTCGGCCGTGAGTGGCCCGACAGTGTCGACCCCGGCGGCCTGGCGCGCGCGTTCGGCGCGGCGATCGATGCGCTCAAGCGCCTGGGCAGGAGCGACGTCGGCCAGAAGACGATGCTCGACGTGCTGGTGCCGGTGCAGGCCGAGCTGGCGCAGGGCGGGGCGGATCTGGTGCATCGGATCGAGAACCGGGCCGAGCTGGCCGCCCAGGCGACGATTCCGCTCAAGGCCCTGCGCGGCCGCGCGTCGTTCCTGGGCGAGCGGTCGATCGGCCACATGGACCCCGGCGCGCGTTCGTCGTCGCTGATGGTGATCGCGCTGTGCAAGGCTCTGGAGAACTGATCATGGCCAACGTCGGAATCGTCATCGTGTCGCATTCGATCAAGATCGCGGAGGGCGCCGCCGACATGGTGCGGCAGATGGTCGGCGATTCGGTCCCGCTCGCGTACACGGGCGGCAACCCCGACGGCGGGCTGGGGACCGACATCACGCAGATCGTCGCGGCGATCGGCCGCGCCTGGTCGGACCGGGGCGTGGCCATCTTCGTCGATCTGGGCGGCGCCGAGACCAACAGCGAGATGGCGATCGACATGCTCGACGCGCCGAAGCGCCCGCGCGTGGTCGTGTGCAACGCGCCGATCGTCGAAGGGGCCGTCATGGCCGCTGCCGAAGCCTCCGGCGGCGCAACGCTCGAGGTGGTGCAGCGCACCGCCGAAGAGCTGTCGCCGGTCTGAGCGGGGAAACGATGCTGTTCGACACCGCTCAGGGTTCAGCGCTGCTCGTCAACGAGGTCGGGCTGCACGCCCGGCCGTCGGTCAAGTTCACGCAGCTGGCCAAGACCTTCGAGGCGAGCGTTGAGTTCGCGCTGAGCAGCGAAGGGCCGTGGATCGACGCCAAGAGCCCGGTCAAGGTCATGCGTACCAAGGCATCGAAGGGAACGGTCGTGCACCTGCGGGCGGTTGGACCGGGCGCGCAGGCCGCGGTCGCGGCGATGGTGTCGCTGATCGAGCGCCGCTTCGACGAGCGCAATGGCCAGGCGGACGCGGAGCGCGAGCCGGCCCCCGCGCCATACGAGCCGCAGACGGACGCCGAATGAACGAGCTGCGGATCCTCGGCCGCCCGGCATCGCCCGGATTCGCGCAAGGCACGCTGTTCGTTCTCGGCGCCGCGCCGGCGAAAACGCGATCGGCCGGCGAGCCGGCAAAGGAGGCTGCCGCGCTGCAGCAGGCGATCGCGGGCGCCACCGCCGCGCTGCGCGAGCTGGCTGCCAGCGCGACCGATGCGGCGGCCGAGATCGTCGCGTTCCAGGTGGCGATGCTCGAGGACAACGTGCTGTCGGCGCCCGCCTTCGATTCGATCGCGCAGGGACGGCCGGCGCACCTGGCGTGGCGCGCCGCGCTCGATGCCGAGATCGTGGGCTACCTGGAGTCGAGCGACCTGTACTTCCGCGGCCGTGCGACCGACCTGCAGGACATCCGCGACCGCGTGCTCGACCTGCTGATGGGCGCCGATCCCGAGGAGCCGGTGCCCAACGGAGCGCTCGTGGTCGCGGAGGACCTGCCGCCCTCGCGCTTCCTGGGCATCGACTGGGCGCGCGGCGGCGCGATCGCGCTCACCGCGGGCAGCTCCAACAGCCACGTCGCGATGCTGGCCCGCTCGCGCGGCGTGCCGATGGTGGTCAATGTCGACCGCACGCTCGCGGAGCTGCGTCCCCGCGCTTCGGAGCACGCGCTGCTGGACGCCGACCGCGGCGAGCTGATCGTCGCGCCGTCGCCGCGGGCGCGCGCCGAATTCGCGCGCGCCTCGGACGAGTTCGCGCGCGAGCTCGAGGCCGGCCGGCGCCTGCTGCCTGCGCCTGCGTATACGGCCGACGGCACGCGGATCCGGGTGCTGCTCAACATCGCCGACCCGTCCGAGCTCGATGCGCTCGACCCGTCGATCTGCGACGGCATCGGCCTGGTGCGCACGGAATTCCTGTTCGAGCGCAGCGGCGGCCTGCCGGACGAGGACAGCCAGTACCTCGCCTATCGCCGCATCGCCGAATGGGCGCAAGGGCGGCCGGTGACGATACGCACGCTCGACGCCGGCGGCGACAAGCCGATCGCCGGCCTGACGATCGACGGCGAAGGCAATCCGTTCCTGGGCGTGCGGGGGCTGCGGCTGAGCCTGGCGCGCCCCGAGGTGTTCCGCGCCCAGCTGCGCGCGCTCGCGCGCGCCGCGGTGCACGGACAGGTCAAGGTCATGCTGCCGATGGTGACGCTGCCGCGCGAGCTCGAAGCGGCGCGCGCGATGCTGAACGAGGAGCTGCAGCGCCTCCAGGCCGCCGGCGTGCGCTGCGCGCGGCCGCGGCTCGGGATCATGATCGAGGTTCCGGCGGCCGCGATCGCGGCCGAGACCTTCGATGCGGATTTCCTGTCGATCGGTTCCAACGACCTCGCGCAGTACGTCGCCGCCGCCGGGCGGGACAATCCCGCGGTGGCCGATCTCGCGAGCCCGACCCAGCTTGCGATGCTGCGGCTCGTCCGCGACGTCGCGCGGGTGGGCCAGGCACGCGAGATCGAGGTCAGCCTGTGCGGCGACGCCGGCGGCGATCCCCGCGCGATCCCGGCGCTCCTGGGTGCGGGGCTGCGCTCCCTGTCGATGGCGCCCGCGGCGATCGGGCGCGCAAAGCTGGCGATCGCCGGCGTGCGGCTGGCGCCGCAAGCGGGGCCTGAAGCGAGGCCCCACAATGGCTAGCGCCCGCCCCAGCCGAAAATCGGAGCCGCGCGTCACCGCCGCGGCGGTTGCGCAGTACAAGACCGTGCTGCGGCGCGTGCTCGACAACCGCCCGTCGGGAACGCGACAGCGCCTGGCGCACGCGCTGGGCAAGAACCGGTCGTTCATCTCGCAGATCTCGAACCCGATCTATCCGGTGCCGATCCCGGCGCAGCACCTCGAGACGATCTTCAGCGTGTGCCACTTCGCGCCACCGGACCGGCGCGAGTTCCTGGACGCGTACGCGCAGGCGCACCACACGCAGATGCGGCTGGTGGCCGCGCGCCAGACCTCGCGCAGCGTCACCCTGAGCGTGCCCGACCTCGGCAGCGCGGAGCGCAACCGGCTGCTCGACGATCTGCTGGACGATCTGGTGCGTTCGATCGCGCGCCACCTGGAGCAGCTCTGAGGGCGGCGCCGCGGCGCCGAAGGGGAGGGACCTGTGAAGAAGCTGATCAACGATCCGGCTACGCTGCTCTCGGAGAGCCTCGACGGATTCGCGGCCGCGCACGCGGACATCGTCGCCGTCGGCGAGGAGTACAAGTTCGTCCGGCGCGCGCAGCTCAAACCCGGCAAGGTCGGGCTCGTGTCCGGCGGCGGCTCGGGGCACGAGCCCCTGCACGCGGGCTTCGTCGGGCATGGCATGCTCGATGCCGCCTGTCCCGGGCAGGTGTTCACGTCGCCGACGCCGGACCAGATCGTCGCGGCGGCCGAGGCGGTCGACGGCGGCGCCGGCGTCTTGCTGGTGGTCAAGAACTACGCGGGCGACGTCATGAACTTCCAGCTTGGCGCGGAGCTTTGCGGAAGGCAGACGGCCACGGTCATCACCGACGACGACGTCGCGGTCGAGGCCTCGACTCATTCGACCGGGCGGCGCGGTGTGGCGGGGACGCTGGTGGTCGAGAAGATCGTCGGCGCCGCGGCCGAGCAGGGGCAGGATCTGGCGTCGCTCGCCCAGCTCGGCCGCACTGTCAACGCCCAGACGCGTTCGATGGGCGTCGCGCTCACCTCCTGCACGGTCCCTGCCGCGGGCAAGCCGACGTTCGAACTCGGGCCCGACGAGATGGAGATGGGCGTCGGGATCCACGGCGAGCCGGGGCGCCGGCGCGTGAAGCTCGCCACGGCCGACGCGATCGCCGCCGAGATGATCGGCGCGATCGTCAAGGACCTGAGGCCGCCGGCCGGCTCCGAGGTCCTGCTGCTCGTCAACGGCTTCGGCGGCACGCCCGCGATGGAGCTCTACCTGATGGCCAACTCCGCGCGCCGGCTGCTCGCGGATGCCGGGCTTTCGATCGCGCGGTTCCTGGTGGGTTCCTATGTCACGTCGCTCGAGATGGCGGGCTGCTCGCTCACGGTGACGGTGCTCGATGCGCGGCTGCGGGCGTGGTGGGACGCGCCGGTGTGCACGGCGGCACTGCGGTGGGGAATGTAAGGGAGATACTCTGATTACTGTCGTCGCAGCGGCTTGTCGGAGTCGCCGAAATAGACTCCCAGCGGGTGCTGCGGATTCGTCGCGACCGCCCTCAGGCGGTCGCGCATTCCCGCCTGCACTTTGCTTTCCTCGTCCTCGAGCTCCTTGACGGCGGCTTCGGTGCCGACCTTGGCGACCCATGCCGCGAATTCGGCCGTTCGCACGAAGGCGAAAGTCTTGGTGGTCGACCGCACCAGGAACACGTTGACGGGCCTGCGCACGAAGCTCTCGAAGTCCCCGACCGACCCGCCACCGACCTGCATGTTGAAGCTCGGATATTCGAAGCTCGTCCCCTGCTCGTCCATCGGCGGATGCGTGTGAGCCTCGACCGCCAGCGTCTCTCCGGTGACCGCCGAAACCGGCTCGACGCTGACTTGTCTCAGGGACGCCGGACTTCCGCCGCTCCGACTGGTCCCGGTGGGCGCGCGCACCTCTCGATAGGCCGCTCCCTTCGACGTATCGCCGCGAAGCAGCCTGAAGCCCTCTTCGGCTTTCGACTTTTTCGTCTGTGCCTCGACATTCCCGAGCTCTCGAACCAGGGCAGCCGGCAGCGTGAGCTCTTGCGGCAGGCTTTTGACGGGCACGGGCCCCTTCGCAAGACTGTCGAACGTCTTGTCGCTGCCCTTGCTGTCGATCGCCATCGTGGCAGGAGCAACGGGAAGGATCAGTTCGCCCTGCGTGATGTTGTCTTTCAGAAGCCTGAAGGTCGCGTTCTCTCGAGGGATCTCGTCCGGCTTCGAGCATAGCAACGGGTCGTGCTGGTGCCTCGATGGGTCCACTTGAGACAGTCGGCCGCAGAAAATTGCCGCGGCGACCGCTTCCGCGTTCTTGTCGGCATCGCCGCCAAGCGCAGCACCGCCGACTTTCCCGGCTTGAAGCCATCCATGGACCGACTGCCATTCCGCGCGCGAAAGCGGCGCGGACAGCGGATCGCTCGGAGGATTGGGAGCAGGCTGGCGTTGCACCCGGCCGATGCCCGGACCTGCCATGAGTCCGGCGTCCTGCCCCGACGTGCGCTGCTGCACGACATGGGCGAGCTCATGAGCGATCAGGAGTCGCCCCGCGTGCGTTCGCGGGTCATATCGGTTGGCGGCGAAGGAAATGCGCGTGCCGAACGTGTATGCGTTTGCCCCGATCGAGGCGGCGGACTTCGCGGAGCCGGCGTCCGCATGCACTCGAACCGAAGAGAAGTCGTAGCCCATCCTTGCTTCGAAGAACCTGCGGACATCGGGCTCGAGAGGGCGGCCCGGCGACTTCGGCACATCGGCCATGGGCACAGGCACCCCGCTCTTCGGTGATGCCCCAAGCGCGGCAGCGCTTGGTTGGAGCCGACCATGCGGCGAGCGCATCGCGTCGGATGCGACGCGATCGGCCTCGCTTTCCAGTGGATCCGCGGCGGAACCGCGCGTGAGCGCCGGTTGGAAGATCAGCGTGCCGGTCCGCAACGCCTCCGGGTGGCGCGGTTTTGCGACTTTCGAAGCAAGCACCTCGGTCCCCTGACAGGCTGCGGAAGCTCCAAGACTTCTCGTTATAGGCGAAATCTATCCTTTCCGGCGCTGACCGGACGCAAACGCCCTCACACCGAAAGGGTCGCGAGAACCGAAACGGGGACCTCCACGAGTCAAATGACGAGGACGACCTTGCCCGTGTTCTTGCGTTCCTCGATATAAGCCTGCGCCTCGCCCGCCTGCGCCAGCGGGAATGTCCTGTCCACATGCGGGCGCACCCACCCTGCATCCACCCCCTCCAGCAAAGACTTCATCCAGGCCTCGATCTTCGGCACCTCGTGCCACAGGTGCCCGAGGTTGACGCCGAACACCGCGCGGTTCTGATTCATCAACGCCACCGGGTTGAACCATGGCATGCTCAATCCCACCTTGAGCAGCTTCAGCGGGCCGGGCAGCCCCGATTCGGTGGCCGTGGAGGCGCCGAACATCCCGAGCCTGCCCGTGTGGCGCAAAGCGCCATAACTCTTCTTCCATTCCGAACCGCCGAGCGGGTCGGTGATGAGCTCCACGCCGCGCCCTTGTGTCAGCCGGGCCACCTCGCGCGTCCAGTCGAGCCTGGTGTAGTCGATCGCCTCGTGCAAGCCGCGCTGCTTGAGAAAGGCATGCTTGCCGGCGCTCGCGGTGCCGTAGATCGTGGCGCCGATATGGCGGGCGATATCGATCGCCGCCAGCCCGACGCCGCTGCCCGCGTTGTGGATCAGCACCGTCTCGCCCGGCTTCAGCGCGCCCATCACGACAAGCAGCTGCCAGGCCGTCAGGTAGTTGACCGGGATCGCCGCCGCCTGCTCGAAGCTCAAGGCGGCGGGCTTCTCGAAGACCTGGACCTGCGGCACCACGACGGCGTCGGCATAGCCGCGAAAGCGAGTGAGGGCGAAGACCTCCTTGCCGATCCAGGCTGCGTCCACCTGCGGGCCGGCGGCATCGACGATGCCCGAGACTTCGTAACCAACGACGGCCGGGAGTTTCGGTGCGTCCGGATAAAGGCCTTTGCGGGCCAGTATGTCCGCGAAGTTGATGCCGCTGGCCCTGACCTTGATGCGCAGCTCCCCGGCCTGCGGCGGCGCGTCGGCAGCCTCTCGCAGCTGCAGGGTTTCCGGGCCTCCGGTGGCGGTGATCCAGACTTGCTTCATGGCGCGCGCTCCGTTTTCGTGAAGTCCCTACTGTGGAGATTGCTCCTCGTCCTCCCGGAAAGGCAACAGCCAGCGTCCCTCCCGGCGCCTCGATCCGACCGCAGCGGCCACAGGCACGCCTGCCGCAGTCGAAACCCCCCCAGTCATCCGGGGCTCGTGACGATTCTCTCTTGACTTGCGCGATCGCGCGAGCCAATGTGCGCTTGCAGTCTTCCCCAGACGCTTCAGGCCGAGGTGGACCGATGCGTGCGAGGAATTCGCCTCGGAGCGGTGCCGTTCGTAGCCTGCTGGCGGCCACGACGTTGAGTGCGCTCGGCTGCGCCGCGCAGGCGGCCCAATGGACCGTCGTCGACCTCGGCACCATCGGCGGGTCGTTCAGCGACGGGAGGGGCGTCAACGAGAGCGCGCAGGTCGTCGGCGGCGCGTACACGCCGGACAACCGTTCGTACCATGCCTTCCTGTTCGATCACGACAAGATGGTCGACCTGGGCACGCTGGATGGCGTGCAGAGTGTCGCGACGGCCGTCAACAATCGCGGCTTCGTCGTGGGCAGCTCCTACCTGGGCGACAACGCTGTCGAGCACGCCTTCGTCCGCGACAACCGCGGGCGGATGAACGATCTCGGCACGCTGGGCGGAGGCAACAGCGTGGCCACCGCGATCAACGACGACATGCTGGTCGTCGGCTTTTCCGAGACCACCCGTGACGGCGGGCCGCACGCGTTCCTGTATGGCCGCGGGCGAATGCTGGATCTGGGCACACTGGGAGGAACCCGCAGCCACGCCCGGGCGATCAACCGCAGGGGGCAGGTCGTCGGCGACGCCGACGAACCGGGCGACCGGGCACTGCACGCGTTCCTTTATGAGCGTGGCCGGATGGCGGATCTCGGCACGCTGGGAGGAACGACCAGCCACGCCCGCGGCATCAACGACATGGGCCAGTTGGTCGGCGACGCGGACACGGCGGGCAACGCGGCGCACCATGCATTCGTGTCCGTCGAGGGCGGGATGAAGGACATCGGCAGCCTGGGTGGCAGGAACAGCTTCGCGAGCGCCATCAACAACCGCGGCCAGGTGGTCGGCTATTCCGAGACGACGCCGGTCGCCCTTCATCGAACCCTCACCCGCGCCGGCGGCATGAGGCACGCTTCACTGGGCTCGCGCGAGGGGGCGATGCTGTCGTCGCCCGAATCGTCGGTGTCGGGCGGGAGCCGTGCGACCATCGGCCACGCCGGCGACGCTGTCCAGTTCGACCACCATGCGTTCCTGTACGACGAAGACGGGCGGATGCTGGACCTTTCGTCGCTGCCCGAAGTCAGGCAGGCCGGCTGGACTTCGCTGAACTACGCGGTGGGCATCAACGACAAAGGCCAGATCGTGGGTAGCGGCACGATCGGCGGCGTCGCGCACGCCTTCCTGCTTTCGCCGGTTGGGGCGCCTGGCAGCCGGCCCTAGCCGCTATCGGGTGCCGGTGCTGCCGAACCCGCCGGCGCCGCGCTCGCTTTCCTCGAAACGGTCGACCACGTTGAGCTGCACCTGCGTCACCGCGATCACGACGAGTTGCGCGACGCGCTCGAGCGGCTGCAGCGTGTACGCGGCCGAGCTCCGGTTCCACACCGACACCATGATCTGCCCCTGGTAGTCGGAGTCGATCAAGCCGACGAGGTTGCCGAGCACGATGCCGTGCCGGTGTCCGAGCCCGGAGCGAGGCAGGATCACCGCGGCGTAGCCTGGGTCGGCGAGGTGAATCGCGATCCCGGCGGGGATCAGCTCCGAGGCGCCGGGGGCAAGCGTCAGGGGCGCGTCGAGGCAGGCGCGAAGGTCGAGGCCGGCGGATCCGGGGGTCGCGTAGGCGGGCGGCGTCTCGTGCAGCCGCGGGTCGAGGATGCGGACGTCGAGGGTGGGGCAGGGGGGCATGCGTGATCCCTTCGGAGTGCCTATGACGGCTGTACGGTGGACGCCAATGGCATTGTCATGGCCGGGCGTGTCCCGACCATCCACGTCGGTGCAGGTTGAAACGCTTCAAGCACGCTCCGACGTGGATCCCCGGGACGAGCCCGGGGATGACGCCTGCTACGGCGGACGCCAAGCATTGTCATGGCCGGGCTTGTCCCGGCCATCCACGTCGGTGCAGGTTGAAACGCTTCAAGCACGCGCCGAGCCCGGGGAGCACGCCAGCGCCGGGGGAGGCCCCGCCTAGGCATGGCCGGGCTAGACC
>CAZEIW010000036.1:0-2979 GCA_964512305.1 uncultured Burkholderiaceae bacterium | reverse complement strand
CGCCGGCGTCGGGTTGAGCAGCGTCGGGATCAGGCCGGCATCGCGCAATTGGGCCTCGAGATCGGGCCGCTCGCGCAACAGCTGCGGCGCGATGCGCCGGCGCCAGATCTCCAGGTTGGCCTTGAGCTGCGGGTCGTTCAGTGTCGCGGGATCGGAGACGAGGTCGGCGACCTGCGCCGCGACCCCCGGAACCGCCAGCACCGGCCGCGCGTGGCCGAGATCGCGCAGCGCGGTCGACGCGGCGGCGCCGAACCGCTCGATCCAGTAGGTCAGGTGCGGCGCGGCGCCGGTCCGCGTGCCGAACAGGCGCTCGACCTGGCCCGGCGCCGCATACGTCAGGGGATCGAGCTCGATGCGCTGCGGCACCAGGACCAGTATGGAGGCGAAGGCGACCGCCGCCAGGTGGCGCAGCCAGAGCTCTGGACGCTGCTCGAGGGCGCTCTCGAGCAGGCTCGAGACGATGCCTGCGGCCGCGATCAGGTAGAACAGCCACGACAAGCCGGGCTGCGCGAGCGCCGCGAACAGGCGCGCATCGAGCGCATACGCGCCGGCGGCGAACAGATCGATGAACTGTTCGCCCACTGCGCGTCACTGCTGTGCGGAGGCCCCGCCGCCCCCGAACACCCGCAGCAGGTCGCGCATCCCGAAGCCGGGGCGCGCCCGCTCGGCGTCGAGCGCCGCCGCCTGCGCCTCGAGACCGGCCTCGGCGCGCTCCAGCGCGAACAACTGCGTGCGCGCGAGGCGCGCCCGCGCCTCCTGCGCCTTGACGAGCGTGTCGGCCTCGGTCAGCAGCCGGCCGATCTCCTCGTGCAGCCGCCGGCGCCGCGACAGCGTGTCTTCGGCCGCGGCACCGGTGCCCTGCCTGACGTCGAGGCGGGCCGTCTGCTCGAACAGCTCGAGCAGGTTCGAGTACATCGCGCTCGCCGCGATCTGCCCGGCCAGCGCATCCTTGACCAGCTCGCGCGCGGGCGCGCCGAGCAGCCGCGCGCTGCGAAACGCCGGCGATGCGATCAGCGCCGCCGCCGCCGCGGGCAGGCAGCCGCCGGCCGCGGGCGCCGGGTCCAGCAGCGTGCCGGCACCGCAAGCGGCGATCGTCGACGGGTCCGCGCCGGCGTCGATGCGGTCGAGCGCGTCGCGCGCGGAAAGCCTCAGGCGCTCGGACATCGACGCCACGGTCAGCTGCGCCGGGCGCATCTCGTAGCGCCCCTGCTCGATGCGTTCGTCGGGAATGAGCGCCAGCAGCGCTTCGATCTCGCGCGTGACGTCGAGATTCGTGTAGCGGCGCAGGAAGTCGAGCGTCGACGCGGCCGCGGGCAGGTCGATCGACTCGAAGCTGCGCGCGATCGAGCAGCGGCGGTAGGCTTCGGTGGGCCCGGTGCCGCGCTCGATCTCCTGCGCGAAGCACTGGTCGCCGGCTTCGGCCATCCGACGCGCGCCTTCGTCGAGGCCGCGGGCGCGCGCGGCCTGCGCGTCGCAGGCCTGTGCGAACGCGGCGAAGCGCGCGCTGTAGCGCTTGTCCATCATGTCGAGCACCGACACCAGCGTCGGGCTCGAGTACGCGAGCGCGATCAGGTAGTTGGACACCGCGGCCTGCGCGCCGCTGACGATCGAGTTGCGCATCTCGTTGAGCAGCTCGTTGGGATCGAACGACCGCAGGAAGGCGTTGAAATCGATCCCGTTGCAGGACAGGCGCGCGTTGCCGCCGAAGCCAATGCCGCTCCCGGCGCCGCCCAGCGGCGCCATCGCCGGGTGCCAGGCGGCGCCGGCGCCGATCTGCGCGCCCAGGCGCGCGTCGTCGCTCGACGCGCCGTCGCCGTAGGGCTGGATCGTGGAGGCGGCGGCGGGATCGGCAAGGGCCGCGCACACCCCTGCCGTCAGCATCAGGACGGCGACCGCCGCGCGGACGGCACGCGCGCGGGCGCTCCGCTCCGTCCACCACGTGCTGCCCGTCATCGCGCGCCCGCGATGACGTCGCGCGGGCCCTCGGCCGCGGCGCGCAGCGCGACGATGCGGGCGCGCAGCCGCTCGAGGCTCAGGCCTTGCGCGTCCAGGCGCCAGGAGCGCGAGTCTCGCAGGTCGGTGATCTCGACCAGCGGCAGCGGCAGATCGCCGAAGGCGCCGTCGACGGCGTCCTCGTCCACCACCGTCACCGGGAGCGCGCTGCCCAGCCGGGCAACCGCGGCGGCGAGCCGCCTGCCTTCGAGCGTGCCGACAAGCGCCACGCGTGCCTGCAACGAAGGAAAGCGCTCGGCAAGCGCGGCGAGGACCTGCGCCGCCGCGCGCGACGGCTCGTCATCCGGCGCGCAGAACAGGGTCACCCGCATCTGCAGCATCGCGGGCAGATCGGGCGGCACCGGGTGCCATGGGCCTGGCGGGTCGATCCGGTAGCGTTGCTGCAGCTCGGTCATGCGGGCGGCGACGAACGCGGCGACCGATGCGGTCTCGTTCTGCTTGCGCAGCAGGCCGAGAATGTGCTCGTCGGTCGGGTCGAGCAACGCGCGCACGGCTTCGCGCGGCGGCTTGCCGAAATCCGCCAGATACGCGTCGATCTGGGCCTCGGTGACGCCAGCGGTCGGTGGTGTCGAGCCCGCCGACGCGGCCGGGCCCGGCGGCGGAGCGAGCGCGGCGGCCGCCGGCGCATCGGCCGGCGGATCGGCAGACGCGGCGCAGCTCGTGATCCCCGTTCGAAGCGCCGAGCGGCAGTCGGAGATATCCGCGCCGGGTACGAGCGAGGTTCCGGCGGCGTGCGTCATCGCGGCGACGGCCAGAAAGGCTGCGGCCAGGATGGCCGCCGCCGGCGTGGCGGCGGGACGCGGACGCCGGGCGCGCCCTCGGACAGGCTTCATTGTGGCGGCACCTTGCCTTGCCCGCCGCCCGGCGGGGGTTCGAGCCGCAGCTTCACCAGATTGCCCAGCGGCGTCATCAGGGTCGCGGCATCGCCGGCGATGCCGACCACGATCCATCCCTGCAGCGGCACGT
>CAZEIW010000035.1:0-14428 GCA_964512305.1 uncultured Burkholderiaceae bacterium | reverse complement strand
CCGAAGATGTGCTCGACGTGGCCGCATTGCGAGCACACGTGCATCGCCATGTTCTCGACGATGCCCAGCACCGGGACGCCGACCTTCTCGAACATCTTGAGCCCTTTCATCGCGTCGATCAGCGCGATGTCCTGCGGCGTGGTCACGATCACGGCGCCGGTGACCGGGACCTGCTGCGCGAGCGTGAGCTGGATGTCGCCCGTGCCCGGCGGCATATCGACCACGAGATAGTCGAGGTCTTTCCAGTTGGCCATGGTCAGCAACTGCTGCAGCGCCTGCGTCACCATCGGCCCGCGCCACACCATCGGCTGGTCCGGATCGACCAGGAACCCGATCGAGCTGATCTGAAGCCCGTGGTTCTCCAGCGGATCGAAAGTCTTGCCGTCGCTGCTGGCCGGCGTCCCGGACACGCCCAGCATCATGGGCTGGCTCGGCCCGTAGATGTCGGCATCGAGCACCCCGACGCGCGCTCCTTCCGCCGCGAGCGCCAGCGCGAGGTTCGCCGCGACCGTGCTCTTGCCCACCCCGCCCTTGGCCGACGACACCGCGACGATGTTGCGCACGTTCGGCATCACCTTCAGTCCGCGCTGGACCGTGTGCGCAATGATCTTCGAGGTGACGTTGGCACGAACCTGGGTGGCTCCGGCGCCCAGGAGCGCGTGCGTCACGAGCGCCCGGATCGGCTCGATCTGGCTCGCCGCGGGGTAGCCGAGCTCCACATCGAGGCTGACCGTGCCGCCCTCGACGCCGATGTTGCGCGCCGAGCGCGACGAGACGAGATCCTTGCCGGTGTTCGGGTCGATCACCGCTGAAAGTGCCGCGGTCGCGCGTTCGACGTCGAGTGCCATGGTTTGCTGCCGCTCCGGATTCCGGGTTCGATGCCAGACCCCAAGCATACTTCAGGGGCCGGGCCGTCCCCGAAGCCGCTGATAGACTGCAAGGTTGCAGCCGCCCCGCGGAAGCCGCGGCGCCGTCCCTTCCCGCCACTGCCGCTGATGAGTCACCAAAGACTGTTCGTCACCACCGCGCTGCCGTATGCCAACGGCGCGTTCCACCTCGGCCACATCATGGAGTACATCCAGGCCGACATCTGGGTGCGCTTCCAGCGCCTGCGCGGCCGCGAGGTCCATTTCGTCTGCGCCGACGACGCCCACGGGGCGGCGATCATGATCGCCGCCGACAAGGCGGGCAAGACGCCGCAGCAGTTCGTGGCCGAGATCGCCGCGACGCGCAAGCCGACCCTGGACGGGTTCAGGATCGGATTCGACCACTGGCATTCGACCGACTCGCCCGAGAACGTCGAGCTGGCGCAGGACATCTACCGCCGCCTGCGCGCCAACGAGCTGATCGCCACGCGCACGATCCAGCAGTTCTACGATCCGGTCAAGGGCATGTTCCTGCCGGACCGCTACGTCAAGGGCGAGTGTCCGCGCTGCGGCGCGAAGGATCAGTACGGCGATTCGTGCGAGGTGTGCGGCTCGGTGTATTCGCCGATCGAGCTGAAGAACCCGTATTCGGCGCTGTCGGGGGCCGTGCCCGAGCTGCGCTCGTCGGACCACTACTTCTTCTGCCTCTCCGATCCGCGCTGCGTCGATTACCTGCGCGAGTGGACGCAGGACGGCCGCCTGCAACCGGAGGTCGCGAACAAGGCGCGCGAGTGGCTCGCGAGCGACGGCGGGATGGCCGACTGGGACATCTCGCGCGACGCGCCGTACTTCGGCATCCCGATCCCGGACGCGCCCGGCAAGTACTTCTATGTCTGGCTCGACGCCCCGATCGGATATCTCGCGAGCTTCAAGGCGTACTGCGCGCGCCGCGGCATCGACTTCGACGCGTTCCTGCGCGACCCCGCGAGCGAGCAGATCCATTTCATCGGCAAGGACATCATCTACTTCCACACGCTGTTCTGGCCGGCGATGCTGAAGTTCGCCGGGGCGCCCTACAAGGTGCCGGACCGGATCTTCGTCCACGGCTTCATCACGGTGAGCGGCGAGAAGATGTCGAAGAGCCGCGGCACGGGCATCGACCCCGACCGGTACCTGGCCCTGGGCATGAATCCCGAATGGCTGCGCTACTACATCGCGGCCAAGCTCAACGCGCACGTCGAGGACGTCGACTTCAATCCCGACGACTTCATGCAGCGCGTCAACAGCGACCTGATCGGCAAGTACGTCAACATCGCGAGCCGCGCCGCCAACTTCCTGGTCCGGCACTTCGACGGCGCGATCGCCGACACCGGGCACAACGACGCCTGGCGGACGCTTGCGCCGGTGGAGACCGATGCCGAGATCGCCGCCGCGTACGACGCCCGCGAATACGGCAGGGCCGTGCGCAGCGCGATGGCGTTCGCCGACCAGCTGAACCGCCACTTCGACGAAGCGCGGCCGTGGGAGCTTGCGAAGGACCCCGCCAAGCGGGAGCAGCTGTGGCAGGCGTGCTCGGTGAGCATGCGCGGCTTCCAGTGGCTGACGCGCTGGCTCAAGCCGATCATGCCGGCGCTGGCGCAGCAGGCCGAGGAATTCCTCGGCTGCGGGCCGATGCCGTGGATCGAGCCACCGGCCCCGCTTTCGCGAATCGCCCCGTACTCGCACCTGATGGCTCGCGTCGAGGCGCGCCAGCTCGACGCGCTGTTCGAGCCGCCGGCGCCCCCGGCGCCGCCGGCAGCGGCAGCGACAGCAGCACCGCCACCGGCAGGCGACGCGCCGCAGATCCAGATCGACGACTTCGCGCGGATCGACCTGCGCATCGCCCGCATCCTCACGGCCGAGAACGTCGAGGGTAGCGACAAGCTGCTTCGGCTGACGCTGGACATCGGCGACGGGCGGCCGCGCACCGTGTTCTCCGGCATCAAATCGGCCTACAAGCCCGCGGATCTCGTCGGCCGGCTGACGGTGATGGTGGCCAACCTGGCGCCGCGCAAGATGAAGTTCGGCGTCAGCGAGGGGATGGTGCTGGCCGCCAGCGCGGCGGACGAGAAGGCCCAGCCCGGGATCTACCTGCTCGACCCGCACGCCGGCGCGCAGCCGGGCATGCGGGTCAAGTAAGGCAAGCCGCATGCCGCGCAGCATCCTCGACGAGGCGCAGATCCACCCGGCGATCCGCGACAAGGTCGCAGGCAATCGCGCCGACATCGTGCGCGAAGTGCAGGACGCGGTGTCCCGGCACGACGTCGTCGTGGTCGGGATGGCGCAGAACCCGCATCCGAAGCGGGCGCGGCGACTTCTCGACGCGAGCGGCGTCGCGTACGTGTATCTGGAGTACGGCAGCTACCTGCGCGAATGGCGGCGCCGCACGGCGCTCAAGATGTGGACCGGGTGGCCGACCTTCCCGATGATCTTCGTCAGGGGCGTGCTGATCGGCGGCGCGAGCGATCTCGAGCGGTTGATCGCCAGCGGCGAACTCAAGCAAAGGCTGGCGGGCGCGCGCGGCGCCGCGTGACTGCGCCGCGCGCGCCGGCCCCTCCACGGCCGGCCCGGGACAGGCGGCCGGCCGACGCCTGAAGCTTCCGGTCAATGGACCGTCAGCCGCTTGCTCGTCTCGCCCGCACGTTTCGGCAGTGTGAGCGTCAGCACGCCGTTCTCGAATACGGCTTCGGAGCCGCTCTCCGTGACCTCGACCGGCAGCTCGAAGCTGCGGGCGTAGCTGGTCGCGACACGCTCGCTGCGCAGGACCTTGTCGCCTTCCTTGACGGTCTTTTCCTCCTTCGTCTCGGCCTTGATCGAGATCCGGGAGCCTTCGACCGACACGTCGATATCCTCCTTCCTGACGCCGGGAAGATCGACCTTCACTTCGAATTTCTCGCCTTTGTCGAGCACGTCCATCCGGGCGCGCATCATCGGCGAGGCCTCGGGCATCATGCTGGCGGGCATCCAGGCCCGAAGGGGCCATGCCTCTTCGAGGAAATCGTCGAACAGCGGTCCGACCAGATCGCGACGCGCCAGCGGGGCCAACCATGTGGTTCTCATATGCACCCCCACCGCCGGCCGCCCCGAGCCGCCCGGACCGGGTCCGCGGCCGGCTTCTCTGACTATCGAGTACATGCGTCCCCGGCGTCGGAACTCAAGGCGCGCAGACCGCGGATTGAAGCTGTTTTGACGCCGATCAAGTCGGGCGCGGCGAACGTTCGCCGGCTTCACGCAGCGCGAAGTGCCCGGGGCGCGGAGGCGTGGCGCTAGAATGACCGGGTCGGTGCAATCGAAGCGGACGGGAAAAATGGCGGGCTACGAATCCGAGATCACCCGTTTCCTGCGGGACTTGAAGCAGCAGAAGCCCGACATCGAGCGCAAGCAGCGCGAGGGCCGCGCGATCTGGTGGGACAAGATGCCCGACCCCGATGAATCGCAGCGCCGCGAGGAATCGAACGTGCCGCAACCGGCTTACGTCTATTTCCCGCCGCCGCGAGTCAAGCCGCCCGCGGCGTCATGAATCGAGGGTCATCAGGGTCGCGTTGCCGCCGGCCGCCGCGGTATTGATCGTCACGACCCGCTCGACCACCATCCAGTGCAGCGGATACCTGCGCCCGTTGGGCCGCAGGACGCGGATCCTCGTGCCGTCGCGCTGCGCCAGCGCGCTGCGCAGCTGCCGGTACTCGTCGTCGCTGCCTTCGAGCAGCGCGAGATCGAACTCGCCCGCCGCGGCGTCGCGCGCGAAATCGACCTGCAAGCGGACCGATTCGGGCAGCGCCTCGACCGCGCTTCGCGCCGCCTCGCGATCGCCGATGAGGGCGCGGTTCGCGGTCGCGACCGCCGCGGCGATCTGCGCCAGCAGCGCCGGCGCGTCGTCTCCGACGCACAGCACCCGGCCGCGCGGACGGTAGGAAAGCGTGTTCGACTCGCCGGTCGGTCCGGGCAGCTCGAGCCTGCACCCGATCGGGGTCGCCCGCGCGTAGGCCCCGCAGGCGGCGGCCAGGTCCGCGAGGCCCGCCGCTCGCGCCCACGCTTCCAGCGCGATCAGCGCCGGCGGCGCCCCGGCCTCCCGGCGCGCCCCGAACGCCGACGGATCCAGGCTGGCGGCCGATGCATCGCGCCGCAGGCGCGCCAGCGTGAAGGGGCCGCCGGCCTTCGGACCGGTGCCGGACAGCCCCTCGCCGCCGAAAGGCTGCGTCCCGACCACGGCTCCGATCATGTTGCGGTTGACGTAGACGTTGCCGGCGCGTGCGCGCGCGACGACGAAGTCGATCGTCTCGTCGATCCGGCTCTGGATCCCCAGCGTGAGCCCGTAGCCGGTCGCGTTGATCGCGTCGACCAGCTCGCCGAGGCGCTCGCGCGGGAAGCGAAGGACGTGCAGCACCGGCCCGAAGACCTCGCGCCGCAGCGTTTCCATCGAGTCGATCTCCACGATCGCCGGCGCGACGAAGGTCCCGCCCGCGCAGCCCTGCGGCAGCGCCAGTCGCCGCACGCGGGCCGGCGGCATCCGCGCAAGATGCGCCTCGATCGCCTGCGCCGCCGGGCGATCGATCACCGGGCCGACGTCGGTGGCCAGGTCGCGCGGATCGCCGACGCGCAGCTCCTCCGCCGCGCCGGCGAGCATCCGGATGACCGGCTCCGCGATCTCGTCCTGAAGGCACAGCACGCGCAACGCCGAGCAGCGCTGGCCCGCGCTGTCGAACGCCGACTGCAAGGCGTCCTGCACGACCTGCTCGGGCAACGCGCTCGAGTCGACGATCATCGCGTTCTGACCGCCGGTCTCCGCCACCAGAACCGGGTCCGCCGTCCCGCAGCGCGCCGCCAGGGTCCGATCGATCGCCTGCGCGACCTCCGTCGACCCGGTAAAAAGGACGCCGCGGACGCGCTCGTCGCGCACCAGCGCGGCACCGACGTCGCCGTCGCCCGGCAGCAACTGAAGCGCGCCGCGCGGCACGCCTGCCTCGTGCAGCAGGCGCACCGCGTGCGCCGCGATGAGCGGAGTCTGCTCGGCCGGTTTGGCCAGCACGGGGTTGCCTGCCGCGAGCGCGGCAGCGACCTGTCCGATGAAGATCGCGAGCGGGAAGTTCCACGGCGAGATCGCCGCCACCGGACCGAGGGCGGCGCCTGCGAGCGCGGGCGAGGCACGCAGGCGCGCCGCGTAATAACGGCAATAGTCGACCGCCTCGCGCACTTCGCCCAGCGCGTCGCCGATCGTCTTGCCCGCTTCGGCGACGGCGAGCCACATCAGTTCGTCGCCGTGGGCCTGCAGCGCGTCGGCGGCGCGCTCCAGCAGCTCGGCCCGCCGGTCCGCCGGCGTCTCGGCCCACGCGGCGGCGCCGGCATCGGCCGACGCGCAGGCGTGCTCGACGTCTGCCGCGCTCGCTTCGACCACCATGCCGACCCGCCCGCCCGTGGCGGGGTTGCCGACCGCGCGCGCGGCGCCGGTGCTTGCGCCGGACCGCGGACCGGCCGAGTCCGGCGCAAGCACCGGCGCGGCGTTCCAGGCGCCGGCCGAGGCCGACGCGAACGCGCGCTCGATCGCGGCCAGCACGGCATCGTCGTTGAGGTCCAGGCCTGCCGAATTGCGCCGCGCCGGCGCGAACAGGTCCGCCGGCGCCGCGATCGACGGATGCGGCGTGCCGCGATCGCTCCCCGCGACGTGCACCGGATCGGCGAGCAGCCGCTCGATATCGCGCGAAGGATCGGCCAGCTGGTTGACGAACGACGAATTGGCGCCGTTTTCGAGCAGGCGCCGGACCAGGTAGGGCAGCAGCGTCTCGTGGCTGCCGACCGGCGCGTAGATGCGGCAGGCCACGCCCTGCCCGTTTTCCCCGACCACGAGGTCGTAGAGCGACTCGCCCATCCCGTGCAGGCACTGCATCTCGAACGCGGTCAGGCGGGCCGCGCCGCACATCTGCAGCACCGAAGCCAGCGTCAGCGCATTGTGGGTGGCGAACTGCGGATACACGTGCGCCGCGTTCGCGATCAGGCGCTGCGCGCAGGCCAGGTACGAGACGTCGGTGTGTGTCTTGCGCGTGAAGACCGGGAAGTCCGACTGGCCCTCGATCTGGGCGCGCTTGATCTCGCTGTCCCAGTAGGCGCCCTTCACCAGGCGCACCATGATCCGGCTCCGCCGCGCCCGCGCCAGCTCGCCAAGCCAGTCGACCACGGCCGATGCGCGCCGCTGGTAGGACTGCACCACCACGCCCAGGCCCTCCCAGGACGCCAGCTTCGGGTCGCCCGCCAGATGCTCGACGAGATCGAGCGTCAGCTCGAGGCGCTCGCTCTCCTCGGCGTCGATATTGAGGCCGATGCCGCGCGAGGCCGCCAGCCGCGCGAGCTCGAGCAGCCGGGGCAGCAGCTCGCCCAGCACGCGCTCGCGCTGGCTGCGAGCGAAGCGCGGATGCAGCGCCGACAGCTTCACCGAGATGCCGGGGCCGCGAGTCAGGTCGGTGCCGCCCGCCGCCGTGGCGATCGCGCCGATCGCGTGCGCGTAGGCATCCTGGTATCGCCGCGCATCGGCCGCCGTCAGCGCGGCCTCGCCGAGCATGTCGTACGAATAGCGGTAACCGCGGCTCTCGGCCGCGCGCGCGCGCGCCAGCGCCTGCTCGATCGTCGCGCCGAGGACGAACTGCTGGCCGAGCAGGCGCATCGCCAGATCGACGCCCTTGCGGATCAGCGGCTCGCCGCCGCGCGCGATCAGGCGGCCGAGCGCGGCGCTCAGGCCTTCCTCGCTGTGCGTCGCCACGAGCTGCCCGCTGATCATCAAGCCCCAGGCGGCGGCGTTGACGAACAGCGAGCGGCTGCGGCCGAGGTGGGCACGCCAGTCCGCGCGCGCGATCTTGTCGCGGATCAAGGCGTCCGCAGTGGCGCGGTCGGGAATCCGCAGCAGCGCCTCGGCGAGGCACATCAGCGCCACGCCCTCGTTGCTCGACAGCGAGAATTCGCGCATCAGCGCATCGACGCCGCCCGCGCGAAGCCTTTGCGAGCGAAGCTCCCCGACCAGGCGCGCCGCGTGCTCGCGCGCGGCCTGCGCGCGCTCCGGCGGCAGTGCGGCGCGCTCCAGCAGCCCGGCCACGCACTGCGCCTCGGGCCGGCGTGTCGCGAGGCGGATCGCGGAACGCGACGGCGACGGGCTCATGAACGCAGCGTCGCGATCAGGCGCTTCGGGTTGAGCAGCAGATCGAGCGCGTCGAGGACGTCCGTGCAGACGACGTCGCACGCCGCCAGCGCGGCGGCGCTGCCGCCTTCCTTCTGCATCACCGCGATGCCCACCGCGGCCGCCTCCAGCATCAGGCGGTCGTTTCGGCCGTTGCCGATCGCGACCACGCCGTCGGCTCCGAGCCCGGAGACGAAGTCGCGCTTGGCTTCCGCCTGCCGCTCGGCCGGGATGATCGACAGTGCCACCGGCAGGCCGGCGAGCTGCTCGGCCGCCAGCCCGAAGGTGTCGGCCGTGATCACGTGGATTCGAAGGTTCTGGACGAGCTTCGACAGCGGCTGCCCGACGCCGTAGAGCAGCTTGCCGTCCGTCGCCAGCGTCCCGTTGTAATCGAACACGAGATGGACCAGGCGCAGGTGGCGGTAGCCTGGGATGTCGATGTCGATCACGTTGTGCCGATAACCCGCTGCAGATCCAGTCGCTGGGCCCATCGACGGCATTCGGGCCGTCGCGTGCCAGGCAGCCATGATAGTTCCTGCCGGCTCCGGCCGGGAGCGCCCGCCGCGCGGCCATTCGCGGGGCGGCGCCGGCGGGGCGCGACCTGCTAGCATCGCCGGCTGCATTCGATCCCAGCGCCATGGAAACGGTCTCCGAAACCTCCGACCTGCCGCCGCTCTCGGCCGCCGGCGCCGACGTGACGCCGAGCGTGGTCGACGGCGTCGCGCTGGCGCGCCTGTACGGCGAGCCGCTGTTCGCGATGCCGGAGGACCTGTACATCCCGCCCGACGCGCTCGAGGTGTTCCTCGAGGCGTTCGAAGGTCCGCTCGACCTGCTGCTCTACATGATCCGCCGCCAGCACTTCAACGTGCTGGACATCCCGATGGCGCAGCTGACGAAGCAGTACCTTGCCTACATCGACCAGATACGCGCGCGCAACCTCGAGCTGGCCGCCGAATACCTGCTCATGGCGGCGCTGCTGATCGAGATCAAGTCGCGCATGCTGCTTCCGGTGCGGAAGGCCGACACCGGCGAGGAGGTCGGGGATCCGCGCGCCGAGCTGGTGCGCCGGCTGGTCGAGTACGAGCGCATCAAGCTGGCCGCGGTGCGCCTCGACCACCTGCCGCGGATCGGACGCGAATTCATGCGCGCGGTGGTCCTGATCGACCAGAGCATCGCGCCGCGCCTGCCGGCGGTGTGCGCCGACGACCTGCGCCACGCCTGGGCCGAGGTGCTTCGCCGCGCGCGGCTGCACACGCACCACCGGATCGCGCGCGAGGAGCTGTCGGTGCGCGAGCACATGAGCCTGATCCTGAAGCGTCTGAACGGGCTCCGCTTCATGGAGTTCGGCGACCTGTTCGACCCGGCCCAGGGGGTCGCGGTCGCGGTGGTCCACTTCCTGGCGCTGCTCGAGCTGACGCGCGAAGGCCTGGTCGAGGTCACGCAGGCGGCCCCTTACGCGCCGATGTACGTGCGGCTCGCGTACATCGCGAACTGATGCGGGCGCCGCTCGCTGCGCTGATCATGGTCGCCGCCGCCACCTCCTCCGGCAACGGGCCATCAAAGGAGTCCGCGAGGGAGTCCGCGACGGCCCCCGTGGCGGCCGGCGCGCAGGCCGATCCGTATCTGTGGCTCGAGGACGTCGAAGGGGCGCGCGCCCTCGAGTGGGTGAACCAGCGCGACCGCGAAGCCGTCGCGCGCTTCGAGGCCGATCCGGGTTATGAGCCGCTGCGCGCGCAGTTCCTCGGCCTGCTCGACTCGCCCGACCGGATCCCGTACGTGGGGCGCATGGGCGGGGACTACTACAACTTCTGGCGCGACGCGGCGCATCCGCGCGGGCTGTGGCGGCGGACACCGCTGGCCGGCTATCGCGAGCAGGCGCCGGAGTGGGAAACGGTGCTCGACCTGGATGCGCTGGCCGGCGCCGAGAACGAGAACTGGGTCTGGCAGGGCGCCGACTGCCTGCGCCCCGATTCACCGCAGGAACCCTACGGGCGCTGCCTGATCTCGCTGTCGCGCGGCGGCGCCGATGCGGTCGTCGTGCGCGAGTTCGACCTGCGCGAGCGGCGCTTCGTCGACGGCGGATTCAGCCTTGCCGAAGCCAAGTCCACGGCCGGGTGGAAGGATCTCGACACGATCTGGGTCGGAACCGATTTCGGCCCCGGCTCGATGACGAGCTCGGGCTATCCCCGCATCGTCAAGTCATGGCGGCGCGGCACGCCGCTGGCCGAGGCGCAGACCGTCTTCGAGGGGCAGCCGTCCGACGTGTCGGTCGACGCCGAGTCGGAGCGCGAATCCGGGGTGCGCCGCGACTGGGTGCGGCGCGGCATCGCGTTCTGGAAATCGGAGTGGTTCCTGCTGCGCGACGGCCGGCAGATCAAGCTCGAGATCCCGCTCGACGCCGACCGCGGACTGTTCCAGGACCAGCTGCTGGTCTACCTGCGCAGTCCATGGCACGCGGGCGGGAGCGAGTACGCGGCCGGCAGCGTGCTCGCGATCGGATTCGAGGCCTTCCTGAAAGGCGCGCGCAACTTCGCCGAGCTGTACCGGCCCGGGGCCGGGCGCGTGTTCCGCAGCATGGCGACCACGCGCGGCGCGGTGCTGATCGGCGAGCTCGATCACGTGCGCAGCCGCTGGATCGAGGTCACGCGCGACGGCGGGGCCTGGCATTCGCGCATCATCGCGACCCCGCCGGCGAGCCAAGTCGACGTCGCGCTGACCTACTGGGATTCGGACGACTATCTGCTCGACGTGCAGAGCTACACCGCGCCCAACGAGCTCGTCGAGGCGCGCGTGGGTGCCGGGCCGCAGGGCGCGTCCGCGGTGCTCAAGCGCCTGCCGCCGGTCTGGGACGCGCACGAGGTCGAAGCACGGCAGTACGAGGCGGTCAGCCGCGACGGCACCAGGATCCCGTATTTCGTCGTCGCGCGCAAAGGGCTGAAGCCCGACGGCAGCCATGCGACCCTGCTCACCGGCTACGGCGGCTTCGAGATCAGCCTGCTGCCGGCCTATCCGCGCCTGACCGGCAAGGGCTGGATCGAGCCGGGTGGCGTGTTCGCCGTCGCCAACATCCGGGGCGGCGGAGAATTCGGCCCGGCCTGGCACGAGGCTGCGCTGAAGGAAAACCGGCAGCGCTGCTTCGACGACTTCGCGGCCGTCGCGCAGGACCTGATCCGGCGCGGCATCACGTCGCCGAAGCACCTCGGGATCATGGGCGGCAGCAACGGCGGCCTGCTCGTGACCGCGACCATGGAGCAGCACCCCGAGCTGTTCGGCGCCGTCGTGTCGCAGGTTCCGCTCACCGACATGCTGCGTTTCAACAAGCTGCTCGCCGGCGCTTCGTGGATGGCCGAGTACGGCGATCCGGACGATCCGGCCGACCGTGCGGCGATCGAGCGCTATTCGCCGTACCAGAATGTGCGCGCCGGCGTCCGCTACCCGCCCATCTTCTTCGTCACTTCGACCCGCGACGACCGCGTGCACCCGGGGCATGCGCGCAAGATGGCCGCGCGCATGCTCGAGGTTGGAAACGAGGTCTGGTACTACGAGAACGTCGAGGGCGGCCACGGCGCTGCCGCCGACAATGCGCAGGCGGCGCGCATGTGGGCGCAGACGTTCAGCTTTCTGCGGCAGAAGCTGGGGGTGGGCGGTCGTTGACGATCGATCCCCTCTCCCGCTTGCGGGAGAGGGGTAGGGGTGAGGGCGGGCAGCGGAGCTTCGGCGGCTACCCTCACCCCCGGCCCCTCTCCCGCGCGCAGCGCGGGAGAGGGGAGAGTTCAGTACGGCCGGCCGTCGCGGTGGGTGAAGCCGGAGCGGCCTTTCGAGATGTGCAGATCGATGTCGGGATAGGTCGTCTCGTCGTCGTCCCGCCGGCGGGTCCCGATCTCGAGCAGGAACGCATCGCGCCCCGAGCGGTTCTGGAAGTGGTGCCCGTCGGGCTCGCCGGCCTTGAAGCCGGCGCAATCGCCGGCACGCAGCGTCTCCTCGCCGGAACCGGTCACGAGCACCACTTCGCCCTCCACCACGAACACGAACTCGTCCTCGGCGGTGTGCCAGTGGCGCTGGCTCGACCAGCAGCCCGGCGGCAGGCGCGTGAAGTTGACGCCGAACTGATCGATCCCGGCGGCGTCGCCGACACGCCGGCGCACCCGGGTGGCACAGACTTCGTTGAAGGGGGACGGGTAGCCGGAACCGGTCACCGTCGGTGCGGCTTCGATGTCGACTTTCTTCGGCATTCGCGCACTCCTGGAAGGGTCGATCGAAAGACCCGCCTACGATAGCGCAGCGATCCTGCAGGGTGCCCCCGTGCCGGGGGCGCGGAGCGCGTCAGGCCAGCCGGAAGCTCGCCACCGCGAGCGCGAGCGCCTGCCCCTGGTCCCTCAGGCTGGCCGCGGCGGCGGCGCCCTGCTCGACGAGCGCCGCGTTGCGCTGGGTCATCCCGTCCAGCTCGTTCACCGCCTGATTGATCTCGGCGACGCTGCCGGAGATGCAGCCGCTGGCGGTGTCGATCTCGGCGATCAGCGCGGTCACGCGCCGCACCTGTTCGACGATGTCGCGGATCGTCCCGCCGGCGCGGTCGACCAGCGCCGAGCCCGCCTCCACACGGGCGACGGACTCGCGGATCAACACCGCGATCTCGGCCGCCGCCTGCGACGACCGCTGGGCGAGCGTGCGCACCTCGGCCGCGACGACCGCGAAGCCGCGGCCCTGGTCGCCCGCGCGCGCCGCCTCCACGGCGGCGTTGAGCGCGAGGATGTTGGTCTGGAATGCGATGCCGTCGATCACGCCGATGATCTCGGCGATGCGGCGCGACGACGCGCTGATGTCGCCCATCGTGGCGACGACGTCGCCCATCGCGGCGCCGCCCTGCTCGGCGAGCTCGCACGCCGAGCGTGCGATCTTGTTGGCCTCGCGCGCGGAGCCCGAGTTGTGCTGCATCCTTTCGGTCACGTCGGTGACCGCGGCCGCGGTTTCCTGGATGCGGGCCGCCTGGCTTTCGGTGCGGCTCGACAGGTCCAGGTTCCCGCTCGCGATCTCGGTGCTGGCCGTCGTGACCGACTCGACCCCGGTGCGCACGGCCTCGACCAGCAGCTTCAGCCCGCGCTGCATTTCGTTGAGCGCATGCAGCATCTGGCCGACCTCGTCCTCGCCGCCGCTGGGAATCGGATGCGTCAGATCGCCGGTGGCGACCGCATGCGCGCCCTGCGATGCGGAGCGCAGCGGGTCGGCGATGCGGCGGGCGATCCACAGCGACAGCAGCAGGCCGCCGACCACCGCGAGCGCGACGCCGCCGAGCAGCATCGCGCGCGCCCGCAGATTGACCGCATCGGCCTCCTTCGCCTGGCCGGCGGCCAGCCGCGCCTGCAGCTCGGACAGCTGATTCAGATCCGCGCGCGCGGCGTCGAACAGCTTGCCATAGTCGCCGCCCATCGCCCGCATGCCGAACTCGCCGCTGAGCAGCATCACCTTGGCGCCGCCCTTCACGTAGTCGTTCCAGTGCCCGACAAAGCGCTGGTACGCGGCGCGCTCGTCATCGTCCGAGATCGTGGGTTCGTAATCGCCCTGCAGCTGCGTCATGGTCGCGGGGGCGCGCTGCAGCTCGGCGTCGATCGCCTGCTGCTCGGCCATGTCGTCGGTCAGCATCCGTGCGTACTGCATGGTCCGCATGCCGAAGACCACCGTGCTCATCGCCGCCACCGTGCGCACGCTCGGCAGTCTGCGGCCGGCCAGATCCCGCGCGTCCCGGACGACGTTGTTGACCTGCACCAGCGCCAGCAGGCCGACCACCAGGGTGGTCCCGAGGACCGCGGAAAACCCGGCCAGCAGCTTGCCCCGGATGCTGAGTGATTCCCATTTGCGCACGGCACACACCTCGATACGATTGATGCGCGGTGCAATGGCGAAAGCCGGCGCCGCAACGAAACAGGGGAACAGGAGAGAGCTGCCTGGAGTCTATTGAGGCTGCATCGAGCCCTTCCGGGAAAAAGGGCATGCTCGGGGCGGTAAATCGAGCCTGCGCGCCCGGCGAACCAACCCGCCGGTCCGGCAGCCACCTACCAACGGATCGCGACCTGACACGACCCATGAACCCTCTCGATCGTACGAATCGATCTCCAGCCCCCTGTCGAACGGACGCGGGACGCCTCGCGCAGGGGCCTTGGACAGCGGAGCGGTCTCATGTCTGACGACGACGTCCGGGTCGAACGCGCCGGCCCGGTGATGCGCGTCACGCTGAACCGGCCCCGGAAACACAATCCGCTGTCGCGCGCCGTGCTCGCAAGGCTGCGCGAAGTGTTCGACAGCGCGCGCGCCGATCGCGAACTCGCTTGCGCGGTGCTGACGGGCGCGGGCGACAGGTATTTCGCCG
>CAZEIW010000034.1:0-40947 GCA_964512305.1 uncultured Burkholderiaceae bacterium | reverse complement strand
AACTCGACGCCGGATCCGAACACAGCGACTCGATCGCTGCCGCCATCGCCGCGTTGACGTCGAAACGACTGGCCAACCACTTCAGGATTGCGCGCGCCGAGCGCGGCGTGGCATCGTAGCCCTGGATGAAGCTTGCAAGCGAAGGCACAACGGCGGGGAATCGCTCCTCGAAACGCCGCTCGGCGGAAAACGGGTCCCGGCTCGCTGCCGACGGCGCCTCGCGAAGCTCCACCAGGTCCAACACGCGGTCGACCGCATGCCCCTGGACGAGCCGCGCCCCCGACAGCCGCTCGCCCCGGCGATAGCGGCTCAGCCCCACGTAGAGGTTGCTCAGTGCCTCGTTCAGCAGCCAATCCGCATCGGCGGACCGCGTGACGGCATCCCGGCGAGCCGGCACCGCGATGCCGTCATCGACGTCGTGCCGCTTCCAGACGATGCGACCGGGGGCATACGGGATGCGCGACAGCTCCTCGCGCTCGAACACCGCGAATTCGCAGAAGACGCCGTCGTCCATCAACGCCCTGCAACCGTCGACCGTGTTGCGATACGCCCAGACGATCGGATGCGCGGCCGAAAGCCAGTGCAGATCCTCGATGAAGCGCGCCTTGCCGCCCGGCGCGACGATGACGAAGAAATCCAGGTCCGACCAGCGATCGAGGCGTTCTCGCTCGAGACCGCAGGAGCCTAGCGCGATCACGGCGAGTCCCTCGCCGGAAGCCTGAACCGAGCGCGCGATGGCGTCGATGCGCCTCGACAGCCGCGCAGCGGGACCGTCATCGGTCATGCGAATTCCTTCGGAAAAGGCAGCAAGGTGGGATAAGCTGCGGGCCGCCATGCCGCAATTCGAAGCCGCTCCGTTGTGCCGGTCGTTGAAGGTGGTTTCGGCTCTCGCGACCCTGCTGCTGCTGGGCATGACCCTCGTGCTGCTGCGGGCCGTGCCCCACGGCACCCGCGCTCCGTTCGCGGAGAGCTTCGGCACGGCGCTCGTGTTCCTGCCGCCGCTGATCCTGGCCGCGGCCGCGCTGTACGTCGTCAGGGGCTACGAACTGAGCGGCGACGCTCTCCACGTTCGCCGGCTCCTGTGGACGACGCGCGTCCCGCTGCAGGGCGTCGAACGGGTCTGGCACGACGGCACGGCGATGCGCCGCTCGCTCCGCATCTTCGGCAACGGCGGGCTGTTTGCGATCACGGGCCTGTTTCGCAACTCCGTGCTTGGGCGCTACCGGGCCTTCGCGACCGACCCCTCGCGGGCGGTCGTCGTGCGTGCGGCATCGCGCGTGATCGTGCTGTCTCCCGCCGACCCGCGCGCATTCGTTGCCTTCGCCGGATCCCTGTTTCCCGGCGCAGTGCAGGCGGCTCATTCGTCGTAGCGCACTGTCCAGCCGAAATCGCGGGCCAGAAGCTCGCAGCTCCGCTCTGCGAGCGCCGAGATCGTCAGCGCCGGGTTGACCCCGAGCGCACCCGGCACGACTGCGCCGTCCATCACGTACAAACCGCGGTGCACGGTGTCGTCGCCCGCGCCGTCGTAGACCTGGCCCTTGTGATTCACGACACCCTGAGCGCAGCCGTCGGCCATCGCGCATCCTCCGAGCGGATGGCCGGTCACCAGGTTGTGGTTGGTCAGCGTGTTCCAGACCGGGTTGGGAATGTAGGTGCCGTCCAGCACTTCGGCGCCGCGCTGCATCCACCCGCTCGCCTGCTTGAGGGCGGCCTGCTCGCCGGCGCCGGGCCAGCGGATCCGCAGCCGATCGTCCTCGAGGAACATCCTGCCGCCGGCGTCGTCCTGCGCGACGACCAGGAAGAACAGCGTGCGGTCGATGGCGCCGACGCGTGGGCCGAGCAGGCTGCTCTCGAGCGAGCGGGCGGCGGCGGTGACACGGTCCTGCCAATCGTGTTCGGCATCGGTGCCTGTGGTCGCCGCGGCCGCCGCAAGCAGGCCCGGCAGGAATGCCCCGAGCGCGCCGGGGATCGCGCCGTCGACCACGATCATGCCTTCGGGCACCGGCTTGCCGGCGCGCAGGTCGATCAGGCCGGTCGAGCAAGGTCCGACCGGTTTCTCCCGGTCCGGCGAGTGGGTCCCGAAGCCCACGCCGCCAACCGTCCGGTCCGTGTTGTAGGCGAATCCGATCATGTCGCCGTTGGCGGAGAAGCGTTTGCCAAGCGCTTCAGACAGCGGCAGCCCCGCCTGCGCCGACCGCAGAAGGATTTCCGTACTGCCGAGCGTGCCGGCAGCCAGCACGACCACCTCGGCGTCGAGCGCGAGGCTTCGCCCGTTTTCGAGGTCCTGGGCGAGGACGCTCCAGCGTCCATCCCGGCGCGTCAGCTGCCGTACCTGCACCTGGGTGTAGATCTCCGCGCCGTGCCGGGCCGCATCGGGCAGGTAGTTCATGAGCACCGTGTTCTTCGCGCCGTGGTTGCAGCCTGACACGCAGTCGCCGCAGTTCACGCACGGCGATTGCGGCGCGCCGGCCGGATTGACGCCGCCTTCGAAGGCGCGGAAGTTGATCATCACCGGGACGCGCGTGAACGGCAGTTGCAGCGCCTGCGCGCACTGGCGCAGCGCTTCCAGCTTCGGCAGCGGCGGATAGTCGTCCGGGTAAGGCGCCGGGCGCAGCATCGCTTCGGCCCGGTCGAAGTATTTCGACAGCGCCGAGTCGCCCCGGATCGCCGCCGGCCAGTGCGTGTCGTCGAAGATTCGCGGATCGGGGCGCAGCGCGATGGCCGCGTTGATCAGCGAGGTGCCGCCGAGGCCGCAGCCGACGACGACGTTCATGTTCGCGTTGTAGCGGATGTCGAACAGCGCGGTCGGCGCGCCCAGATGGAGGCCGGGCAGATCGGCCTGCACCTGCTTGGCCAGTTCGAGCGCTGAGTTCGGATACTCACCTGGGTGCAGCTCGCTGCCACGCTCGAGCAGGCATACCCGCCGCCCGGCGCGCGCCAGGCGTGAAGTTGCGATTCCGCCGCCGTACCCCGAGCCGACCACGATCGCGTCGTAGGTGCCGGCGAGACGTTGTTTCGGCAGGGAGATCCGGGTCATGGCGTCACCCTCGGTCGGTTGGCGAGCATCGGCGGAAGCCGCGCCTTCGCAGTCCGGGTTTCAAGTCGCCTGCGCCCGCCGCTGCAGCGCAAGGCAGGTGTTCTCGTACACCGCGGGGCCATGCCGCGCCAGCAGCAGCGTCCATGCGGCCGGCACAAGGAGGCCTGAGAACCTCTCGCCATGGTGAAACCGCACGCGACCGCTGTCCAGCGGCTCGATCCGCATGTAGTGCTCGGCCCGGAAAACACCTGGGACACCGCCGGCCCAGCACAATTCGGCGCCCGGTCGCGCGCTGGACACGATTGCGCAGGCGGGTCCTCGCAAAGGCGGCCATTCGAACCGGAAGCGCACGCAGGCCCCGGGCGAGGCGCTGCCGACGATGCGCCGGATGAACGGGTTCCACTCGGGATAACGACGGAAGTCGACCAGGATGTCCCAGACCCGCGTCGCCGTGGCGGCGATGTCGATGGCGCTCGCGATCTCGCGTTGCAGCGGCATGGGTCAGCACCCCCCCCGGGAGACGTTACCGCAAACAGGCGGCCGACGGCGTCGAATTTTCCGCAACGCCAGGTATCGAGAAATCCGTGGCCGCGGCCGTGCGCATCCGCACCCGCGGATCTGTCGCCGATGTGTAAGCGAGGCCAGCGTACGTTTCCAGCAACTCAGCAACCCGCCCCACCCACCTTCTTCCCGCAACGACGCGTGTCGACCATGCCCGGAATCTCGCACTCCCGGATCGGCGTCATCATCCAAGTCACCGTGATCGCGCTCTTCTGCGCGACCGTCCTGCAGGCGCACCGGTTGAGCCTCCTCGGTGCCGAAGCCGACGCCGCCTCCCCGGCGATCAGCACGGGCGCGTATTCATGGCTGTCGGCGCGAACGGCGCTGAACCGGAGCGCGTTCTTCGTCTACCGCAATCAGGACGACGGTCTGAATCACGGTTTCCCGTCCGGACTCTTCGCAAGCAGCGCGGCCAACCTGGCGACAGTCCATATCGACACAGGCTGCATCGACGACCTGGCCGCGGCCAACGGCTGCTCGACCGACCCGAATGTCCTGGACCGGACCCGCGGCACGGTCCTGCGCGTCTCCCTCGACCCGCAGGCGCCTGGCAGTTTCGCCGGCCTGAACGTCGAGGAACCCGAAAACTGGGGCGTCCTGCAGTCCGGCAACGGCTACGACCTTCGCGGTGCCGCCAACCTCGTCTTCGACGCGAGGTCGCCGACCGGTTCGGCGTTTCAGTTCGGTGTCGGAAACTGCGTCAGCCCCTTCATCACGCCGCCGACGACGGTCTGGGCGACCTTCACCATTCCGATGAGTTCTCTGACCGCCGCTGCGGGTCAGGCGGCAGTGTGTCCGCCCGCGCTGGACCAGGTCCACGTGCTGTTCACCATCGCGACGAACGGCGCCAGCACCGCGAATGGCGGCACGGTTCTCGTCGACGACGTCCGGTTCGACCCTGCACCCGCATCGCGTCAGACCGCGCTCGGCCTCCCGGCGGCCAACCAGACGTTCGGGGTCGTGCCGCTCCAGACGGCGTCCGCGGACCCGGGCTACCCGTTCCCTCCGGATCAGGTGCTCCGAAACCTGGCGACGACCTATGAATCGTCGTTGGCCGAGCTCGTGTTGCTCTATGAGGGCGACTGGCAGGACGCGCAGGTCATCGCCGACACGTTCGACTACGCGCTGCATCACGACAACACCGGCGATCCGCTGCCGACGGCCAGCGCCGGGACGAGCGTCTACATGGGAGCGCACGACGGATACGAGACCGGCGACATCGGCTTCCTCAACGATCCGGTGCCGCCAAAGATCGGAAAGGCGGGCGATTCGAGACTCGCCGGCTACAGCGCGGGCAAATCGCAGTGCGGCGCGGCCGGATACTGCCTCGTGCTCGACGGCGCGACCGGCGGAAACAACGCCTTCGAAATCATCGCGCTGCTCAACGCGTACCGGTACTTCCGGGATCCGCGCTATCTCGACGATGCCAGGGCGGTCGGCCACTGGATCGTCGACAACCTCGCGGACACATCGGCCGCCGGGTACGGAGGGTATTTCATCGGGTATCCGGGCCAGGGACAGCCCAAGCCCCTTAGCACGGCGAAGTCCGTCGAGAACAACGCGGACATCTTCGCCGCGATGACCGCACTGGGTAACGCGGAGCTCGCCTACGGCAATCCTTCCGCCTCGCCCGCATGGATGGCGGCAGCCAATGTCGCCGGCGATTTCGTGATGCGGATGTTCGACGCCACGAACGGCCGCTTCAACGCCGGGACCGTGCCGGCCGGGACCGCCGCATCGGCGGGCGTCTGCCCGACAGGCGCCCAAAAGGGCGCGGAGGTGATCAACGCCTGCGATTTCCTGGACGCGGACACCTCCGCGATCCTGGCACTGTCAACGGCCGGCCGCTATATGTCCCAGATCGACTGGCGTGTCCCGCTGCGCCACGCGCAGGGCAGTTTCGCGCAGTCCGTCACTGCGGGCGGCGACGCTTTCAGCGGGTACGACATCGTGAAGAATCCCACGCCCGATCCGAACGGAAATCCGGTCCCGAACGGCATCGCTTGGGAGTTCACGGGACAGATGGTGGTCGCGATGGTCCTGGTCGACATCGTCTACGCGACGGGCGAATTCGATTCCGCGCGCGCCTCAGCACTCGCGCAGATTGCCAACGCCCAGGCGACCGCGCCGTTCGGCGACGGCCTGGGCGTGGTCGCCAGCACGCTGCAGGACGGCGACCAGGTGCCTCCGCTGAACCAATGTCTGAGCACGCCGTATCAGTGCATCCCGGAGCGGAGCGGCATCGCGGCAACCGCATGGGCGATCATGGCCGAGCAGCAGTACAACCCGTTCACGACCTTCGCGAACCTCACCCCGGGGCCACCCGTCGACTTTGGCACCCCGCCGTTCATCGGAAGCCAAATGATCGGCTGCTTCATCGCGACCGCGGCGTACGGCAGCTATCTCGACCCGCACGTCGCAGTTCTGAGGCACTTCCGCGACCGGCACCTGATGACCAGCGCCGCCGGCAGATCGTTCGTGCGTTTCTACTACCGGGTGTCGCCGCCGATCGCGGACTACCTGGGTGAGCACGAAACGCCAAAATGGCTGGCGCGACTCGCGCTCACCCCGGTCGTGTACGCGATCGAATACGGAACGCGGACGCTACTGCTCGCAACCGTGTTCGTCGCGATCCTCGTCGGTGCAGGAATCGGCCGCCGGCTTCACCGGGCCCGGGCGGCCGCCGGCCGCTGAGCGCACCGCTGCCGCCACGCCGCGACGCGCGGATGACCGTCGTCGACGGCGACGCCGAGCGACGCGCCGAGCATCAGCCAGCTCGCGCAGCCGATGTCGACCAGCGAGAAAGCGCCGAGAAGATGCTCGCGCGTCTCCAGGCGCGCCTGCAGGGCATCGAGGCAGCGGACGAACTGCGACCGGCTGTATTCGGCGGCCGCCTTGCTGCGGTCCCCGGCTTTGAACGATATGGGGGTGTCGAGCCCGTGGTACATCCATTGCAGGAGATAGGGACCGAGCTCGACCACGGCCCACACGGTCCATGAAAGCGCGTCCGCCCGCGGCTGCCCGCCGCCGGCGGGCCACAGCTGCCTGTCGCGCCCGTACTTGTCGCCCAGGTGCAGCAGGATCGCGCCCGATTCGAAGAAGACCTCACCGTCATCGACCAGCGTCGGCACCTTGCCGTGGGGATTGAGAGCGAGGTAGCGCGGCGATCGATGCTCGCCCTGCTTCGGATCGAGCTCGACGTACTCGTACGGAACGCCCAGTTCTTCGAGCGCCCACGCAACCCGCGTGCCCGAGCTGCGCGGCCATGAATGCAGTTGGATCGACATGGATGTCTCCTCGTTCGAGCAGGGGTTCGGGGCGCGCGCCGGCGCTCAGCCCGGCGCCGCGTCCTTTGGCAGTCGCGCGGGATCGCCCTCCGGAAGCACGTCGCACGCCCAGTCCATGCGCTTCCAACCGGGAACCGGCGTCTCGCGGCCCCCCTGCGGCACGAACTTCGAGGGTTCGATCACCTGCATCCTGTGAATGTACCGCGGGCAGTTGGGGAAGACCTGCCGCACGGCAACAATGACCACGAACTGGGCCTCGGCGTAGGGAGGCGTCGCCGAGTCGGCCGATTCGATGCGGGCGATGCCGTTGAGCCGCAGGCGTTTCTGGTTCTCGAAGTCGATGAACAGCAGACCGACGTGCGGGTTCTCGATCGTGTTGCCCATCGAGAGGTACATGCCGTTGCCGTCGTAGCTCGGAAACATGAGCGTCTGCGGGTCCAGCACGCGGACGAAGCCCGGGGCGCCCCCCTTGTACGAGCAGTTCGGCCGGCCCGCGGCGTCGGCGGTCGCCAGGAAGAACATGTCCATCCGTTCGATGAAGGCGCGGTCGTCGGGCGAGACGAAGTCCCGAACCAGGCGCTCCTCGATCCGGTCGGCGAGCCGCTCGGTGTCGAACTGGCGTTGCAGCCGTCGATGGCTTTCGCCGAACAGTCCTGACATTGCCCTCTCCCCGCGTGATGCGCAACCCCGATCGCCTGCGAGCGACTGCTTGCCGACCTGACGGCGGATGGGCCGCCGCACCGGGGCTGCCGACCCCGGGGCCGCCCGTATCGGGCTCAGGCCACTTCGTGCCCCACGCTCGCCTGCCAGACCCGATACCAGTCGTCGCCGCTCAGGTCGATCGACAGTGCCGCGACGGCCTCGCGCAAGGCCTCGCCGCGCCCCGAACCGGTGATCGGCACCGGCCGCGCCGGGTGCCGCCGGATCCACGCGTAGGCGATCGTCGCCGCGCCGACGCCGTAGGCTGCCGCGAGCTCCCCGAGCACGCCGCGCACGCGGCGGGTGCGTTCGTCGTTGTCGCGGAACAGGCGGCCGCCGGCCAGCGGCGACCATGCCATCGGCCTGCAGCCGAGCGCCTGGCACTGGTCCAGCGTGCCGTCTCCGAGCACCCCCAGCGCGAGCGGCGACAGCTCGATCTGGTTGGTGGCGAGCGGGATGCGCTGGTTGAGCAGCGCAAACTGCGACGGCGTGTAGTTCGAGACGCCGACGTGCAGCACCTTGCCGGCTTCGATCAGCACGTGCAGCGTGTGCGCCAGCTGATCGGCATCCATCAGGAAGTCCGGCCTGTGCAGCAGGAGCAGGTCGATTTGATCGGTGCGCAGCGCGCGCAGCGAGTTCTCGACCGAGGCGATCACGTGCGCGTGAGAGCTGTCGTACGACTTGACCCGGTGCGCGGGCCGCTGCGCCGAGAGGAGCTTGATGCCGCACTTCGTGACCAGCTGCATGCGACGGCGCAGCGCGGGCGCAGCCGCCAGCGCCTCGCCGAACAGCGTCTCGGCCTGGTAGTCGCCGTAGATGTCGGCGTTGTCGAAGCTCGTGATCCCCAGGTCGAGCGCCTGCTCGATCCAGCGCAGGCGGGCGGGGACGTCGAAGTTCCAGTCGCGGATGCGCCAGACGCCGGCGACGATGGGGGAGAGTCGGGGGCCGTTGGGGCTGAGGGGGATGGGAGCGGCGGCGGCGTTCACCGTGAACCTCCGTTTGAGAGCAGAGCGCGCCGGACGTCGAAGCAGGCGCCGATGTCGTGGTAGTCGACCTTGCCCGGCGGGCTCTTCTCGCGCTCCAGGCGGCGATTTTCCGGCGACAGGATGCGGAACCAGGCGCCCTCGCGATGATCGACGAAGTGCTGCCAGCAATACCGCCAGATGCGGTCGTACCAGTCCCAGTAGACGCCCTCCCCGGTTCGCTGCGCCAGCAGCGCCGCGGCGGCGAGCGATTCCGCCTGCACCCAGTGGTACTTGTCGGCATCGCACACCGTGCCGCCGGGCGCCACGCCGTAGTGGATCCCGCCATGGACTTTGTCCCACGCGGATTCGAGCGCGCGGTCGAAGAGCGCGCGGGCGCGCGGCAGGTGCCAGGATTGCGGCAGGTGGGCGTCGAGCTGGCACAGCAGCTTGGCCCATTCGGTGAAGTGGCCCGGCTGGAAGCCCCACGGCCGGAAGATGTTCGAGCGATCGTGGCGGTTGTACTCCCAGTCGGGCGTCCAATCGATGTGGTAGTGCTCCCAGACGCCGCCGCCGGCGGCCTCGGCCAGGCGCAGCGTGACGGCTTGCGCGAGTTCTTCGGCGCGCTGCAGGTAGCGCGGCTCCGCGGTCGCCTCGAAGGCGGCGATCGCCGCCTCGCAGGCATGCATGTTCGCATTCTGGCCGCGGTAGGGCGCGACCTCCCAGGCGGGGGTCGCCTCGTCGCCGTACAGGCCGGCCGCGGGCTCGAAGAAGCGGCGCTCGGCCGTTTCGGCGGCCCGGTCGAGCAGCGCGCGGGCGCCCGAAAGGCCGATCTCGGCCGCGCGCGCGGCCGCGAGCATCACGAAGGCAAGGCCGTACATGTGGCGGGTCGGATCGATGACCTCGGCCCGGCCGTTGTCCCAGCGGATCGTCCAGGCGAAACCGCCGCGCTCGGCATCCGCGAACGCCGTGTCGAGGAAGGCCAGCGCATGCGCGGCACCGGCGCGCCAGGCGGGATCGTTGTCGAGCCGGAACGCGAGCGCGTGGGTGACCACGAAACGCGTCGCGCTGACGAGGTGGCGGGTCGTGCGGTCGTACACGGTGCCGTCGTCGAGGTAGCAGTGGAACATGCCGCCGCTCGGGTCGATCGCGCGGCCGCGGTAGAAGTGCATGATCCAGAGCGCGTGCTGCGCCAGGAAATCAGGCGAGCGGAAGTCTGGCGTCGGTGGCCGGTCGGGCATGGTGTCGTTCGATCGATTTTCTCAGTCGCGGATTCCCGGGAATGACCGGCAATCGGGCGTCGCCCGCCAACCGGACAGGGCGTCAGTCGATCGCCATCTTCAGAAACAGGTCGCGGTCGGGCACGTAGCTGGCATAGAGCGGGAGCAGCGCGCCGCCCAGCGCGCGGGCGTCGGCGCCGATGGTGCCCTGGTGAACCGGCGGCCGCACGACCCCCTCCCAGCTGTAGCGGGAAAGCGCCCCCTGCAGCTCGGCCTCCAGCGCCGCCAGGAGGTCGCGGCCGAACGAGCCGTCGACGATCACGCCGTCGAGATCGAGCAGGCAGGTCGCGCTGCTGACCGCGAGCGCGATCGCGGCCGCGGTTTCGCCGAGCCAGCGGCGGGTGAGCTCGCGCCAGGGCGCCTGCAGCGCCCGCTCGTCTCCGACGGCGCTCACGTCGAGCCCGGCGCGCGCGTAGGCGCGCTCGAGGTTCAGGAGCGAGGCCACCCCGAGCAGCTGCGCGGGCGCGGCGGCACGCGCGCCGCGCGCCAGCCCCAGGGGCATCGAGCCGACCGCCCCGGCATTGCCGTGCAGGCCGGACCGCAGACGGCTGTCCATCACGAGCCCGCCCCCGATGAAGGTGCCGACGAAAATGTACAGGAAGCTGCCGACGTAGCGCCCGCGGCCGGAGACCAGCTCGGCCACGCAGGCTGCGGCGGTGTCCTTGATCACGGTCACCGGCAGCTTCGTGCGCCGCGCGACTTCCGCGCGCAGGTCGGTCGCCTGCCAGCGCGCGGAAACCCGCTGCGGAAAACCGAGCAGATCCTGCCAGCTTCCGATCGACAGCGGTATCGCGATGCCCACGCCCTGAAGGCGCGAGCGGCGTGCCGTTCCCAGGGCACGCACGACGCCGCGCACGTGTCCGTCGATCTCCGGCAGCACGGCGTCGGGGTCGGGAAATCGGTACGCGTGCGACCGGCGCTCGCGCACCTCGCCGGTGAAATCGACCAGCAGCATGTCGAGGCTGCGCCGGCCGACGTTGATGCCGATCGCGTAGGCGCCGTCCGGGTTCAGCGACAGCGGCACCGACGGCTGGCCCACCTTGCCGCGCAGCGGCTCGCCCTTGCGCACCAGGCCCTCGTCGAGCAGGCGCTTGCTGATCAGCGACACGGTCTGCGCCGTCAGTCGCGTCAGGCGCGCGATTTCGGCGCCTGGCAGCGCGCCATGGAGGCGGATCGCCTGCAGCACGACCCGCTCGTTGTACCGGCGCAGGGCGCCCTGGCTGGAGCCGCGCGGCTTCAGCCGCTGCCACGCCGGGTCGAACGTCCCCCGATCATTCACGCAGCGCCTCGCACAGCACCCCTTTCTTGAACAGGAAGTTCGCGTAGGGCTGCTGTTCGCCGGTATGCACGATCGCATAGGCGCCGGCGGCGCGGCGATAGAACGCGAAGCGCTCGAGCGCCTCGCACTGGGAACCTTTCGCCCACCCGGCCTGCTCCAGGCTGGCGATGACTTCGCGCTGCAGCGCGCTGCGGTAGCCGTCCGGCCTGCCGCCGACGTGCATGTAGGCCACCGGCTGCTCGACCGCCGCATCGAGCGGCAGCAGCGAAAGCACCGCGGCGCAGCTGCGCAGCACGCCGGCCCCCGGCAGCGCGATGACCGGCCGGCCCCGGCCGAGCGAGTGAGCGGTGAAGTTGGCGTCGGCGACGACGATCTCGTCGCCGTGCCCCATTTCCGCGAGCACCCGCAGCAGCTCCGGCGTCAGCAGCGGGTCGATGCCCTTGAGCATGATCGCGCGCCCGGCGTCAGTGCGCGAGGCACGACGCGGGGATGTCCTCCGGCTTGATCGCGCCGGTCATCACCGCGACCACGTCGCTCATCGGGATCTTCTTCGGGTCGACCACGGCCGCGCGGCGCCCGAGGCGCGCGATGTGGATCCGGTCGGCGACTTCGAACACGTGCGGCATGTTGTGGCTGATCAGGATCACCGGCAGCCCGCGCTCGCGGATCCGCCGGATGAGGTCCAGCACCATGTTGCCTTCCTTGACGCCGAGCGCCGCGGTGGGCTCGTCCATGATGACGACGTGCTGCGCGAACGCGGCCGCGCGCGACACCGCGACGCACTGGCGCTGCCCGCCCGAGAGCGTTTCCACGGCCTGCGTCATCGAGCGGATGCCGACCTTGAGCTCGTTCATGCGGGCCGTGCTCTCGGCGAGCATCTTCTTCTTGTCGATGAAGCCGAAGCGTCCGAGCAGGCCGCTGCGGCGGACCTCGCGGCCCAGAAAGAGGTTCTCTGCGATCGTCATGGCCGGGGCGACCGCGAGATCCTGATAGACGGTTTCGATGCCCTGGTACCGCGCGTCGATCGGGCTGCGGAAGTGCACGGGCTTGCCGTCGAGGAAGATCTCGCCTTCGTCGGGAATCACCGCGCCCGACAGCGCCTTGATGAGGCTCGACTTGCCGGCGCCGTTGTCGCCGATGACCGCCAGAACCTCGCCGGCGCGCAAGTCGAAGTCGGATCCGTCGAGCGCGGTCACGTGGCCGTAGCGCTTGACCAGGCCCTTGGCCTGCATCACGAGGGGTGCCGTAGCGGACATGTCAGCGCGCCCCTTTTCGAGACAACTGATCGGTGGCGACCGCCAGGATCACGAGGATCCCGGTGATCAGGATCTGGTAGACCGAGGACACGCCCATCAGCGTGAGCCCGTTGCGGAACACGCCGACGATCAGCGCCCCCACCAGCGTGCCCAGCACGACCCCGCGGCCGCCGAACAGGCTGGTGCCGCCCAGCACGACCGCGGTAATCGTGTCCAGGTTCTCGGTCTGCCCCGCCTGCGGATCGCCGACCCCGGTGCGCGCGATCGAAAGCAGCGCCGCGATGCCGTAGAACAGGCCGGCAAGGACATACACCTGCAACAGCACGCGCATGGTCGGAATGCCGGTCAGGCGCGCGGCCTCCGGGTGGTTGCCGACCGCGTAGACATGCCGGCCGTGCGCGGTGTCGCGCAGCCAGATCCACGCCACGAGGTAAAGCACGAGCATCAGCACGGCGCCGTAGGCGACCTCCGTGCTGCCGATCGAGAACGTGCCGCCGAGCCAGGTCAGGGCATCCGGCAGGTCGGTGACCGTCTGCGACTGCGAGTACAGCTGCGTGATGGCGAACGCGATATTCAGCGTGCCGAGCGTCACGATGAAGGGTGGCAACCGGATGCGCGTCACGAGCAGGCCGTTGACGAGCCCGATGCCGGTGGTCACGGCGAGGCCGCAGGCGATCGCCGCAAGCGGGGGCAGCCCGTACGCGGTGGCGAACTTCGCCATCACGATCGAGCCGAGCGACATCGCCATGCCGCAGGACAGGTCGATGCCGGCGGTCAGGATGACCAGCGTCTGGCCGATGCCGAGCACGCCGACCACCATGACCTGCTGCAGGATCAGCGAGAAGTTGTCGCCCGACAGGAAGCGGTCCGAGCGGGTGGCGAAGAAGATGCACGCGAGCAGCAGCGCCAAAACGGGGCCCAGCGCGCCAAGATGAAGCTTCTGGACTTTCTCGCCGAAGAGCTTTCGCTTGCCGGACCCGGGTTGGAGCTGCGGGCGCGCGTTCGAAGATGCAGCGGTCACGGGAGAGCCCCCTTGATGCAAGCGTAGCTCCGAAGGGCGGCCGGGGTGGACGTTTGGTGCTTGCAGCTTCGGAACCGAAAAGCGGGAGGATCGGCTTCGAGGGGTGGCTGCGACCCCCCTCGAGCACCCCCCGCGGCATTCACAAGCGTCATTCCTGCTGGCACCCGGCTATGGCAAGGATAACCGCGGACGACGCTGCCCGGGGCCTACTTGTTGCCCCAGCACAGGTCGAGGCCGACCTTGGTGTCCTTGCTGTCGACGCCGGCGACCGGCTTGGCGGCGATCAGCGTCACGCCGGTGTCGGTATAGCCGGACACCTTCTTGCCCGTGGCGGCGTACTCGACGCCGGCTTCGACGCCCATCGCCGCCATCTTCAGCGGGTACTGCTGCGAGGTGGCGGCGATCTTGCCGGCCGCAACGTCGCGGACGCCCTGGCAGCCGCCGTCGACCGACACGATCATCACGTTCTTCTCCTTGCCGGACCGCTTCAGCGCGGTGTAGGCCCCGGCGGCGGCGGGCTCGTTGATCGTATAGACGAGGTTGACGTCGGGGTTTTTCTGCAGGCAGTTTTCCATCGCGGTCTGCCCCTTGGACTGGTCGCCGTAACTGTCGGCCATGCAGACCACCTCGGCCGGTTTCGCGAGATCATTGTGCTTCGCGTCGAAGCTCGCCAGCCCGAAACCCTGGAGGAAGCCGTTGTGACGTTGCGCGCCCACCGGGTGGCCCGGGAACAGGTCGAGCGTCACGATGCGCACCGGCTTGCCGGCCATCGCGGCCTTGGCGTACTCGCCGATCAGCAGCCCTGCCTTGTAGTTGTCGGTCGCGAACAGCGCGTCGGTGGCGTCGGCCGGATCGGCGGGGCTGTCGAGCGCGATCACCATCACGCCCTTCTCACGCGCCTTCTTGATCGCCGGCACGATCGCCTTGCTGTCGCTGGGCGTGATCAAAATGGTCTTCGCGCCGGCGGCGATCATGTTCTCCATCGCCGTGACCTGGCCGGCGTTGTCGCCGTCGGCCTTGCCGGCACCGGCCAGCAGGCGGGCGCCCTTGGCCTGCGCGGCCTGGGTCGCGCCCTCCTTCATCTTGACGAAGAACGGATTGGTGTCGGTCTTGGTGATCAGGCCGATCACCGGTTCGCCGGCGCCGAACGCAACGCCGGCGCACAGCGCCAGCGAGCTGGCGAGCAACAAAGTGCGCATCAGGGGTCTCCTTGGGTGAGGTGCGCTCGCCTTCGCGCCTCCGCCAGTGCCCTCCGGCGCGCCGCTTTGCCTGCGGCCCCTGCCGGATGCACGCCGTCGTTGCAGCGAGCGGCGCCATCATGCTAGCCTCGCGTAAATAAATCAAGTGGATTTATTAATAAGAATACGGGAGTCGGACCAACCGGGAAGCCAGCAAGGAGATTGCAGGCATGTTCATCGTCTGTGGGGAAGCACTGTTCGACCTTTTCGCGGCCGGCGACACGCCCTCCGGCATGCGCTTCGACGCCCGCATCGGCGGCTCGCCGTTCAACGTCGCGCTCGGGCTGGCCAGGCTGGGCCAGCCGGTCGCGTTCCTGGGCGGGGTCGGGACCGACTTCGCGGGCGAGCGGCTGCTGCGCGCGATGCGCGACGAAGGCATCGACACCCGCTGCGTCGCGCGCATCGGGGCGCCGACGACGCTGAGCCTGGTCGGGCTCGACGAGCGCGGCGCGCCCTCCTACGCGTTCTATGGCCGCGACGGCGCCGACCGCCTGCTGCGCGCCGACGACCTGGCCACGGTGCCGGCGTCCGCGCGCGCGTTCCATTTCGGCTCGTTCGCGATGGTCGTCGAGCCCGTGGCGTCGGTTCAGCGCATCCTGGTCGAGCGCGAGCGGGGCCGGCGCGTGATCAGCTACGACCCCAACGTGCGGACCAAGGTCGAGCCCGACCTCGACCGCTGGCGCGCCGCGCTGGACTGGATGCAGCCGCGCGCGCAGCTGCTGAAGATCAGCGACGAGGACCTCGGGCTGCTCTTCCCCGGGCGCACGCCGCAGGACTTCGCCGCCCAGGCGCTGGCAGCGGGAACAGGCTGCGTCGTGGTGACCCGCGGCGGCGAAGGCGCGATCGGATTCGCCGCGCGGGCCACCGTCGCAGTGCCGTCGCAGCCGGTGCAGGTCGTCGACACCGTCGGCGCGGGCGACAGCTTCCAGGCCGCGCTGCTCGCGTGGCTGGCAGAGACCGGGCGCATCGACCCCGCGGCGGTCGCGCAGCTCGACGAGGCGGCGATGCGCGAGGCGCTGACGTTCGCCATGCGCGCGGCGGCGATCACCTGCTCGCGTCGCGGGGCGGATCTGCCGCGGCGGGCGGAGCTGGGTTAAACACGCTCCCTAGGCGTCGAGCTCGTACTGGATGCCGTACGCGGCGCCGTTGAGCGCGGCGTACGGGGCGGTGATCAGGCAGGTGGCGATCGCGCGCAGGTAGTCGCGGAAGCGCCCCTTGTCCTCGAAGCGCTCGCGGAAGCGCGAGTGCAGGAAGAAGTCGCCCAGCTTCTGCGCGATGCCGCCGGCCACGAACATGCCGCCGCGCGCGCCGCCGGTCAGCGCGACGTTGCCGGCAAAGGTCCCGAGCATCGCGCAGAAGGTCTCGAGCGTCGCCACGCAGCACTCGTCGGTGCCCGCCATCGCCGCGGCGGTGATCTCCTCGGCAGCCAGCCTGTCGTCGGGCGCGCCGCGCACGCGCGCCACCGCCGTGTACAGCAGCGGCAGCCCGATGCCCGACAGGATGCGCTCGGCCGAGACGTGCTCGTACTGCGACCGCACGACGCGCAGGATCTCGCTTTCGAAGTCGTCGACCGCGCAGGCCGTCGAGTGGCCGCCTTCGCCGGCGACGGCACGCCAGCCCCGGCGCGTCGGAATGCACAGCGCCACGCCCAGGCCCGTCCCGGGCCCGATCGCGGCCATCGTCAGGGAAGGTATCGGCGCCCCGGGCCCGATCGGCGTCACGTCGCCCGGGCCGAGTTTCGGCAGCGACAGCGCGAGCGCCTCGAAGTCGTTGAACATCGTCAGGCGCCGCAGGCCGAGCGCCGACTCGACGCCCTGGCGCGAGACGACCCAGTCGCTGTTGGTCATCTTGACCGTTTCGGCATGCACGGGCGTGGCCAGCGCAAAAGCCGCCAGCCGCGGCTGCGGACGCCCGGCGCCGCCCGCCGCGAGACGGTCCAGGTAGGTGTTGGCGGCGTCCTGCGGCGTCGCGTACTCGGCGCAGCGCAGCGCTTCGATCGAGTCGACCGCGGCGCCGGGCGAGCGCACCAGGCCGAAGCGCGCGTTGGTCCCGCCGATGTCGGCGACCAGCCAGGGATAGAGCGTGGCATCGGTGATCATGCGGGGCACCCGTAGAAATCGACCGGTTGGCGTGCGCGCCTCGCCAGCTCGGCGAGCGGCGAGCGCTGCGGCCAGCGACCCGCGGCGGCGCGCAGCAGCGCATCGCGCTTGTCGGCGCCGCGCGCCGCGATCACGATCCGGCGGCTGTGGAGCAGCTCCTCGAAACTCAGCGACAGCCGCCCGAGCGCGGGCTTGATCCCGGCGGGCGGGGTGACCGCGCAGCAGGGCTGGGCGAAGGCTGGATCGAGCGCGGCGTCGAGCTCGGGGGCGCCCGGGAAGAGCGAGGCGATGTGCGAATCGGCGCCGACGCCGAGCAGCACGAGGTCGTACGGGTGCGGCACCTGCCGCAGGCGCTGCGCCGCCTCGGCGCAGCCCAGGCGCGGATCGCCGGCGGCGGTCTTCAGCGGCACGAACCGCGCGGCCGCCGCCGGGCCGCGCAGCAGGCTCTCGCGCACGAGGCGCTCGTTGCTGTCCGCATCGTCCGGCCCGACCCAGCGTTCGTCGGACAGCGTGATCCAGACCCGCTCCCAGGACAGCGGCAGCGCGGCGACCCGCGGGTAGTACAGCGCGGGCGTGCTGCCGCCGGTGACCACCAGCGACGCCGTGCCGCGCCGCTGCGTGCCCTCCTCCACCGCCTGCCGCACCGCGCCGGCAACCGCCTGCGCCAGCGCGTCCGTGTCGTCGAGATCGTGGATCGCGATCAGGCCCTCGCGCGCGGCGGCGACGTGATCGGACACGCTTCAGGCCTCCTCGGTCCAGGTGCACCCGTCGCGGCTCACCAGCGCGCTCGATGCTGCCGGCCCCCAGGTGCCGGCGGTATAGGACTTCGGCGCCTCGTCCATCGCGGCCCAGCCGTGCATCACGGGCTCGATCCACGACCAGGCGGCCTCGAGCTCGTCGCGACGCATGAACAGCGTCAGGCGGCCGCGGATCACGTCCATCAACAGCCGCTCGTACGCGTCGAGCATCCGCGCCTTCAGCGTCTCCTTGAAGAGCAGGTCGAGCGCGATCGATTGCAGCCGCATGCCGTCGCCCGGCGTCTTGGCCTGCAACTGCAGCGTCAGCCCATCGTCGGGCTGCAGCCGGATGATCAGGCGGTTGCGAGTCCCGTCGCCGCTCGGCTCGTCGAGGATCGGGTGCGGCACGTTGTTGAAATTGACCACGATCTGCGCCAGCCGCTCCTGCATCCGCTTGCCCGTGCGAAGGTAGAAGGGCACGCCGGCCCAGCGCCACGTGCCCAGATCGAGCTTCAGCGCCGCGAAGGTCTCGGTCGGGCTGCCGGCCGGAATGCCGGGTTCCTCGAGGTAGCCCGGGACCGGCTTGCCCGCCACCGCGCCGGCGCGGTATTGCCCGCGCACCGTGCGGCTGCGCACGTCGGCTTCCGAGAAAGGCCGCAGCGCGCGCAGCACCTGCAGCTTGGCGTCGCGCACGGCGTCGGAGTCGATCGAGATCGGCGGCTCCATCGCCACGATGCACAGGAGCTGCAGCAGATGGTTCTGCACCATGTCGCGCAACGCGCCGGTCTGGTCGTAGAACTCGCCGCGCCCCTCGACGCCCACCTGCTCGGCGATCGTGATCTGCACGTCGTGGACCCACGCGCGCGACCACAGCGGCTCGAACATCGAGTTGGCAAAGCGCAGCGCGAGCAGGTTCTGCACGCTCTCCTTGCCGAGGTAGTGGTCGATCCGGTAGATCCTGTCCTCGGGAAACGTGAGCGCGACCGCGTCGTTGATCGACTTCGACGAGGCGAGATCGGTGCCGAGCGGCTTTTCGAGGACGACGCGCGAATCCTGCGTGACCGCTCCGGCGGCGGCCAGGTGGCTGCAGATGCCCGCGAACAGGGACGGCGTGGTGGCGAGGAAGAACACCCTGGGGCGAGGCGCATCGGCGCGCGATTCGGGCGCCGCGCGCAGGCGCTTGGCAAGCGCCGCGAACGTCGCCCCGTCCGTCGCGTCGGTTGGAAAGTAGTCGATGCGGCTCAGGAATGCATCGCAATCCGCGGCATCGAACTGCGCGGCATCGACGTTCTCGCGCACCTTTTCGCGCGCGAACGCGCGGAACTCGGCGCCCGACATCTTGTGGCGGGCGGTGGCGAGGATGGACGCATCGGGCGCGATGTTGCGGTCATGGAACTGGCTGTAGAGCGCCGGCAGGAGCTTGCGACCGGCGAGGTCGCCGGTTCCCCCGAACAGCACCAGATCGAATGAGTGCGCAGCCACGTGCGTCTTCCTTTCAACCGCTTTCGGTACGGCGCGTAACTGTAGAAAAACTACATGTTAGCGCCAAGCCCGCAGATTGGCCGGTTTCCCCGATAACCCCAACCAGGCACGGCGACGCTGCACCAAGTTGATGATATGGTTGAAGAAAGCGCCCCGGCGTCAGGCCCGGCACCGAGTTGGGGCATTGACTCTTGTAGCTGGCTTACTTTCGATCGCGGCAACTTGGAAAGGCGGACGGCCTTGGACGAACGACGTGTCGGCTTGATCGGCTTCGGCTTTGCCGGGCGTTGGCTGCACGCGCCCCTGATCACGGCCACGGACGGACTGCGGCTGGCCGCCGTGGCCAGCAGCGATCCCGCAAAGGTGCACGCGGCGCTCGGCCGCGACGTCGCCGTCAGAGACGCCGCGGCGTTGATCGCGCGCGACGACCTCGACCTGGTCGTGATCGCGACGCCGAACGAGCTGCACCATCCGCAGGCGATGGCGGCGCTGGCCGCGGGACGCAACGTCGTGGTCGACAAACCGTTCGCGCTGGACATGGCTCAGGCCGGGGAACTCGAGGCGGCCGCGCGCGGCAGCGGGCGTCTGCTGAGCGTGTTCCAGAACCGGCGCTGGGACAGCGATTTCCTGACGCTGACGCAGGTGCTGCGCGAGCGGCGCCTGGGTCGGGTGGTCGAGCTCGTGTCGCAGTTCGACCGCTTCCGGCCGCAGGTGCGCGCGCGCTGGCGCGAAGGGCCCGGCGCGGGCGCCGGCCTGTGGCTGGACCTCGGACCGCACCTGATCGACCAGGCGCTGCGCCTGTTCGGGACGCCGGCCGCGCTGTCGCTCGACGTGGCCGCGACGCGCGACGGAGCGCAGGCCGACGACTGGTTCCACGCGCAGCTGCGCTGGGCGCATGGCGAGCACGCAGGGTTGCGCGTGCGGCTGCACGCCAGCGCGCTGGCCGCGCAGCCGGGCGCGCGCTTCATCGTCCACGGAACAGGCGGCAGCCTGACGATCGAAGGACTGGACGGCCAGGAGGACGCGCTGAAGTCCGGTGCCGATCGCGCGGCGATCCGCTCCGCCGAGTGGGGGCGCGAACGCCGCTGCGGGCGCATCGCGCTCGACCGCGGCACGGACGTCGTCGAGCAACCCCTGGCCCTGCTGCCGGGCGCCTATCCGGCGTACTACGCGGCGGTGCGCGATGCGCTTCGGGGCAGCGGCACGAATCCGGTGCCGCCGGGCGAGGCCGTCGCCGTGCAGCGGCTGCTCGACCTCGGTCTGCGCAGCGCGCGCGAGCGGCGCGAAGTCGAGGCTGGCTGATCGCCCGACTTCATCGTCACGGAGTCCCCATCGCTTCACGCCAGCGCATCGCGTCGTGGATCCGGAACCGGGTGCTCGGGTGATCGAAGAAGATGAACTCCTCCACCGGACCGGGGTCGGGCTTGCGGTATTCGGTCAGTTTGAGGAAGACCTCGGCCGCGCCGTGCGGCTCGCGCGCCAGATTCAGGCCGAAGCGGTCGGCCTCGATCTCCTGGGTGCGAATCAGCGTGCTGGTGACCGGCGTCGCAACGAACAGGAAGACCGCGAAGACCGAGGACAGCATCGGCAGGCTTGCGACGTCGCCAACGCCGCCGAGGCCGAACCGCGCTCCGAATCGGACAAGCAGGCGATCCATGGCCCACTGCGCAAACAGGAAGCCGGCCATGAAGAGCAGCGTGAACTCCGCGATCATCTTGTAGATGTGATTCAGCACGTAGTGGCCGAGCTCGTGCCCCATGACGAAGCGGATCTCGGGCAGCGAGGCGCGCAACAGGTTGTCGTTCAGTCGCACCGCGGCCGAGCCGAAGATTCCCGAGACGTTGGCGCTCACGCGCGTCGTCTGGCGTGATGCGTCGAACTGGTAGACGTTGTCGACCGGCACGCCGTCGGCTTGGGCCATCGCAAGGACCGCCGCCTTGATCTCACCGTTTTCCACCGGCTTGTAGGTGTTGAACAACGGATCGATCCACACCGGCCCGATCAGCAGCAGCAGGACCGTCAGCGCGGCGGTGACGCCCGTGCCCCAAAGCCACCAACGCTGGCCGGCACGGCGGATCGCCGCGTACAGCACGCCGGCCACGAGAGCACTGATCGGCATGCTGACGCAGAGCCCGATCAGCCGCTCCCCGAACCACGGTGCGAACGTCTGGGTGGCCATGCCGTACTCGTGCTCGCGCACGAAGCCTTCATAGATCGAAAGCGGCAGCGCGAGGATGAAGGTGGCGAGGGCGAAGAACGCCCCGTAGATCGCGTCCCGAAAGAACGGCACGCGGCCGACGCGTTGCGCCCAATCGCGCACCCGCGCCGACCGTTTCCCGCTCAGAAGGATGGCCGAGATCGCGAACCAGAGAAGGAGGTTCCAAAGCCGCAGCCAGTAGCCGCCCTCGAAGTACGCGTTCGACCGGGCGACGACTTCGGTCGGCAGGCGGTCCAGGTAGGCCTTGGTAGCCGCCGCGGCGTCACGGGGCAGGCTGGCGCGCCAGGCTTCATCGACGGGGGCCACGCGGAATTGCGGGTTTTCCACCGCGGCCGTTGCAGCGCTGGAACAGATCATCGCCGATGCCATCAGGGCGGTTGCGATCAGGGCGGCCCCGGCGAGTTTCAGGTTCATGAGCGCTCCATCGACTCCCCTCTCCCGCTTGCGGGAGAGGGGTGGGGGTGAGGGCCGGCGTTATGGCACTGCGTTTACCCTCACCCCCGGCCCCTCTCCCGCACGCGGGAGAGGGGAGGTGAGCGGGAGAGAGAAGTTTTAGCGCAGTGCCTGGGCGGCGCGGGCGAGCTCGGTGATGCGTGCCCAGTCGCCGGCGCGAATGGCGTCGGGCGGCACCAGCCACGAGCCGCCGACGCAGGCGACGTTGGGGAGCGCCAGATACTCGGGCGCGCTCGCGGCCGTGATGCCGCCGGTCGGGCAGAACGTGACATCGGGAAACGGGCCGGCCAGGGCCTTGAGCATGCCGATGCCCCCCGCCTGCTGCGCGGGGAAGAGCTTCAGTTCCGTGTAGCCCGCGGCACGCGCCGCGATCACGTCCGACGGCGTCATCACGCCGGGCAGGAGCGGCAGCCCGCTGTCGCGCGCCGCCGCGCACAGCTCGGGCGTCAACCCCGGGCTGACGCCGAAGCGCGCGCCGGCCCGCTGCGCGGCGGCGAAGTCCTGCGCGCGCGTGATCGTGCCGACCCCGACGATCGCGCCCTCGACCCCGCGCGCGATGGCCTCGATCGCCTGCAGCGCCACCGGCGTGCGAAGCGTCAGTTCCAGCACGCGCACGCCGCCCGCGACCAGCGCGCGCGCGAGCGGCAGCGCGTCTTCGGCGCGGTCGACGACGATCACCGGAATCACCGGGCCGGTTCGCATGATCTGCGGGACGTTCACGCCGCGCCCTCTTTCGCGTACGCGAAGTGTGCGTGCACCGGCGGCGCGCAGGCGGCGTCGCGCGGCGCGGCCTCGGCCTCGGGCGCGTAGAACGTGACCGCACCCTGCTCGGCGCCGAGCGCGTGGGCGCGGAAGCCCGCGAAGAGCTCGCGCCCGAGGCCGTGGTGGCAGGCGCTGAGGTCGGCGGTCGCCGGCTCGCGCGCGTTCCAGGTCCGCGCGTCGACCTCCGCTTCCAGGCGGCCGTGCTCGGCGTCGACGAGGATCGGGTCGCCGTCGCGCACGCGCGCCAGCGCCCCGCCGGCGATCGACTCCGGCGTCAGGTGGATCGCCGCCGGCACCTTGCCCGAGGCGCCCGACATCCGGCCGTCGGTGACCAGCGCGACGTGCCGGCCCTGGTCCTGCAGCACGCCGAGAATGGGCGTGAGCTTGTGCAGCTCGGGCATGCCGTTGGCGCGCGGTCCCTGGAAGCGCAGCACCGCGATGAAGTCGCGCTGCAGCTCGCCGCGCTCGAAGGCGGCGATCACCGCCTCCTGCGTCTCGAACACGATCGCCGGCGCGCGCACCACGCGGTGCTCGGGCTTGACCGCGGAGGTCTTGATCACCGCCCGGCCCAGGTTGCCGGTGAGCAGCTTCAGGCCGCCGTCGGCGCTGAACGGCGCCGCCGCGGGAGCCAGCACGGCGGGATCGCCGCTCGCGCGCGGCGTGTCGTGCCAGACGAGCCGGCCGGCGTCGTCGAGCGCGGGCCGCTGCCGGTAGCGCTGCAGCCCGCCCTCGCCCGCCACCGTCAGCGTGTCGGCGTGCAGCAGGCCGGCATCGAGCAGCTCGCCGATCACGAAACCCATCCCGCCGGCGGCGTGGAACTGGTTGACGTCGGCCTTGCCGTTCGGGTAGACGCGCGCGACCAGCGGCACGACGTCCGACAGGTCGCGGAAGTCGTCCCAGTCGATCGCGATGCCGGCCGCGCGCGCGATGGCGACCAGGTGGATCGTGTGGTTGGTCGAGCCGCCGGTGGCGAGCAGCCCGACGATCGCGTTGACGATCGCGCGCTCGTCGACCACCCGCCCGATCGGCGTGTATTCCTTGCCGAGCGCGGTGATCTGCGCGGCGCGCGCGGTGGCGGCCGCCGTCAGGGCGTCGCGCAGCGGCGTGTTCGGGTTCACGAACGCGGCGCCGGGCAGGTGCAGCCCCATGATCTCCATCAGCATCTGGTTGCTGTTGGCGGTGCCGTAGAACGTGCAGGTGCCCGGGGAGTGGTACGACTTCTCCTCCGACTCCAGCAACGCCTTCGTGCCGACCTCCCCCTTCGCGAAGCGCTGCCTCACGCGCGCCTTCTCGTCGTTGGACAGGCCGCTGGGCATCGGGCCGCCGGGCACGAAGACGGCCGGCAGGTGGCTGAACTGCAGCGCCCCGATGAGCAGCCCGGGCACGATCTTGTCGCAGATGCCCAGGCACAGCACGCCGTCGAACATGTTGTGCGACAGCGCGACCGCGGTCGCCATGGCGATGACGTCGCGGCTGAACAGGGACAGCTCCATGCCCGGCTCGCCCTGCGTCACGCCGTCGCACATGGCCGGCACGCCGCCCGCGAACTGCGCGGTCGCGCCGGCTTCGCGCGCGGCGAGCTTGATCAGGGCGGGAAAACGCTCGTAGGGCTGATGCGCCGACAGCATGTCGTTGTATGCCGACACGATCGCCAGGTTCGGGCTGCGCTGCTCCCGCAGCAGGATCTTGTCGCCGGCGGGCGCCGCGGCGTAGGCATGGGCGAGGTTGGTGCAACCCAGCGCCACGCGCGTGGGTCCCTTGTGCCGCGCCTTCTCGAGGCGATCGAGATAGACGCCGCGCGTGCCCGCGCTGCGCCGCCGTATGCGGTCGGTCACCGCCTTCAGGGCTCGATGCTCCTTCATCACGCCTCCAACTCAAGCCTCATCGCAAGGCTGATTCATTCATGCCAGACGCGCCAGCATGTCCGCCGTGACCAGCGTGACGCCGCCCTCGGTGCGGTTGAAGCGCTGCGCGTCGAGCTCCGGATCCTCGCCGATCACGAGACCGTCGGGCAGCTGGCAGCCGTGGTCGACGACGACCCGGTTCAGCCGCACGCGGCGGCCGACCTCGACCGCGGGCAGCAGCACCGACCAGTTGACCTGCGAATACGAGTGGACCCGGCATTTCGAGAACAGCAGCGAGCGGTACAACGAACCCGAAATGATGCAGCCGCCGGAGACCATCGATTCGATCGCCATGCCGCGGCGGTCCGGCTCGTTGTGGACGAACTTCGCCGGCGGCAGCTGCTCCTGCCAGGTCCAGATCGGCCAGTTGGTGTCGTACAGATTGAGCTGCGGCTTGGTCGCCGTGAGGTCGATGTTCGCCTCCCAGTAGGCGTCGATCGTCCCGACATCGCGCCAGTACGGCGCTTCGTCGCCTTCGCTGACCACGCAGCTCTCCGAGAACGCCTGCGCCCAGGCCACGCGGTTGGCGACGGCGGCCGGGATGATGTCCTTGCCGAAGTCGTGGCTGGAGCGGGGATCGGCGAGATCGCGCTGCAGCTCGCCGTAGAGATAGTCGGCGTTGAAGACGTAGATGCCCATGCTGGCCAGCGAGGAGTCGGGCCTGCCCGACATCGGCGGCGGATTGGCGGGCTTCTCCACGAATTCGACGACCCGGCCTTCGGCATCGACCGCCATCACGCCAAAGGCGCTCGCCTCCGCGCGCGGGACCTCGATGCAGCCGACCGTGCACTGCGCGCCGCGCCGGACGTGGAATTCGAGCATCCGGCCATAGTCCATCTTGTAGATGTGGTCGCCCGCCAGCACCACGATGTAGTCGGGGCGGTTCGACTGGATGATGTCGAGGTTCTGGAACACCGCGTCGGCCGTACCGCGATACCACGATTCCTCGTCGATCCGCTGCTGGGCCGGCAGCAGGTCGATGAACTCGTTCATTTCGGGCTTCAGGAACGTCCAGCCCCGCTGCACGTGGCGCAGCAGGCTGTGCGACTTGTACTGCGTGACGACGCCGATGCGCCTGATGTTCGAATTGAGGCAGTTGGACAGCGCGAAATCGATGATTCGGAACTTGCCCCCGAAATAGACCGCCGGCTTGGAGCGGACATCGGTGAGTTGCTTGAGCCGGCTTCCACGCCCGCCGGCAAGCACCAGCGCCAGCGCGCGGCGGGTCAACTCGGAGCGGTCGGGCCTTTGCTGCGCCATGGTCGAGGTCTCCCGCTTGTCGTCGCCGCGGCCGAAATGGCCGCGGCATCGAGGTGGCAGGATACTCGGGCGCGATCATCACGCGTGCCCTCGGGCCGAGGGCGGCGCCGCCCCGCCGAGCCGGCGGCCTCAGCCCGGCAGGTCCCAGATGTCCCTGGCGTACTGTCGGATCGTGCGATCGACCGAGAACGGGCCCATTCCCGCGATATTGCGGATCGCCTTGTCGGCCCAGTCGTACGGCGTCGCGAATAGCGCGTCGACGCGCGCCTGCGCCTGGACGTAGGCGGCGAAGTCCGCCAGCAGCAGGTAAGTGTCCTGCTGCAGCAACGAGTCGATCAGCGGCCGGTAGCGCCCGGGTTCGCCCGGCGAAAACTCGCCGCCCGCGATCGCGTCCATCGCGTGCTTGAGCGACGCGTCGCCCAGATAGCGGGCGCGCGGGTCGTAGCCGCCGCCGCGCAGCTGCGCCACCTGCTCGGCGGTCAGGCCGAAGATGAAGAAATGCTCGCGCCCCACCGCCTCGGCCATCTCGATGTTGGCGCCGTCCCAGGTGCCGATCGTCAGCGCGCCATTGAGCGCGAACTTCATGTTGCCGGTGCCCGAAGCCTCGGTGCCTGCCGTGGAGATCTGCTCCGACAGGTCGGCGGCGGGAATGATCGTCTCGGCCGCCGAGACGCCGTAGTTCGGCAGGAAGACCACCTTGAGCTGCCCGCGGACGCGAGGATCGCGGTTGACCACGCCGGCCACGTCGTGGATCAGGCGGATGATGGATTTCGCCGCGACATAGGCCGAGGCGGCCTTGCCGGCGAAAACCACGGTACGCGGCTGGCGGTCGACGTTCGGGCTGGCGACGATCGCCTGGTAGCGCGCGACGACCTGCAGGACGTTGAGAAGCTGGCGCTTGTATTCGTGGATGCGCTTGACCTGCACGTCGAACAGGCTCGACGGGTCGACCACGATGCCAAGGTCGTGCGCGATCTTGCGCGCCAGGCGCTCCTTGTTCAGGCGCTTGGCGGCGAGCACCTCGGCGCGGAATCCCAGGTCGCCTGCCAGGGGCAGGAGCTCGGCCAGGCGCTCCGTTTGCAGGCGCCAGTCGCGGCCGCCGTTGGCGGCGCCCAGCCGCTGGTCGAGCAGCGCCGCCAGTGGCGGGTTGGCGAGCGCGAGCCAGCGCCTCGGCGTCACGCCATTGGTGACGTTGACGAACCGGCCCGGGAAGACGCGCGCGTAGTCGGCGAAGATCGTATCGACCATCAGCTCCGAGTGCAGCTTCGACACCCCGTTGACGCGGTGCGAACCGGCGATCGCGAGCGCGGCCATCCTGACGCGGCGCTCGCCGCTCTCGTCGATCAGCGAGACCCTGCGCATCAGGGCGTCGTCGCCGGCGAAGCGCGCGCGCACCTGGCCCAGGAAGCGCGAGTTGATCTCGAAGATGATCTCCATGTGCCGCGGGAGCAGGCGCTCCAGCAGCCGCACCGGCCAGGTCTCCAGCGCTTCCGGCATCAGCGTGTGGTTGGTGTACGAGAACGCACGCTGGCAGATCGCGAGCGCGGCGTCCCATCCCAGGCCGTGCCGGTCGTGCAGCAGGCGCAGCAGCTCGGGTACGGCCAGCGCGGGGTGCGTGTCGTTCAGATGGACGGCGATCTTGTCGCCCAAGTGGTCCAGGCTGCCGTAGTCGGCCAGATGCCGGGCCAGGATGTCTTGCAGCGACGCGCTGACCAGCAGGTATTCCTGGCGCAGGCGCAGCTCGCGGCCAGCCTCGGTCGAGTCGTCCGGATAGAGAACCCAGGTCAGCGTCTCCGCGGACTGCTTGGCGGCGCCCGCCGCGGAATAGTCGCCGCGGGTGACCGCCGCGAAATCGATGCCCGCCGGCGACGAGGCGTTCCACTGCCGCAGCACCGATACGCGGCGCGTGCCGTGGCCCGGCACGACAAAGTCGAACGCGGTGGCCTGCACCGTCTCGGCGGGCACCCACCGACGGCCCGAGTCGGCGTCCTCGACGAGGCCTCCGAAGCCGACTTCGTACTTGAGCTCGGGGCGCTCGAATTCCCACGGGTTGCCCTGCCTGAGCCAGTCGTCCGGTTCCTCGACCTGGCGGCCGTCGACGATGCGCTGCGCGAACATGCCGTACCTGTAGCGCAGGCCGTAGCCGAACGACGGCAGGCCAAGGGTCGCCAGGGCGTCCAGGAAGCAGGCCGCAAGGCGCCCCAAGCCGCCGTTGCCGAGCCCGGCGTCGGTCTCGCACTCCAGGATCTCGCCCGGGTCCCTGCCCGCCTCGGCCGCGGCCGCCCGAAACGCGGCGTCGAGCTCGAGCGCGGACAGCGCGTTACCGAGCGCGCGCCCCATCAGGAATTCCATCGAAAGGTAGTGGACGCGCCGCGCCTGCCGCTGGACGTCCTCGCGCAGCGTCTCGTGCATCCGCTCCGACAGTTCGGCGCGGCAGACGTGGGACAGCGCGCGCATCCAGGCCAGGGCCGAGGCTGCGTGGGGTTCGGTGTTGCCTTCCTGGGCCACGAACCCCGCGATCGCATGCTGCAGCGCGGGATCCTCGGCCGGCGGCGCCGGCACGATGGAGTCGGTCGGGGTCGGGCGATTTTCGTTCAGCGAGCTACCAGAGATCATCCGCTGCTCTCCAGGGTTCCATTGAGCGCCAGTTTACATGGGAGGCAGCTCGACCCCACCGTAGTATTACTACAAACGTGGGTGGTCGAAGGGCCGTAATATATTGATAGTTATAGGTATAACACCTCCAGCATCCTACAGACGGGTGACAGCTCCCATCGTCGCATGTAGCAAACCTACGACAGTCGCCTAACAGGGCGGCGCCTGCAAACGAGCTGTGAACTCAATCCAGTGAGCGTGCGCTCACTCTTATCGCGCGTCGACGATGACGACCCCACCGGGATTGAGGGAACGGGAAGCGCGCCATTTCCTCGACATTTGCTCGGACCGGCCGCGACGCAGTCGCCGTATCGTCCCTTGCGCGCCATTCCTGGACAGACCCGTCTCGATGTTCCCGATCCCATTGATCCGCTTCATTGCCGCCCTCCTCGCGGCGGCAGCCAGCGCCTTCGCCCTGCCGGCCCATGCGGAGGCATTCGTCTGTACCGATGCCAAGGGCGGCGTTCACGCCGGCGACGTGCCTCCGCCCGAGTGCGCGCGGCAGCCGGTCAAGGTGCTGCGCAGCGACGGCGCGGATCGTGGCGTCATCGCCGCGCCGCTGACGGCGGCCGAGCGGGAGCAACGCGCGGAATCGCAGGCCGCGGCGGAAGCCGAGCACAAGCGGCTGGCCGACCGGCGCAACGCGGACGAGGCCCTGTTGCGCCGATTCGACAACGAGGGCGAGATCCGCGCCGCGGAAGCCCGGGACCTCGCCGGCGTCGATTCGATCATCCGTGCGGCCAACGAAAAACTGGAGCGGCTCGCGCGCCAGCGCAGGCGCCTGGACGACGAAGCGGAGTTCTTCGTCGGAAGGAAGATGCCGGAGCATCTGCGAAGCGACATCGCGACCAACGAAAGCGAGGTCGCGCAGCAGCGTCACATCATCGACAAGGCCGGTGCCGAGCGTGATTCACTGCGCGCCAAGTACGATGCGACCGCCAGGCGCTTCCAGGAATTGACGGCGCGGTAGCACCGGCGACGGATTGCGATGCACCATCTTCAGATTTCAAATACCCCTTGTAACCGAGAGCCCTCAGGGGTAAGGTAGGCACGCAGAAGAATCCTTCATCGAAAGGAGAAGGACATGGATGGGGACAGCGTCTGGACCAGTGTCCGCTTCTTCCTCTACCTCATCGGGGGCATCGTCGCGCTCGGATTGATGTTCATGGCGGTCGCCTGAACCGCCTGCGCGAGGCCGCTTACGCCTGCCGCAGGCTGAGCAGTCGAGCGGCGCGACCGACGAAGATGCCGCTGAACGCCCCGTAAAGCAGGCAGGCACCGGCCGCGAACGCTCCTTCGGCCGCAAGGTCGGGCCGGATCGCGGTCATCGCCCCGATCGCGTACTTGCCGGCGAAGATACCGACGATCCATGCCAGCGGAATCGCGCTGCCGGGGACCAGGAACGTGCCGCTTTCGCGTTCGTATCGGGTGCGTGGCGGCATCGGGCTGCGGAATTGCACCCACGCCGTCAGTCCCGCGGCCACGCCCCAGGCGAGCAATGTGGTGACGTGCAGGCCGAAACCCAGACCGATCGAGAACAGCGACAGGCCGGTCATGGCGACCGGCAACGTGATGACCCGGGCCGCCGCAACGCGGCGCTCGCGGGTCTGGTAGAAGCCCAGCCAGAGCAGCCCGAGCAGCAGCGCCCAGACCCAAACCGGCGTGTTGGAGACGATTTGCGCGGCCATCGCGAACCTCCTTAAAGCGGGATGTTTCGATGTCCGCAATGTGCCGGAGCACGACACCGCCGTCCGGGGCGTGCGACGGGTCGCGCCGGGCGGCGACGGATTGCAGGGTGAGCGGACGGGCGGGTCGTTCGCCCGGGCCGGCTAAGGCGCGCGAAGGTAGACGCCGGGATTCGCCGACAGGCCGAGCTTCACCTGGCGGGTCACGTCGTCGGCGAGCACTTCCTCGGCGCCGGCCTCGAGGGCATCGAGGGCGCGCGCGACGATCGCATCGGGCGTGGACTTCGGTGCGTCGATGCCCCGAGCCAGATCGGTGTCGACGAAACCCATGTGGAGGGTGAGCACCTGCGTTCCCTGCGAGCGCAGATCATTGCGAAGCGCGTTGCTCAGGCTCCATACGGCGGCCTTGGAGACCCCGTAGCTCGCAAGCACGGGCCGGCTGATCCAGCTCGCGACCGAAGCGACATTGAGCAGCGCGCCGCCCCCGTTCGAAGCAAGCACCGGCGCGAAGGCACGGCTGACACGCAGCACCCCGAACAGGTTCGTTTCGAGGTGGCGGCGGAGTACCTCCTCCGCATCGGGTTCGGTGACGCTGCCGAGGGTCGCCACCCCGGCATTGTTGATGACCAGCGTCACGTCGGCAGCCGTGCGTGCGGCCGCCTCGACATCGTCAATGGAAGTCACGTCGAGCCGGATCGGGGTGATTCCGGGCGATGTCGCGTCGGACGGTCCGCGAACGCCGGCGTAGACCTTACGCGCACCGCGCGCGAGTGCGGCCTTCGCGAACGCCAGGCCGATGCCGCGACCGGCACCGGTCACGAGAACGACAGCATTTTCAATCTTCATGACAGCTCCGGAATATGATAATCATCATAAAAGCGGCCAAAAAATTTACGCCGCCACCCCGCCCGCTTCGTAGCGCGAGCGCAAGAATCGCCTGGTGCTCGCCAGCAGCGAGCGTCCGGCCTTACCGCCGAACGTTCGCGCCAGCTGCAGCGCGCCGATCATCGTCGCGGCGATCGCGCCGGCCTCGTCGGGGTCGGCGCCCGCGGGCATCGCACCGCGCACGAGCTCGATCATGGTTTGAACGCGCGTCCGCGCCGCCTCGAGCGCGGCGCCCTCCAGCCGGGGCATCTCCGAAGCCAGCGCGGCGACCACGCATCCACACTCCGGGTTGACCAGCTGGCCGTCGTGGAGGTAGCTCTCGACGAGCGACGCGAAGCGCGCCCCGCCGCCGGGTTGCTGCTCCCGCATCCGCTCGCGGAGCGCCTCCGCGCCGAGGCGCCCGGCATGCTGCATGGCCTCGACCAGCAATGCGTCGAGCGACGGGAAGTGGGCGTAGAAGCCGCCGTGCGTCAATCCGGCGTCCTTCATGATCCGGGCCACCCCCGCCTTCTGGTAGCCGGCGCTCCGGATCGCACGAGCCGCCGCATCGAGAATGCGGTCATGGCTCAACTGTTTGCGTGTTTGTGCCATCAACAAATATTATAGCTATCATATTTAAACGTCAAGCCTCTGGCATCGACCGGACGTGGCAATCGTGCTATTGCGCTTCCTGGCAGGACCCGACCGCGACCTCAATGGGTGAGGTTCAGCCAGGGCAGCTCGATGGCCAGCAGGCCGGCGAAGTAGATCACGCCGAAGATCAGGCCGAACCTCCAGAACTCGTTCCTGCCGATGAAGCCGCTGCCGTAGTACATCGGTGCCGGCCCGGTCGCATAGGGCGAAATGACGCCCATCAGACCCAGCGAATAGAGGCAAAGCAGCGTCACGGTCAGCACAGGCACGCCCGGAATGGCTTTCGCCACCGCGAGTACGACCGGGAGCACCGCGGCCGCATGCGAGGTGATGCTCGAGAAGAAATAGTGGATCCAGAAGAACAGCGCGACGAGCAGGATGACCGCCATCGTCGACGACAGACCCGCGAGCGGCCGTGCGAATCCCTCGGCCGCCCATTTGATGAATCCGATGTCATTGAGGCCGGATGCGAGCGTCAGCAGGGACGTGAAGTAGAAGAACACCTCCCAGGCGGCCTTTTCGGCGACGATGTCGCCGAACTCGACCACGCCGGTGAGCAGCAGCAGCGAGATGACGACGAGGACGACCGTCGTCGGGTTTATGTAGTTGGCGCCCAGGCCCGGCAGCGCGATCGCCGGATTCGAGCCGGTAATCCAGAGAAACATCGCCACGGCAATCACGCCCGACATCGTCCATTCCGCGCGCGTCATGCGCCCCATTTTCCGCAACTCGCCGGAGGCCCAGTCGACAATCTCGGGGCTTCGCTTGATCTCGGGGCGGCAGACGAGGTAGCAGAGCAGCGGAACGACCAGAATGAGGAGCACGCCGAGCGGGGCGAACCCGATGAACCATTCCGACCACGTCACGTCGGTCCCCACCGTCTTCTTTGCGATGGCCAGAGCGGCGGCATTGGGCGCCAGCGCTGTCAGGAACATTGAACTCGTCACGGCTGTCGTCGCGAACGCGGTCCACATGATGTAGGTGCCGATCCGGTGTGCCGTCGGACCGGGCTCCGAGCCGTAGATCTTCGGAATGTTGCTGACGATCGGGAAGATCGTGCCGCCGCTGCGCGCCGTGTTCGACGGCGTCGCGGGTGCCAGGACCAGATCCGAAAAGGCGACCGCGTAACCCAGCCCGATCGTGTTGCGGCCAAGGAGGCGCACGAGCACCAGCGCAATGCGCCTCCCGAGCCCGCTCTTGCGGTAGCCTATCGAGAAGACGAACGCGCCGACGATCAGCCACACCGTGCTGTCCGCGAAGCCGCTGAGCCCCCAGCGCAGCGACTTGTTGGGGTCGGGGTCGATGTAGCCCATGACGGTGGCGACCGTCAGCCCGATCAGGCCGACGGCTCCGACCGGCATCGACTCGAGCACGAGGCCCGTGATCACCGCCGCGAACACGGCGAAGTAGTGCCACTGATTGGGCTTCAGACCCTCAGGCACCGGAGCGACGTAGAGCACCAGGAGCACGCCCAGGGGCGCGAACGACTTCCAGGAGAGCTTCATGACGGAGCGGCGGGACGGCGCGGGGGGCGAGAGGTTTTCCTTATATCGTCTTCCGGCGCGCCGCGTCTTGTGCTGTCTCAAGCGCCGTGGCAACGATGCTATTGCGCCGGGTACCAGTAGTCTGCGATCGGCTTGCCACGCTCGATGACGACGAACTGGTTCGCGAACACCCGGTACGGGTGGCTCCAGTCGCCGTCCGGCCACTGGACGCGCACCTCGGCGCGCTCCGAGGTGCCGAGGCCGAAGTGGGTCCAGCCCCAACGTCCCGACGCGTGCCCGCCGCCGACCAGCAGGTCGCGCGTCACCGTGCGCGTGCCGATCTTGACCGTGATGCGCGCGCCGATCGCGGCATGGTTCGGATGATCGGGGTCGTTCAGCCTGACCTGCAGCCAGTTGCCCATCGGCATCGTGCCGCCGTCGGCGCGCCGGGCGCCCTCGTTGCGGAACAAGGTCACCGGCCCGTCTCGATTGACGACCACCAGGTCGAGGTTGCCGTCCAGGTCGAGATCGACCGCCGCCGCACCGCGCCCCTTGAGCGGATGCGCGGCCAGTCCCGATTCGACGCCTGCCTCGTGGAACGCGCCATCCCAGCCGCCGAGCAGCAGGTTGTCGGGGTCGAGCGACGCGAAGTCGGGCATCGCCTCGACGTTGCCCTTCGTGATGAACAGGTCGATCAGGCCGTCGTTGTTGAAGTCCTCGAACGCCGGGTGCCAGCCGGTCGACGGCTTGAGGTCGCCGCCCGAGTAGGGCCGGTGTGCCGTCGCCCCGCGCTCGAGCGCGATGTCCCGATAGACCGGCCGGTCGCCGCCGTCGGAATCGGCATCGAGCACTTCGAGCTTGGTGTCGCCCATCGACGTGATCGCGTAGCCCGGCCGCCCGCTGCCGTCGACGTCGGCCTGCGCCAGCCCCATGCCCCACAGATGCAGGGGGCGCCAGCCGTCGGCGCGCGAATACAGCCGCGGCGGCTTGCCAGGCTCGATCCGCCACAGCTGCTCCTCGCCGCCGCGGTAGTACTGACGGTCGTTCGCGATCCGCAGCGCCGGCTCGCCGGAACGGTTCCAGTCCGTGAACAGCATCGACAGCGCGCAATAGCCCGGGTCGAGCGCCGTGCGCTGCGAGTAGTCCGGGACGTCGCCCGGCCCCGGACGCAACAGCTCGTTCTCGTCGCAGGTGCCCCACGGGCTGCCCGGTGCGCTGCGGTCGACGTAGTTGCCGAAGGCGAGCGTCGGGAACCTCTGTCCTCTCTCCCAGGTGGCGGCGAACGCCGTGGTCCAGGCGCGGCCGCCATCGAATTGCCAGGGCTTGTTCGCGACCTCGAAAGTGCAGTTCGGCCCGCCTTTGAGCAGCACGTTGCCCCCGACCCGCAGCACGACGAGGTCGGTGATGCCGTCACCGTCGATGTCAATCGGGTAGACCCCGGTGACGTTGGCGAGCCAGCGCTCGTCGATCCCGAATTCGGCGCGCTCGAACTTCATCGGGCCGCCGACCGGGCTGCGGTTGCGGTAGAGCTCCATTTCGTTCTTGCCGCCGGCGAACACGAGGTCGGGCTTGCCGTCGCCGTCGCAGTCGAACGCGGCGACGCCGCCCCCGACGAAGAACTCCCACGGACCCGAATAGCGGTGGGAGATCCCTGCCTCGGCCGCCTGCTCGCGTAGCACCGGCACGTCCGCCTTCGGCGCCGACGCCCCGCGGACTGCGGGTCGCATGGCCGCGGCGGCGGGTGCGCCCGCGGCGACTGCCGCGCCCGCCGGCCTGGGTGACGGCCCGAAGGCATGCGTATCCGGCGTGCTCGGGATCACCAGCGAGCGGAGAAACGCGATCACCGCCGAGCGCTGTTCGTCGCCGGCCGCCTCGTACGCCTCGCGCGCGGCGCGCCCCTCGCCGGCGTGCGCGCGGATCGCCTCGTCGAGCGTCGTCAGGTCGCCGCGATGCCCGTAGGGCGCCGTCGATCCGACGCCCCACAGCAAGGCGGTGCGGAACGTGTCGCGCTCGACGAAGCGCTGCGCGAGCAGCTCGTTGCCGAGGCGGTCGGTGCCGGTGTCCGAGATCACATGGCGCTTGAGGTCGCTGAACAGCGGCACGAGCGTGCGACCGCCCGCGTCGCGCGGCAGGCCGGCGGCCCAGGCCAGGCGGCCGAGGTCGATGCGGATCGGCCTCGCGACTTCACCCGCGCGCAAGGTCCCGGCCATGTCGTTGGGCCCGGGATCGGAGAACACCAGGCTGTCGAGAGGCAGCGCGCTGCGGTGACAGTCCGCGCAGCCGAATTGCGCGAACAGCCGCTCGCCGGTTTGCGCCGCGGCCGCCCATGCGGCCGGCAAGCCAACCGCGCGCCCCGGCGGCGCCAGCGTCGCCTGCCATGCGACCAGCGCCGAGACGTCGCCGGTCGAGATCTCGTCGGCCACGCCGTCGGCGTCGAAATCCGGCGTTCCGGTCCAGCGCGCGCCGAACCGCTCCACGGCCTGCATCCCGTGGTGCTGGTTCAGCGCATTGATCGTGAACTGCCTCAACGACGTGAACACGCCCTTCTGCGAGAAGGGCCGCACGACGAGGTCGGTGTCGACGCCCTCGATGCCCCCCAGATCCAGCGTTCCGTCGGCGTTCGCGACGATCGAGCCGAAGGACACGCCCTTGCTCTGCAACGGCACCTCGACCGGCTTGCGTTCCGCGCGCGCGCGGCGCAGCGCCTGCCGCCGCTGCGCCTGCAGATCGAGCGTCATCTCGCGCGCAAGCAACTCGACCAGGCCCGTGCCCTGCAGCGGCGTCGTGCCGCGCTCGTTCGAGAACTGCGGATCGAGGCTGTCGAAATCCGCGCTCTCGAAGCCTTCCGACACGAACACGTTGGCGACGATGTCGCCGGCGCCGCCGGGCACGGGGTCGTTATGGCAGCCGGCGCACGAATTGGCGTCCGGACCGCCGGTGCGCTGGAACGCCGAGGCTGCTGGCCGCTTGCGCTTCGTCGGCACGATCGCCTGCGTAGCCATCGGCCGGCCGGCGCCGTCGAGTTTCGTGAACTTCGCCGAAAAGAGCTGCCCGCCGCGCTCGAGCAGGCGGGCGAGCGAAGGGTCGTCCTGCGCCGCCGCCACGGCGTCGAAATCGACGTGCTCGGTCAGCGCGCGCTCGTCCCACGGCGCGGCCGGCGCCGGGAGCGCCGCTGCGCCGAGCAGCGCAGCCGCGAGGGCGGCCCTCGGCACCGCCGCCGTGATCGCCATCATCACCCCCCTGGGCAGCGCGCCCGCCTAGTTCGGCGCGGCCGTCGCGGGCCTGCGCCCGAGGATGATCATCTCCAGGACATCGTCCTGCGTGACATCCTTGACCGTGACCGACCCGACCAGCGCGCCGTTCTTCATGACGGTCGCGCGCTCGCAGACCTCGAACACGTCGTGCATCTCGTGGCTGATCAGGAAGATGCCGATGCCTTCCGCCTTGAGGCGCTTGATCGTGTCGAGCACCATCCGCGTCTCGGCCGGCCCGAGCGCTGCGCACGGCTCGTCCATGATCAGGATGCGCGCATTGAAGTACAGCGCGCGCGCGATCGCGATCGTCTGCCGCTGCCCGCCCGACATCCGCAGCACGGGGTCGAGGTAGTTCTTGAAGTTCGGGTTCAGCCGCGCGATTACCTTGCCGGCCTCGAATTCCATGCGGCGGCTGTCGAGCGTGCGCCACGGCGTCATCAGCTCGCGGCCGAGGAACAGGTTGCCCGGGCCGTCGATGTTGTCCGCGAGCGCCAGGGACTGGAAGATGGTCTCGATGCCGGCCGCGCGAGCTTCGCGCGGGCTGTCGAAACGGACCTCCTGGCCGCGGATGAAGATCGACCCGCTGTCGGGCGTGTAGACGCCGGCCAGCATCTTCGTCAGCACCGTCTTGCCGGCGCCGTTGTGCCCGAGGAGGCCCACGCACTCGCCGGGGAACAGGTCGCAGTCGACATGGTCGACCGCGTGCACGCCGCCGAAGTTCTTGCACAACTGGCGCACTTCGACCAGCGGCGTGCCGGCCGGAGGGCTTGCGGTCGCGTCGCTCACGGCGCGCTCCTCTTCTGGTAGACGACGTCGAACCAGACCGAGACGATCAGCACGATGCCGATGAAGATCTGGCGCATCGGGCTCGAGACATCCAGCAGCACCATGCCGTTGTCGAGCGTCTGGATCAGCAGCGCGCCGAGCACGGCGCCGGGCACCGAGCCGATCCCGCCCGCGAACGAGGTGCCGCCGATCACGGTGGCCGAAATCACGTAGAGCTCGGCAAGCTGCCCGATCGAGTTGGCGCCCGAGCCCAGGCGCGCGGTGGTGATCACCGCCGCCACCGCGGCCAGCACGCCGGTGAGCACGAACAGCGACCCGACCAGCCAGGTCGTGCCCAGGCCCGACAGCAAGGCGGCCTCCGGGTTGCCGCCGTAGGCGAACACGTAGCGGCCGTAGCGCGTGCGTTGGGCGACGAACGTCATGAAGGAGGCGATCGCGAGGAGGATCAGCACCGGGATGCCGATGCCGCGCCCGCGCGGGTTGCCCGCGTCGTCGAGCGACGTGAAGTCCGGCGACAGACACATGGTCCAGACGAAGCCCGCGATCGCCGCCCACATCAGCGCGATCTTCAGCCCGTCGGCCCAGATCGGGGCCGGATCGATGTTGTAGCGGCGCTGGTCGCGCCGGCTCGACCACGTATGCCAGGCGACCCAGGCCGCGGCCAGCAATCCGAGCACGATGCTGCCGGCCACGCCGATCGAGCCGTTGACGCCTCCGCCGAGCATCTGGTACGTGGGGTGCAGCGGCGCCAGCGTCTGGCCGTCGCTCACCAGAAACGCGGCGCCGCGGAACATCAGGTAGCCCGCGAGCGTGACGATGAACGCGGGGATGCGCATTCGCGACACCAGCGCGCCCTGCAGGGTGCCGACCACCGCGCCGATGGCCAGCGCGACGACGATGCTCAGCATCCACCCGGCGCTCGACCCGGGCGGGAAGGCGCGCGTCTGCACCCAGGCGGCCATCATGCCGCTGAACGCCAGCAGCGACCCCACCGAAAGGTCGATCTGCCTGGCGACGATCACGTAGACCATGCCGGTAGCCATGACCGCGATGACGCAGGTCTGGATCGACAGGTTGTAGAGGTTCTCGGGCGAGAGGAACAGGCCCTGCGTCAGGATGTTCAGGCCGATCGCGATGACGACCAGCGCGGCGACCATCGACGACAGGCGAGGATCCAGCCGCAGTCGCGCTAGCAAACCCGAAATCATCGCGTCGTCTCCCGGCCCCGTCCGCAAGGCCGGGCCTTGCCCGGGCCTTGCTCCGGGCCCTGCTCTCTTGTGGCGCCGTCGGCCCTGCCGGCCCGCCCTGCGGGCGGACCGCAGGCCGCGGTCACTCGACGTCGTTCTATACCGGCGCGGGCACAGGCCCGCGATCCGGGATGATCAAATGAAGCGGGCGGCCGCGCAAACCGTCCTCGCGACCGCCCGTCCGGCTCCCTCAGCGGGCTCCGGCGCGCTGCATCACTTGCAGGCTGCCGGCGCCTTGGCCGGGTTGACCCCGGCGCACACCTCGGCCTTCGTGATCCACTTGGCGTCGACCACGGCCTGCAGGTTGGCCTGCGTGATCGGGATCGGCGCGAGCAGGATCGCCTTCTGCGGGATGTGCTTGCTGCCATCCTTGAAGATCTCGGTCTTCATCGGTTGCTTCTTGACCAGCGAAGCGGCAAGCTCGCCCGCCACCTTGCCGAGCTCGCGCGAGTCCTTCCAGACCGACACCGTCTGCTCGCCGAGCGCGACGCGATTGAGCGCTGCATGGTCGCCGTCCTGCCCCGAGACCGGAATGCCAACCATGTTGTGCGCGCGCAGGGCCGCGACCACGCCGCCCGCCGTGCCGTCGTTCGACGCCACGACCGCATCGACCTTGCCGCCGGTCTTGGTCAGGATCTGCTCCATGTTCTTCTGCGCGTTCTCGGGCGCCCACCCGTCGGTGTACTGCTCGCCGACGTTCTTGATGTCGCCGGCCTTCATCGCCTTGTCGAGCACCTCTTGCTGGCCGCCGCGCAGGAAGTCGGCGTTCGGGTCGGTAGCCGCACCCTTGATAAACACGTAGTTGCCCTTCGGGCGCACCTTGAAGACCTCGCGCGCCTGCATGCGGCCCACTTCGACGTTGTTGAACGTCACGTAGTAGACGTCCTTGTCCTGGATCAGCCGGTCATAGGCGATGACCGGGATACCGCGCGCAGCCGCCTTCTTGACCGACGGCAGGATCGCATCCTGGTCCCACGCGAGGATGATCAGGACGTTGGCGCCCTTGGTGATCAGGCTCTCGACGTCCGCGGCCTGCTTCTCGGCCGAGCCGGCGGCGTCGGCGCTGATGTACTTCAGGCCGGCCTTGTCGAGCGCGCCCTTGATCGCTGCCTCGTCGGTCTTCCAGCGCTCTTCCTGGAAGTTCGACCACGAAACGCCGACCGTCTGTGCAGAGACCGCGGCCGCAAAGCCGAGCGCGCCCAATGCGAACAGCGCACGTTGTTTGAACATGAAGTTCTCCCCTTGACGAAAATCGTTTTTGCGGGTCACCAAACGGGGCCCGCTACATCAACGCGCGGTCGCGAGAAACCGTCGACAACGCAGATGCCGTCGGATCCATTTGTAGTGGAATTACACGGGCCGGAACGTCTTCGACCCGCCCGAAAGGGGCCTTGTTGTACTTCGACCCTCCCCCGTTAGGTCGCGGATTATCCACGAGTTGATTCTGTAGTCAAATTACAAGAAGATTCCGAACGCGATTTCCAGGCGGCGGCCGGATCGTCCGCGCCGCCGCCGCTGCACCGCAACAATCCGCCCGCCGTCTTGGAGTACCGACATGTCGACCGACCGTAATGCGTTCTACTCGATCCAATCGCCGATCGCCTATGAGGGCGAAGGCTTCGAACCCAGCGCCGCGAAACCGCTCGGATACCGCTGGTACGACCGCCGCCGGATCGTGCTCGGGCGCACGATGGAGGAGCAGCTGCGGCTGGCCGTCTGCTACTGGCACACCTTTGGCTGGCCCGGGCTCGACCCCTTCGGCGGCGAGACCTTTCTGCGCCCATGGCATGCGGCCGGCGGCGATCCGATGGCGCAGGCGCGCGCGAAGGCCGACGTCGCCTTCGAGACGTTCCGGCTGCTCGGCGTGCCGTTCTTCACGTTCCACGATCGCGACGTCGCGCCCGAGGGCGAGACGCTGCGCGAATCGAACCGCAACGTGCGGCTGATCGGCGAGGTGTTCGCGCGCAAGATGTCAGACCTGAAGGTCGGCCTGCTCTGGGGCACCGCGAACCTGTTCTCGCACCGCCGCTACATGGCCGGCGCGGCGACCAATCCGGATCCGGACGTGTTCGCGTACGCGGCGGCGCAGGTCAAGAACGTGCTCGAGCTCACGCACGAGCTGGGCGGCGTCAACTACGTGCTGTGGGGCGGGCGCGAGGGCTACGAGACGCTGCTCAACACCGATCTCAAGCGCGAGTTCGCCCAGCTCGGCCGCTTCATGCAACTCGTGGTCGAGCACAAGCACAAGATCGGCTTCAAGGGCACGATCCTGATCGAGCCCAAGCCCGCGGAGCCGTCCAAGCACCAGTACGACTACGACGTCGCGACCGTGTACGGCTTCCTCAAGGCCCATCATCTCGAGAAGGAAATCAAGGTCAACATCGAGCAGAACCACGCCTTGCTGGCGGGCCACAGCTTCGAGCACGAGATCCAGCTCGCAAGCGCGCTGGGCATCTTCGGGTCGATCGACATGAACCGCGGCGACGAGCTGCTCGGCTGGGATACCGACCAGTTCCCGAACAGCGTGCCGCAGGTCGCCTATGCGATGTACGAGATCCTGAAGGCCGGCGGCTTGACGACCGGCGGCCTGAACTTCGACGCCAAGATCCGCCGCCAGTCGATCGACCCGGACGACCTGCTGGTCGCGCACGCCGGCGCGATCGACGTCTGCGCGCGCGGCCTGCTGGCCGCCGAGCGCATGATCAACGACGGCAAGCTCGCCGAGCACGTGCGGCAGCGCTACGCGGGCTGGGACCAGCCCGAAGGACGCGCGATCCTGTCCG
>CAZEIW010000033.1:0-16671 GCA_964512305.1 uncultured Burkholderiaceae bacterium | reverse complement strand
CGAGGGCACGGAGATGGTGATGCCGGGCGACAACATCAAGATGGTGGTGACGCTGATCGCGCCGATCGCGATGGACCAGGGGCTGCGCTTCGCCATCCGCGAGGGCGGCAAGACCGTCGGCGCCGGCGTCGTCGCCAAGGTGGTCGAGTAGTGAATGCCATCTTTGACATTGGCTGGGGGAGCGCGAGGGGGCTGCCCAGCCCCCTCGTAGCCGATCCTCCGCCTTTCTGCCAAAGGGCAAGGCTGTTTTCGAAGCTGCAAGCTTGAACGAACTGCAAACCAGCGCTAGGGGTATAGCTCAACTGGCAGAGCGTCGGTCTCCAAAACCGAAGGTTGGGGGTTCGATTCCCTCTGCCCCTGCCAATCCTCCGCAAACGAGTGCGGGACGACCCGGATGTTGAACAAGACCGAGGTTCAGACGATTACCAGCCGTACCGACCAGATCCTGGTCGGCGTTGCATCGCTGGTCGCGCTCGCCGGCGTGATCGGATTCAGCTTCTGGTCCGACCAGCCGCTGTTCGTGCGCTTCGCGATCCTGGTCGGCGGCCTGGCGATCGGGCTTGGGATCGCATGGTTCTCGCAGCCGGGCAAGCGCTTCATCGCGTTCGCGCAGGAATCGTGGGACGAGGCGAAGCTCGTGACCTGGCCCACGCGCAAGGAGACCATCAATACGACGGGGGTGGTGTTCGCTTTCGTCGCAGTCATGGCGCTGTTCCTGTTCCTGGTCGACAAGACGATCGAATGGGGGCTTTACGACCTGGTGCTCGGATGGAAATGATGACTGAGTCGCAGGCCCAGACCGAAGAAACGAAGCCGGCGTCGACCAAGCGCTGGTACGTGGTGCACGCCTACTCCGGCATGGAGAAGAGCGTCGCCAAGACGCTGCAGGAGCGGATCGACCGCGCAAGCCTGCAGGAGCATTTCGGCCGCATCCTGGTGCCGACCGAGGAAGTGGTCGAGATCAAGGGCGGCAAGAAGGCGATCAGCGAGCGGCGCCTGTATTCCGGCTACGTGCTGGTCGAGATGGAGATGACCGACGTCGCCTGGCACCTCGTGAAGACGACGCCCAAGGTGACCGGGTTTCTCGGCGGCACCGCCAACCGCCCGTCGCCGCTGTCGCAGAAGGAAGTCGACGAGATCCTGCTGCGCATGCAGGAGGGCTACGAGAAGCCGCGCCCGAAGGTTCTGTTCGAGGTCGGCGAGATGGTGCGCATCAAGGAGCCGCCGTTCACGGACTTCAACGGCAACGTCGAGGAAGTGAACTACGAGAAGAACAAGCTGCGCGTCTCGGTGACCATTTTCGGTCGCTCGACGCCGGTCGAACTGGAGTTCAGCCAGGTGGAAAAGGTCTGATTCGCGCGCAGCGCGAATCAGACCCGGCGTAGCGCCCTCCTTCGCGGCTGAGCCGCTACGCAGGGCAAGGGGCGCGGAGCCGGGTCGTTCGCAGGTGTTGATAGACGCAGGGGAGGCCGGGCGCGTTGCGCCAGGCCGCTTGAACCCGAAAGGAGCCATTGATGGCAAAGAAGATCGTCGGCTTCATCAAATTGCAGGTGCCGGCCGGCAAGGCGAATCCGTCGCCCCCGATCGGTCCCGCGCTCGGCCAGCGCGGACTGAACATCATGGAGTTCTGCAAGGCGTTCAACGCCCAGACCCAGGGCGTCGAGCCGGGGCTGCCGATCCCGGTGGTGATCACGGCGTTTGCGGACAAGAGCTTCACGTTCGTGATGAAGACGCCGCCGGCGACGGTGCTGATCAAGAAGGCCGCCAAGATCGACAAGGGTTCGAGCAAGCCGCACAGCGACAAGGTCGGAAAGATCACGCGCGCGCAGGCGCAGGAGATCGCGAAGGCCAAGATGCCCGATCTGACCGCCGCGGACCTCGAAGCCGCCGTGCGGACGATCGCGGGCTCCGCGCGCAGCATGGGCATCACGGTGGAGGGTCTGTAAATGGCGCACCTGTCCAAGCGCGTGCGCACGATTCGCGCGAAGGTCGAGCACAACAAGACCTACCCCGTTGGCGACGCGCTGAACATCGTCAAGCAGACGGCGACCGCCAAGTTCGACGAATCGGTCGACATCGCGGTCGTGCTGGGCATCGACAGCAAGAAGTCGGACCAGGCGGTGCGCGGCTCGGTCGTGCTGCCCGCCGGAACGGGGAAAGCGGTTCGGGTCGCGGTGTTCACCCAGGGCGCGAAGACCGAGGAGGCCCGCGGTGCCGGTGCGGACATCGTGGGTTTCGAAGACCTGGCGCAAAAGGTCAAGGACGGATTCCTCGAATTCGACGTCGTGATCGCTTCCCCCGACGCGATGCGGGTGGTCGGGCAGCTCGGCCAGATCCTGGGCCCGCGCGGCCTGATGCCGAACCCCAAGGTCGGCACCGTCACGGCCGACGTCGCCGGGGCCGTGCGCAATGCCAAGGCCGGCCAGGTCCAGTACCGCGCCGACAAGGCCGGCATCGTCCACTGCACGATCGGCCGCGCGTCGTTCGAAGTCGACCGTCTGCGCACCAACCTGGCGGCACTGATCGAGGCGTTGAACAAGTCGAAGCCGGCGGCGGTCAAAGGCATCTATTTGAAGAAAATCGCCGTGTCGTCGACGATGGGTGTCGGAGTTCGGGTGGATGTGGGAAGCCTGAACGGCTGACGATGCGATCCTTCGGGAAGCGGTCTCTGGCCGCTTCCCGCGCGAACCTCCCCTCGCCCCGGACCGGGAGAGGGGTCGGGGGTGAGGGAACCGAAACGGGCCGCCCGCAAGCGGGCCCCATGGCGAGATCGGAAGCAAAGGACTTTGGGCTGCTGCGCGGCTTGCCGCGCAGCTGCTGTCAAAGACCGTCGGGGCATCGGGCGTTTCGGCATCAACGGGCGCCCCGCTTAATCGGACTGGATCGCGCGCGGATCGACCGGTGCAGGCCTGGCCGGACCGAACCCCTCGCGACCGCCGCCCAACGCAGACGGCGCAGCCGAAGGAAGCAGTTGTGTTGTGCGGCTCCGGCAACGGAGCCGGCGGCTCGAAGGCTTCTCAGCGGTCGCCGGTTTATGGACCGGTGCAAGGCGAAAGCCGAGCACCTTCGAGTGGAGCCAGTACCGTGGGTATGACTCGGCAGGACAAGGCGGCCATGATCGAAGAGGTTTCCGCCCTGGTGGCGGGCGCCAAGGCGATTGTCGTCGCCGAATACCGTGGTCTGGATGTGGAATCGGTCACCCGGCTGCGCCGCCAGGCTCGCGGCCAGGGTGTCCAGTTGCGCGTGCTGAAGAACACGCTGGCGCGCCGTGCCGTGCACGGGACCCCGTTCGCCGGATTGGCCGACAAGCTCGTCGGCCCGTTGGTGTACGGAATCGGTACCGACCCGGTCGCGGTCGCCAAGGTGCTCTCCAGCTTTGCCAAGGACAACGACAAGCTCGTCGTCAAGGCCGGCGCGATGGCCAATTTCGTCATGGACGATCGGGCCGTCAAGACGCTGGCGACGATGCCGAGCCGGGAGGAGTTGTTGGCCAAGCTGATGGCGACGATGCAGGCGCCGATCGGGCAGTTCGTCCGCACCTTGAACGAAGTGCCGGCGCGTCTCGTCCGCACGCTGGCAGCGGTGCGCGACTCCCGGGCGGCCGCCGCCTGATTCCACGTTCCGTATCGCAACGACATTCGACACAACACAGCAAGCACAGGAGTTTTCGACATGGCACTTTCGAACCAGGAAATCCTCGACGCGATCGCCGCCAAGACGGTCCTCGAGATCAGCGAGCTCATCAAGCTGATGGAAGAGAAGTTCGGGGTCTCTGCCGCCGCGGCTGCGGTCGCGGTGGCGGCACCGGCGGGCGGCGGCGCGGCCGCGGCGCCCGTCGAGGAGCAGACCGAGTTCACGGTCATGCTGATGGAAGCCGGCGCGAACAAGGTCAACGTGATCAAGGCCGTGCGCGAGCTGACCAGCCTGGGCCTGAAGGAGGCCAAGGACCTGGTCGACGGCGCGCCGAAGCCGGTCAAGGAAGGCGTCAACAAGGCCGACGCCGACGCAGCCAGGAAGAAGCTCGAAGACGCCGGCGCGAAGGTCGAGGTGAAGTAGGGACGGGTCGCAACCGGCACCCCGGCCGGGAGGAAGCCCGAGGGGGGCGGCACGCCCCTCCTCGAGGCCGATCCTCCCGCCTTTCGATCGAACCGGCACGGAGCCGTCGAAGCTGCAGAGTTCGCAACCGAAGAAATCCCGGAGATGCCTTCGATCCGGGCTTTGAGCCCTCAGAGCCCGGATCAAAGACTTCCCTGATGAAACAACACGTTCGCGGCGCCGGCGCTGCGCGGGTTCAACACCCGCGCGGTCGAACTCGTCCCTGCCGTCCGCACGTCAGCCGGCCGCGACCGGTGTCGCATTGAGTTTTCCTGAGCGGAGCGTCCATGCCGTACTCCTTCACTGAAAAGAAGCGAATCCGTAAGAGCTTTGCCAAGCGGCCGGCCACGCAGTCGGTGCCGTTCCTGCTGGCGACTCAGCTGGAGTCGTACGCGCAGTTCCTGCAGGCCGAGACCCCGCCCTCGCAGCGGCGCAGCGAGGGCCTGCAGGCCGCGTTCGAGTCGATCTTTCCGATCTCCAGCCACAACGGCATGGCGCGGCTCGAGTTCGCGGGCTACACGCTCGGCGATCCTCCCTTCGACGTCAAGGAATGCCAGCAGCGCGGCCTGACCTTCGCGTCGCCGCTGCGCGCGAAGGTCCGCCTCGTGATCATGGATCGCGAGGCTTCGAAGCCGACGATCAAGGAGGTCAAGGAGCAGGAGGTCTACATGGGAGAGATCCCGCTGATGACCTCGACCGGATCGTTCGTGATCAACGGCACCGAGCGCGTGATCGTGTCGCAGCTGCACCGCTCGCCGGGCGTGTTCTTCGAGCACGACCGCGGCAAGACGCACTCCTCCGGCAAGCTGCTGTTCTCCGCCCGCGTCATCCCCTACCGCGGCTCGTGGCTCGACTTCGAGTTCGACGCCAAGGACGTGCTGTACTTCCGGGTCGACCGGCGGCGCAAGATGCCGGCGACGATCCTGCTGAAGGCGCTCGGGCTCAACGGCGAGCAGATCCTGGCGCACTTCTTCGCGTTCGACGGCTTCACGTTGTCCCAGGCGGGCGGCGGCTACATGCAGCTGGTGCCCGAGCGCCTGCGCGGCGAGATCGCGCGCTTCGACATCGCCGACCCGAACGGCAAGGTGGTCGTGTCGAAGGACAAGCGCATCAACGCGCGCCACATCCGCGACATGGAAGCGGCCGGAATGACGCGGATCGAGGTGCCCGAGGACTACCTGCTCGGGCGCGTGCTCGCCAACGCCGCGGTCGACCCGCAGACCGGCGAGGTGCTGGCCAACGCCAACGACGAGCTGACCGAGGACGTGCTGAAGAAGCTGCGCGCCGCGAGCGTCGGCGACATCCGCACGATCTACGTCAACGACCTCGACCAGGGCGCCTTCATCTCGAGCACCCTGCGCATCGACGAGACCGCCGACCAACTGTCGGCGCGCATCGCGATCTACCGGATGATGCGGCCCGGCGAGCCGCCGACGGAGGACGCGGTCGAGACCCTGTTCCGCCGCCTGTTCTTCGACGACGAGACCTACGACCTGTCGCGCGTCGGCCGGATGAAGGTCAACAGCCGCCTGCTGCGCTCGGAAATCACCGGGCCGCTGACGCTGACGCACGAGGACATCATCGACACGATGAAGCTGCTGGTCGAGCTGCGCAACGGCCGCGGCGAGATCGACGACATCGACCACCTCGGCAACCGGCGGGTGCGCTGCGTGGGCGAGCTGGCCGAGAACCAGTTCCGCGCCGGCCTGGTGCGGGTCGAGCGCGCGGTGCGCGAGCGCCTGGGTCAGGCCGAGACCGAGAACCTGATGCCGCACGACCTGATCAACAGCAAGCCGATCTCGGCCTCGATCCGCGAATTCTTCGGCTCGTCCCAGCTGAGCCAGTTCATGGACCAGACCAACCCGCTGTCCGAGATCACGCACAAGAGGCGCGTCTCGGCGCTCGGGCCGGGCGGCCTGACGCGCGAGCGCGCGGGCTTCGAGGTGCGCGACGTGCATCCGACGCACTACGGCCGCGTGTGCCCGATCGAGACCCCGGAAGGCCCGAACATCGGCCTGATCAACTCGATGGCGCTTTACGCGCGCCTAAACGAGTACGGCTTCCTCGAGACGCCGTACTGGCGCGTCGACGCCGGTCACGTGACCGACGTGATCCTGTACCTGTCGGCGATCGACGAGGGCAAGTACGTGATCGCGCAGGCCAACGCGCCGCTCGACAAGGCCGGCCGCTTCACCGACGACCTCGTGTCGTGCCGGATGAACGGCGAATTCGTGCTGATGTCGCCCGAGCGCGTCGAGTTCATGGACATCGCGCCGAGCCAGATCGTGTCGGTGGCGGCATCGCTGATTCCGTTCCTCGAGCACGACGACGCCAACCGCGCGCTGATGGGCTCGAACATGCAGCGCCAGGCCGTCCCCTGCCTGCGCCCGGAGAAGCCCCTGGTCGGGACCGGCATCGAGCGCACCGTGGCGGTCGACTCGGGCACCACCGTGCAGGCGCTGCGCGGCGGCGCGGTCGACTACATCGACGCCAACCGCATCGTCGTGCGCGTCAACGAGGACGAGAACGTCGCCGGCGAGGTCGGCGTCGACATCTACAACCTGGTCAAGTACACGCGCTCGAACCAGAACACGAACATCAACCAGCGCCCGATCGTCAAGAAGGGCGACCGCATCGCCAGGGGCGACGTGATCGCGGACGGCGCGTCGACCGACCTGGGCGAGCTCGCGCTCGGCCAGAACATGCTGGTCGCGTTCATGCCCTGGAACGGCTACAACTTCGAGGACTCGATCCTGATCTCGGAGCGCGTGGTCGCCGACGACCGCTACACCTCGATCCACATCGAGGAGCTCAACGTGGTCGCTCGCGACACCAAGCTCGGGTCCGAGGAGATCACGCGCGACATCTCGAACCTGTCGGAATCGCAGCTCGCCCGGCTCGACGACTCGGGCATCGTCTACATCGGCGCCGAGGTCGCGGCCGGCGACACGCTGGTCGGCAAGGTCACGCCCAAGGGCGAGACGCAGCTCACGCCGGAGGAGAAGCTGCTGCGCGCGATCTTCGGCGAGAAGGCGTCCGACGTGAAGGACACGTCGCTGCGCGTGCCTTCGGGCATGAACGGGACCGTGATCGACGTGCAGGTGTTCACGCGCGAGGGGATCCAGCGCGACAAGCGCGCCCAGCAGATCATCGACGACGCGCTCAAGAGGTACCGCCAGGACCTCAACGACCAGCTGCGCATCGTCGAGGCGGACACCTTCGCCCGGATCGAGAAGCTGCTGCTGCGCAAGGAGGCCACCGGCGGCCCGCGCAAGATCGCCAAGGGCACGGTGATCGCGAAGGACTACCTCGAGTCGCTCGAGCGCTACCACTGGTTCGACATCCGCCTCGCCGACGAGGCGGCCGCGGCCCAGCTCGAGGCTCTCAAGGAGTCGATCGAGGCCAAGCGCCTGCAGTTCGACCAGGCCTTCGAGGACAAGCGCAAGAAGCTCACCCAGGGCGACGAGCTGCCGCCCGGGGTGCTGAAGATGGTCAAGGTCTACCTCGCCGTCAAGCGGCGCCTGCAGCCGGGCGACAAGATGGCGGGGCGCCACGGCAACAAGGGCGTGGTGTCGCGGATCGTGCCGGTGGAGGACATGCCGTACATGGCCGACGGCACGCCCGTCGACGTGGTGCTCAACCCGCTCGGCGTGCCGTCGCGGATGAACGTGGGGCAGATCCTGGAGACCCACCTCGGATGGGCGGCCAAGGGCCTCGGCCTGCGCATCGGCGACGCGGCGCGCGTGGCCGGCGCGGCGCAGGCGCGGCTGCTGCTGCGCGACGTCTACAACAAGTCGGGCAAGCCCGAGGATCTCGACCACCTCGACGACGACGAGATCCTGCAGCTCGCCGAGCACCTGACAGGCGGGGTGCCGTTCGCCACGCCGGTTTTCGACGGCGCGTCCGAGAGCGAGATCCGCGCGATGCTCGAGATGGCGTACCCCGAGGAGGCCGCGCAGCGGCTGCAGCTGACGCGCACCAGGACGCAGGCGACCCTGTACGACGGCCGCACCGGCGACGCGTTCACGCGCACGGTCACCGTCGGCTACATGCACGTGCTGAAGCTGCACCACCTGGTCGACGACAAGATGCACGCGCGCTCGACCGGGCCGTACTCGCTGGTGACGCAGCAGCCGCTCGGCGGCAAGGCCCAGTTCGGCGGCCAGCGCTTCGGCGAGATGGAGGTCTGGGCGCTCGAGGCCTACGGAGCGTCCTACACGCTGCAGGAGATGCTGACGGTGAAGTCCGACGACGTGAACGGCCGCACCAAGGTCTACGAGAACATCGTCAAGGGCGAGCACTCGATCGACGCCGGCATGCCCGAGTCGTTCAACGTGCTGGTGAAGGAAATCCGGTCGCTGGGGATAGACATCGACCTAGAACGAGACTGACCCCCCGTCGCTCCAGGCGCCCAGGCGCCTGGAGCTATGGAGGGTCACCCTCCGTAGCGCGCCAGCGCGAAGGAGGGTTCTCAACCCGGAGTCCCGCCGGAACTGGAGAACCAGATGAAAGCGCTATTGGATCTGTTCAAGCAGGTACAACAGGACGAACAGTTCGACGTGATCAAGATCGGGATCGCCTCGCCCGAGAAGATCCGCTCGTGGTCGTTCGGCGAGGTCAAGAAGCCCGAGACGATCAACTACCGCACCTTCAAGCCGGAGCGCGACGGCCTGTTCTGCGCCAAGATCTTCGGGCCGATCAAGGACTACGAGTGCCTGTGCGGCAAGTACAAGCGCCTTAAGCACCGCGGCGTGATCTGCGAGAAGTGCGGGGTCGAGGTCACGCTCGCCAAGGTGCGGCGCGAGCGCATGGGCCACATCGAGCTCGCGTCGCCGGTCGCGCACATCTGGTTCCTGAAGTCGCTGCCGAGCCGGATGGGGATGGTGCTCGACATGACGCTGCGCGACATCGAGCGCGTGCTGTACTTCGAGGCCTACGTCGTGGTCGACCCGGGCTTCACGCCGCTCAAGCGCGGCCAGCTGATGACCGAGGACGACTTCATCGCCAAGACCGAGGAATACGGCGACGAGTTCCGCGCGCTGATGGGCGCGGAGGCGATCCGCGAGCTGCTGCGCTCGATCGACGTCGACAAGGAGATCGAGACGCTGCGCAAGGACCTGTCGGAGACCGGGTCCGAGGCCAAGATCAAGAAGTTCGCCAAGCGCCTGAAGACGCTCGAGGGCTTCCAGCGCTCGGGGATCAAGCCCGAGTGGATGATCCTCGAGGTGCTGCCCGTGCTGCCGCCAGAGCTGCGGCCGCTGGTGCCGCTCGACGGCGGCCGCTTCGCGACCTCGGACCTGAACGACCTGTACCGGCGCGTGATCAACCGCAATAACCGGCTCAAGCGGCTGCTCGAGCTGAAGGCGCCCGAGATCATCGTGCGCAACGAGAAGCGGATGCTGCAGGAGGCGGTCGACTCGCTGCTCGACAACGGCCGCCGCGGCAAGGCGATGACCGGCGCCAACAAGCGGCCGCTGAAGTCGCTCGCCGACATGATCAAGGGCAAGGGCGGGCGCTTCCGCCAGAACCTGCTCGGCAAGCGCGTCGACTATTCGGGGCGCTCGGTGATCGTCGTCGGCCCGCAGCTGAAGCTGCACCAGTGCGGCCTGCCCAAGCTGATGGCGCTCGAGCTCTTCAAGCCGTTCATCTTCAACAAGCTCGAGCTCATGGGGCTGGCGACCACGATCAAGGCCGCCAAGAAGATGGTCGAGTCGCAGGAGCCGATCGTCTGGGACATCCTCGAGGAGGTGATCCGCGAGCACCCGGTGCTGCTCAACCGCGCGCCGACGCTGCACCGCCTGGGGATCCAGGCGTTCGAGCCGGTGCTGATCGAGGGCAAGGCGATCCAGCTGCACCCGCTGGTGTGCGCGGCCTTCAACGCCGACTTCGACGGCGACCAGATGGCGGTGCACGTGCCGCTGTCGCTCGAGGCGCAGCTCGAGGCCCGCGCGCTGATGCTGTCGTCGAACAACGTCTTGTTCCCGTCCAACGGCGACCCGTCGATCGTGCCCAGCCAGGACGTCGTGCTGGGCCTGTACTACGCGACGCGCGAGAAGATCAACGGCCGCGGCGAGGGCTCGTACCTGGCCGACGTGTCCGAAGCGCGGCGCGCGCTGGACAACGGCGAGCTCGAGCTGCAGACCCGGGTCACGGTGCGGATCCGCGAGGTCGACGTCGACCGCGCCACCGGGGCGAAGACGGAGCGCATCACGCGCTACGAGACCACGGTCGGGCGCGCGATCCTGTCCGAGATCCTGCCGCCGGGGCTGCCGTTCCCGCTGATCAACAAGCCGCTCAAGAAGAAGGAGATCAGCCGCCTGATCAACGCCGCGTTCCGCCGTTGCGGCCTGCGCGAGACGGTGATCTTCGCCGACCGCCTGCTGCAGTCCGGGTTCTCGCTCGCCACGCGCGCCGGCCTGTCGATCGCGATCGACGACATGCGCGTGCCGTCGCAGAAGGAGGAGATCATTCGCGCCTCCGAGAAGGAGGTCAAGGAGATCGAGGCCCAGTACACCTCGGGACTCGTGACCCAGGGCGAGCGCTACAACAAGGTGGTCGACATCTGGGGCCGCGCCGGCGACCAGGTCGGCAAGGTGATGATGGAGCAGCTCGCCACCGAGCCCACCCGCGACCGCCACGGTGCCGACGTCGCGCAGGAGTCCTTCAACTCGATCTTCATGATGGCCGACTCGGGCGCGCGCGGCTCCGTGGCGCAGATCCGGCAGCTGGCCGGGATGCGCGGCCTGATGGCCAAGCCCGACGGATCGATCATCGAGACGCCGATCACGGCCAACTTCCGCGAGGGCCTCAACGTCCTGCAGTACTTCATCTCGACCCACGGCGCCCGCAAGGGCCTCGCGGACACCGCGCTGAAGACCGCGAACTCGGGCTACCTGACGCGGCGCCTGGTCGACGTGACCCAGGACCTGGTGGTGACCGAGGACGACTGCGGCACCGCCAACGGCGTCGCGATGCGCGCGCTGGTGGAGGGCGGCGAGGTGATCGAGGCGCTGCGCGACCGGATCCTGGGGCGCGTGACCGCGGTCGAGGTCGTCAATCCCGACACGCAGGAGATCCTGTTCCCGGCGGGAGCGCTGCTCGACGAGGACGCGGTCGACCGCATCGAGCAGCTCGGCATCGACGAGGTCAAGGTCCGCACCCCGCTGTCGTGCGACACGCGCTACGGCATCTGCGCCAGGTGCTACGGGCGCGATCTCGGGCGCGGCACCCTGGTCAATTCCGGCGAGGCGGTGGGCGTCATCGCCGCGCAGTCGATCGGCGAGCCCGGCACGCAGCTGACGATGCGCACCTTCCACATCGGCGGCGCGGCGTCGCGCGCGGCGGTCCAGAGCGCGATCGAGGCCAAGAGCAACGGCACGGTGCGCTTCACCGCGACGATGCGCTACGTCACGAGCGCCAAGGGCGAGCAGGTCGTCATTTCGCGCTCCGGCGAGGTGATCGTGGTCGACGACAACGGCCGCGAGCGCGAGCGGCACAAGGTGCCCTACGGCGCGACGCTCAACGTGGCCGACGGCAAGGCGGTGCGCGCGGGCACCCAGCTCGCGCAGTGGGACCCGCTGACCCGTCCGATCATCACCGAGTACGCCGGCACGATCCGCTTCGAGCACGTCGAGGAGGGCGTCACGGTGGCCAAGCAGATCGACGAGGTCACCGGCCTGTCGACGCTGGTCGTGATCGACGCCAAGCGGCGCGCCACGAGCGCCAAGGGCCTGCGCCCGCAGGTCAAGCTGATCGGCGAGAACGGCGAGGAGGTCCGGATCCACGGCACCGACCACGCGGTGACGATCTCGTTCCCGGTCGGCGCGCTGATCGTGGTCCGGGACGGCCAGCCGGTCGCGGTGGGCGAGGTGCTGGCGCGGATTCCGCAGGAGTCGCAGAAGACGCGCGACATCACCGGCGGCCTGCCGCGGGTGGCCGAGCTGTTCGAGGCGCGCTCGCCGAAGGACGCCGGCATGCTGGCCGAGGTGACCGGCACCGTGTCGTTCGGCAAGGACACCAAGGGCAAGCAGCGCCTGATCATCACCGACCTGGAGGGCAAGGAGCACGAGTTCCTGATCCCGAAGGACAAGCACGTCCTGGTCCACGACGGGCAGGTCGTCAACAAGGGCGAGCTGATCGTCGACGGTCCGGCGGACCCGCACGACATCCTGCGCCTGCTCGGCGTCGAGGCGCTCGCGCGCTACATCGTCGACGAGGTGCAGGACGTCTACCGCCTGCAGGGCGTCAAGATCAACGACAAGCACATCGAGGTGATCGTCCGCCAGATGCTGCGGCGGGTGCAGATCGCCGAGCCCGGCGACACCGCGTTCATCACCGGCGAGCAGGTCGAGCGCTCCGAGCTGCTCGACGAGAACGACAAGGCGATCGCGAAGGGCGGGCGTCCGGCGATGTACGACAACGTGCTGCTCGGCATCACCAAGGCCTCGCTGTCGACCGATTCCTTCATCTCGGCCGCCTCGTTCCAGGAGACAACCCGCGTGCTGACCGAGGCGGCGATCATGGGCAAGCGCGACGAGCTGCGCGGCCTGAAGGAGAACGTGATCGTCGGCCGCCTGATCCCGGCGGGGTCGGGGCTCGCCTACCACCGGGCGCGCAAGGAGAAGGAGGAGCTCGACGCCGCCGAGCGCGAGGCGCTCGCCGCGCTGGAGGCGAGCGGCATGCAGCAGGCGGTCACCGTCGGCGACACGCCGGAGGCCGGCGAGGGCGACGGCGCTGAGGAGGTGTCCTCCGGGTCGTGAGCGGGCAGTGCGGAGGACCGTCGCAGGGCTCCGGCGACGGTGCCGCACTCCGACGTGGATCCCCGGGACGAGCCCGGGGATGACGCCTTCCTATCGGGTTGCCGATGGTTCTGGTCATGGCCGGGCTTGTCCCGGCCATCCACGTCGGCGCAGAGCGAGGCGGTTCCGCCGACGCGCAGCCCCTTTGCATTGACCCGCGACCCTCTTCCCGGCTAGAATGTACGGCTTCGCGACCCCGGCAGATGCCCGCGGGTTTCGATCGGCCCAGCGTTTTCCATGCTCTTTGGCATCGCAGTTCGCCCCGTCCGAACGTCGACGGGCCGGCCTGCGGCGGCGCGGCTGATCCTGGAACCGCGGCACCGCCCCGGCCCTCGCGAGCAACGCCCGGACGAACCGAATCGGTGCGCCGCGAGGAACACGACGCGGGCCCGTTGAAAGCGAACAGATGCCGACCGTCAACCAGCTGGTACGCAAGTCGCGCGAAAGCGCCACGACCAAGAGCAAGAGCCCGGCGCTCAAGGGCAGCCCGCAGAAGCGCGGCGTCTGCACGAAGGTCTACACGACCACGCCCAAGAAGCCCAACTCCGCGTTGCGCAAGGTCGCCAAGGTCCGCCTGACCAACGGCTTCGAGGTCATCTCCTACATCGGCGGCGAAGGCCACAACCTGCAGGAGCACTCGGTGGTGCTGATCCGCGGCGGCCGGGTGAAGGACCTGCCCGGCGTGCGCTACCACATCGTGCGCGGCTCGCTCGACACGCAGGGCGTCAAGGACCGCAAGCAGGGGCGCTCGAAGTACGGCGCCAAGCGTCCGAAAGCAAGCTGATTTCGCCGCCGCCCGGGCCGATCGCATCGGCCCAGCCGGCGGAGTAAGTCGCGGCCCGGAAACATGGGGCCGCTAGGGTGGCCGATTGCCACGACCCGACTGAAGATGGAAGGAAACGTCCCATGCCGCGTCGCCGCGAAGTCCCGAAGCGCGAGATCCTGCCGGATCCGAAGTTCACCAACACGGACGTCACGAAGTTCATCAACGTGATCATGCTCGACGGCAAGAAGGCGGTTGCCGAGCGCATCGTCTACGGCGCCCTTTCCCAGATCGAGACCAAGAGCGGCAAGAACCCGCTCGAGGTCTTCACGCAGGCGCTGTCGAACGTGAAGCCGATGGTCGAGGTGAAGAGCCGGCGCGTCGGCGGCGCCAACTACCAGGTGCCGGTCGAAGTGCGGCCGGTCCGGCGCATGGCGCTCGCGATGCGCTGGCTGCGGGAGGCGGCCAAGAAGCGCGGCGAGAAGTCGATGCCGCTGCGCCTGGCGGGGGAGCTGATGGAGGCGTCTGAGGGTCGCGGCGGGGCGATGAAGAAACGCGAGGAAGTGCACCGGATGGCCGAGGCCAACAAGGCATTCGCGCACTTCCGATTCTAGGTCGGGCCGGCGCCCGGCGTGCCGAGCGAAACGGCAGGCCGCGGGGCGCGTCGGGCTCAACAGGCAGGTGACCACCATGGCACGCAAGACACCCATCGATCGCTACCGGAACATCGGTATCTCCGCGCACATCGACGCCGGCAAGACGACGACCACCGAGCGCATCCTGTTCTACACCGGGGTCAACCACAAGATCGGCGAGGTCCACGACGGCGCCGCGACGATGGACTGGATGGAGCAGGAACAGGAGCGCGGCATCACGATCACCTCGGCCGCGACGACCTGCTTCTGGAAGGGCATGGACCTGTCGCTGCCCGAGCACCGCATCAACATCATCGACACGCCGGGCCACGTCGACTTCACGATCGAGGTCGAGCGCAGCATGCGCGTGCTCGACGGCGCGTGCATGGTGTACTGCGCGGTGGGCGGCGTGCAGCCGCAGTCGGAGACGGTCTGGCGGCAGGCCAACAAGTACCGCGTGCCGCGGCTCGCGTTCGTCAACAAGATGGACCGCACCGGCGCCAACTACTTCAAGGTCTTCGAGCAGATGCGCGCGCGCCTCAAGGCCAACCCGGTGCCGATCCAGATCCCGATCGGCGCCGAGGACGGCTTCCGCGGCGTGATCGACCTGGTCAAGATGAAGGCGATCTACTGGGACGAAGCCAGCCAGGGCATGAAGTTCTCGTACGCCGAGATCCCCGGCGAGCTGCGGCCGCTCGCCGACGAGTGGCGCGAGAAGATGGTCGAGGCTGCCGCCGAGGCCAACGAGGAACTGATGAACAAGTACCTCGAAGGCGGCCAGCTCGACGAGGCGGAGATCAAGCGCGGCCTGCGCCTGCGCACGATCGCGCACGAGATCACGCCGATGCTGTGCGGTTCGGCATTCAAGAACAAGGGCGTGCAGGCGATGCTCGACGCGGTGATCGACTACCTGCCGTCGCCGGCCGACATCCCCCCGGTCAAGGGCACCAACGACCGCGACCAGGTGGCGCTGCGCAAGGCCGGGGACGAGGAGCCGTTCTCCGCGCTGGCGTTCAAGATCATGACCGACCCCTACGTCGGGCAGCTGACGTTCCTGCGCGTCTACTCGGGCGTGCTGGCCTCGGGCGACACGGTCTACAACTCGATCAAGGGCAAGAAGGACCGGATCGGGCGCCTGCTCCAGATGCACGCCAACCAGCGCGACGAGATCAAGGAAGTGCGCGCCGGGGACATCGCGGCCGCGGTCGGCCTGAAGGAGGTCACGACCGGCGACACGCTTTGCGATCCCGAGAAGATCATCACGCTCGAACGCATGGTCTTCCCCGAGCCGGTGATTTCGCAGGCGGTCGAGCCGAAGACCAAGGCGGACCAGGAGAAGATGGGAATCGCGCTCAATCGCCTCGCGCAGGAAGACCCGTCGTTCCGCGTTCACACCGACGAGGAGTCCAGCCAGACGATCATTTCGGGCATGGGCGAACTGCACCTCGAGATCATCGTCGACCGCATGAAGCGCGAATTCGGCGTCGAAGCCTCGGTCGGAAAGCCGCAGGTCGCGTACCGCGAGACGATCCGCCGCGCGGTCGAAAACGCCGAGGGCAAGTTCATCAAGCAGTCCGGCGGCCGCGGCCAGTACGGGCACGTGGTGCTGAAGCTCGAGCCGCAGCCCCACGGCGTCGGGTTCGAGTTCGTCGACGCGATCAAGGGCGGCGTGGTGCCGCGCGAGTACATCCCGGCGGTCCAGAAGGGCGTGGTCGAGACGCTGAAGTCCGGCGTGCTCGCCGGCTACCCGGTGGTCGACGTCAAGGTGACGCTGCACTTCGGCTCGTACCACGAGGTCGACTCGAACGAGAACGCGTTCAAGATGGCCGCGTCGATCGGCTTCAAGGAGGGCATGCGCGCGGCTTCGCCCGCGCTGCTCGAGCCGATCATGGCGGTCGAGGTCGAGACGCCCGAGGAAAAGATGGGCGACGTGATGGGCGATCTGTCGTCGCGCCGCGGCGTGATCCAGGGCATGGACGACATCGCGGGCGGCGGCGGCAAGGCGATCCGCGCCGAAGTGCCCCTGGCCGAGATGTTCGGCTACTCGACCACGCTGCGCTCGCTGACGCAGGGGCGGGCGACCTACACGATGGAGTTCAAGCACTACGCCGAGGCGCCCAAGAACGTCGCCGAGGCCGTGATCAGCGCCAAGACCAAATGACCCGCCGGCCGGGCGCCCCGGCCGGCATCGACAACGGAACCGACATCCGCTCTTTGAAGGAAGGAAGACATGGCCAAGGGAAAATTCGAGCGCACGAAGCCGCACGTGAACGTGGGGACGATTGGGCATGTGGACCATGGGAAGACGACGCTGACGGCGGCGATGACGATGGTGCTGGCGGCGAAGTTTGGCGGTGACGTGAAGAAGTACGACGACATT
>CAZEIW010000032.1:0-4851 GCA_964512305.1 uncultured Burkholderiaceae bacterium | reverse complement strand
GGATGACGGCCGGTTAGGGGGCTCGGTTAAGCCACCCGCGCCCCGCCCACGATCGTCTGCAGCACGACCGGCAGCCCGTCGACCACCCGCACCCGGATCAGGTCGGCCCGCTGGCCGGCCGCGATGCGCCCGCGGTCGTTCAGCGCCGCGGCATGCGCAGGGGTCGCGGTCACGGTCGCGACCGCCTTCGGCAGGCTCCACCCGTGGTCGGCATGCAGCAGGAACGCCGCCTGCAGCAGGCTGGCCGGCACGTAGTCGGAGGACAGCACGTCGAGCAGATCCTCGTCGGCCAGCTCGGAAGCCGACACGTTGCCCGAATGCGAGCCGCCCTGCACGAGGTTGGGCGCACCCATCACGATCCCGATGCCGAGCTCGCGCGCCGCGCCCGCCGCGACCCGCGTGGTCGGGAACTCCGACAGCGCGATGCCTTCGTCGTGCGCCTGCCGCACGTGGGCAGGCTCGCTGTCGTCGTGGCTGGCCAGCGCCAGCCCCGTCGCCCGCGCTCGCTCGACGATCGCACGCCGGTGCTGATCGGCGTAGCGCGCCTGATTTTCCTTCAAGGTCTCGACCATGAAGCGGAAGGTCTCGTCGCCGTGGCGGCCATTGCGTTCCATGTACTGGCGGTACTTGCCGAGGTCCTGCCACTGGCGCTGGCCCGGCGTGTGGTCCATCACCGAAGCCAGGCCGAGCAGCGGGTCCTGCGCGTAGCGCTCGAAGATGCCAACCACGTCGGGGGCGGCGACCTCGCAGCGCAGGTGCAGCCGATGCGCGATCCGCAGCAGCGCGCGCGCGCTGCAGCGGCGCACCGCCTCGATCGCCGTGTGCTGCGTGGCGCTGCGCACGCCGCCGAAGTCGCGGTCGCCGATGGTGATCGCGTCGAAGACGGTCGTGATTCCCGCGGCTGCGCACTGTGCGTCGTGCACCAGCAGCGCCGAGGTCTCGTCCCAGCGCACGCCCGGGCGCGGCATCAGGTGCTTTTCCAGGTTGTCGGTGTGCAATTCGACCAGGCCAGGCAGCAGGTAGTCGCCCTCCCAATCCTCACCCACCGAAGCGGCGCCGCTGTCCACCGCGTGGATCGCGCCATGCTCGATCGCGACACTGCCCGCGAAGACCTCGTCGCGCAGCACCACCCGCGCATTGCGGATTGCGCGCGTAGGCACGGACGCCATCGCGGTCGGATTCATGCAAGCTCCCCGGCAGCGCCGGCGCTGCGGCAGGTTTCGAGGTCGAAGGTACGCGTCGCCACGGCGTCGCGCACGTCCTCATCGTGGAAGATGCCGATGACGGCAATGCGACGGGCGCGCGCCGCGCGGATCAGATCGACAACCACCCGTCGGTTCGCGGCGTCGAGCGACGCGGTCGGCTCGTCGAGCAGCAGGATCGGCCGATCGGCCACGAGGCCGCGCGCGATGTTGACGCGCTGCTGTTCGCCGCCGGAGAACGTCGCGGGCGGCAGGCCCCAGAGGCGCTGCGGCACGTTGAGCGCCGCCAGCATCCAGGCCGCGCGCTCGCGCGCATCGGCCGGCGCGACGCCCAGCCTGCGCAAAGGCGCCGCCACGATGTCGAGCGCGGCGACGCGCGGAATCGCGCGCAGAAACTGCGACACGTAGCCGAGCGAGCGCGCGCGCACCTGCAGCACTTCGCGCGGCGACGCCGACCCCAGGTCGACCCAGCGCCCTTCGTGCCGGATTTCGACCGAGCCCGAACTGGGGGCGTAGTTGCCGTACAGGCAGCGCAGCAGCGAGCTTTTGCCGCTGCCCGAACGCCCCGTCAGCGCCACGCACTCGCCCGCGGCGAGCCCCAGGTCGAGGCCATCGAACACCGGCAGGCGGGCGCCGCCCTGCGTGTGCAGCGTGAAAGCCTTCGCGAGCGCCCGCGCCCGCAGCAGCAGCTCCCCATTCATTCGACTCCCCTCCGGCAACCGACTCCCCTCTCCCGCTTGCGGGAGAGGGGCGGGGGTGAGGGCGCCCGCGAGGCTCGATCCGCTCATCGCCCCCTCACGCCGGCAACACCGAAGACACCAGCAGCTGCGTATACGGATGCTGCGGGTCGTCGAGAACTCGGTCGGTCAGGCCGGCCTCGACCACCGCGCCGTCCTTCATCACCAGCATCCGGTGCGCCAGCAGCCGCGCGACCGCGAGGTCGTGCGTGACGATCACCGCCGCCAGCGGCAGCTCGTCGGCCAGCTGGCGGATCAGGTCGAGAAGGCGCGCTTGCACGGAAACGTCCAGCCCCGAGGTCGGCTCGTCCATGAAGACCAGGCGCGGATGCGTCACCAGGTTGCGCGCGATCTGCAGCCGCTGTTGCATGCCGCCGGAATAGGCCGCCGGCAGCTCGTCGATCCGTGCCGCATCCAGCTCGACCCGGTCCATCCATTGCGACGCCGCTTCGCGCAGCCGCCCGTAATGGCGTGCGCCCACCGCCATCATGCGTTCGGCGATGTTCGCGCCGGCCGAGACCGACATCCGCAGCCCATCGCGCGCATGCTGCTCGACGAAGCCCCAGTCCGTTCGCATCAGCATGCGCAACTGCACTTCCGGCAGCGTGGCCAGATCCGACAGGCCAAGACCGCTCACGTCGTACAGTACCGCGCCCGCATCGGGTTGCAGACGCGCCGACAGCAGCTTCAGCAGCGTCGTCTTGCCCGACCCGGACTCGCCGACCACCGCCAGCACCTCGCCCGGGTAGAGATCGAACGACACGTCCCGGCAGCCCCAGCGCACCCCGTAGCGCTTGCTGAGATGGCACGCAGAAAGAAGAACGTCGCTCATACGCAAGACGTCATCCGGCACTACTCCCCTCTCCCGCTCGCGGGAGAGGGGCCGGGGGTGAGGGTTGCCACCCCCGCCCGCCGCTCCGCACAGTAATCGCTGTCCGAGCAGACGAACATCCGCCCACCCCGGTCGTCCACCACCACCTCGTCCAGGTAGCTCTCGCGCGAGCCGCACAGCGCGCAGGGTTGCGTCCATTGCTGGATCCGGAACGGATGATCCTCGAAATCCAGGCTGCGCACCTCGGTGTATGGCGGGATCGCGTACACGCGCTTCTCGCGCCCGGCGCCGAACAGCTGCAGCGCCGGGCTCATGTGAAGCTTGGGATTGTCGTACTTGGGTATGGGCGAGGGCGACATCAGGTAGCGGCCGTTGACCCGCACCGGATAGTCGTAGGTGCGCGCGACGTGCCCGAAGTGCGCGATGTCCTCGTACAGTCTCACGCCCATCAGGCCGTACTCGGCCAGCGCGTGCAGCTTGACCGTCTCGCTGCGCCGCGGCTCGAGGCGGTAGAGAGGCTCGGGCATCGGCACCTGGAACACCAGGATCTGGTTGCCCGAAAGCGGCGTCTCGGGAATCCGGTGCCGGGTCTGGATCAGCGTCGCCGCGCGCGTATGCGTGGTCGTCGCCACGCCCGCGGTCCGCGCGAAGAAACGGCGGATGTTGACCGCGTTGGTGGTGTCGTCGGCGCCCTGGTCGATCACCTTGAGCAAGTCGTCGCGCCCGATCACCGACGCGGTGACCTGGATGCCGCCGGTGCCCCAGCCGTACGGCAGCGGCATCTCGCGGCTGCCGAACGGCACCTGATGGCCCGGCAGCGCGACCGCCTTGAGCAGCGCGCGCCGGATCATGCGCTTGGTCTGCTCGTCGAGAAACGCGAAGTTGTAGCCCGGCTCGGGACCGGCCGCGCGGAGATCGGCACTCATGCCGCGGCCGCCTGCTGCACGTGCTCGGCGTGCATCCGGCGAACGAGCTCGAGCTCAGCCTGGAAGTCGACGTAGTGCGGCAGCTTCAGGTGCTGAACGAACCCCGAGGCCTCGACATTGTCGGCGTGCATCAGTACGAACTCCTCGTTCTGCGCCGGCGCGACCGCCGTTTCTCCCAGCTCGGCCGCGCGCAGCGCGCGATCGACCAGCGCCATCGCCATCGTCTTGCGCTCGGCCTCGCCGAAAGCCAGCCCGTAGCCCTGCGTGAAGCGCGGCGCCTGGTCGCGGCTGCCCGCGAACTGGTTCACCATCTGGCACTCGCTGACGGTGATCTCGCCCAGCTCGATCGCGAACCCCAGCTCGTCGGGCACGAACTCGACGCGGACTTCGCCCATCCGGATCTCGCCGGCGAAGGGGTGCGCGTTCGCGTAGCCGCGCTGCGTCGAGTAGCCGAGCGCGAGCAGGAAGCCTTCGTCGCCGCGCGCCAGCGCCTGCAGGCGCGCGGCGCGCCCGGCGGGAACCTCGAGCGGCGCGCGCGTCAGGTCGAAGGGCGCTGAGCCGGCGGCGCCCGGCGCAGGCGGCATGTCGACCTCGAGCAGGGCCTCGCGCGCGAGCAGGCCGGACACGCGCGGCATCGTCTCGGGCAGCGGGTCGGCCGCCTGCGGCAGCTCGGACGGACCGCCGCCGGCGGCGAGCGCGAAATCGAGCAGGCGCTGCGTGTAGTCGTAGGTCGGCCCCAGCACCTGCCCGCCGGGCAGGTCCTTGAAGGTCGACGAGATCCGGCGCCTGATGGCCATGCGCGCGGTGTCGAGCGGCTCCGCGTAGCCGAAGCGCGGCAGCGTCGTGCGGTAAGCGCGCAACAGGAAGATCGCCTCGACCGCGTCGCCGGCGGCCTGCTTGAGTGCCAGCGCGGCGAGGTCGCGGTCGTACAGCGAGCCCTCGGTCATCACCCGGTCAACCGCCAGCCGAAGCTGCTCGCGGATCTGCTCCACCGACAGGTCGGTGACCGCGGGGTCGCCGCGCCGAGCGGCGGCGAGCAGCCGCCAGGAGTTCTCGATTGCGGCCTCGCCGCCCTTGACCGCTACGTACATGGACGCTCCTCGCCCGCTTCGCGTGCCGCGCGCACCTGCACCGTCCTCGGCAGCGCGACGATC
>CAZEIW010000031.1:0-4001 GCA_964512305.1 uncultured Burkholderiaceae bacterium | reverse complement strand
GCACTGGAAGTCGTTGGCGGCGATCGTGATCGGCCTGCTCAGCTGGCCGGGGTCGAAGCTCGCGCCGCTGGCGAACGACTTCATGTCGTCGAGCAGGGCGCGCGCGCGGCCGACGAGGCCGAGCGCGTGCGAGGTGGCGACAATGCCGCGCCCGGACTTCACGAACAGCGGGTCGTGCACGATCGTGCGCAGGCGCTCGAGCGAATGGCTGACCGCGGACTGCGTCAACCCGAGGCGCTCGGCAGCACCGGTGACCGATCCCTCCTCGACCACCGCGAGAAAGAGCCTGAGGCTGCGTCCATCGAGTTGCGAGTAATCGATTTCGTCCATGAATATGATGACCGGTTATCGCTTCCTTTGGATCGAGAGCCGGGGGACACTTGCTTAACTGCCGCGCCCCCACGCCGGTTGCGAGTGCACTCGCGCCCGAAACCGTTGGCCGGTTGCCGGAATCGGAACGAGATTGAAGGAGTATCCGCAATGGCGGAAGGGCAGGAGTTGATCCAGGACATAGCCCATCTCGGCGCCGTCGAATTGAAGACGCCCGATCCCGAACGCAGCCTGTGGTATTTCCGCGACGTTCTGGGGATGGACGTGGTGCACCGCAATGAACAGTCGGTCTACCTGCGCGGATTTGGCGACTACGCCTGCAGCACCCTTAAGCTGACCGAGGCGTCCGCTCCCGGAATCGGCTGCGCCAGCTGGCGCGCGGTCAGCCGGCCGGCGCTGGAGCGGCGGGTGAGGGCGATCGAGGACACCGGCCTCGGGCTGGGCTGGACCCGCGGAGATTTCGGGCGCGGGCCGGGATATCGCTTTCGCGACCCGGACGGCCACCTGATGGAGATCTATTACGAGGAGGAGAAGTACCGTGCCCCGGAGGCGCTGCGCTCGACCTTGAAGAATCTTCCGCAGAAATACCCGGCGCGCGGGGTCGGCGTGCGCCGGATCGATCATCTCGCCCTGCTCGCGCGCGACGTCGGCGCCAACCGGCGCTTCGCCGAGGAGCAGCTCGGCTTCCGGCTGCGCGAACAGGTCGTCTACAACCAGGGCCGCACCGAGATCGGCTCGTGGATGAGCGTCTCGCCGGTGCATCACGAGCTCGCCTACGTGCTCGACGTCAAGGGCGGCAGCGGCCGCCTGCACCACTTCTCGCTGTGGCTGGACAACCGCGAAGACGTGCTGCGTGCGGCCGACATCCTGAGGGAAAATGGCGTCCCGATCGAAGCCGGGCCGTCGCGCCACAACAACTCGCAGGCGTTCTACCTGTACTCGTTCGAGCCGGGCGGAAACCGGATCGAGATCTACTCGGGCAGCTTCCTGATCTTCGCGCCGGATTTCGAGCCGGTGCGCTGGAACGAGGAAGAACGCGGCACCGGGGTCTACTGGGGCGGCGCGCTGCCCGCGAGCTTCCTCAACTACGCGACGCCGGACATCGCCTCCGCCGAGGCCGCCAAGGCGGAAAAGGTCCCGGCCTTCGATCCGCGCTAGGACCTCCCCTCTCCCGCGTCGCGGGAGAGGGGCCGGGGGTGAGGGTGGCCACCGGAGCTACGCTCCCCACCCTCACCCTCTCCCGCAAGCGGGAGAGGGGACTCAACCCTGCCCGAGGTACCCGACATGTTGCCCCCCCGCATCGACCGCGCCGCGGTCGAGAAGTCGATCGGCGCATATGCCGATCGCGAGGCCACGCTGGAACAGCGCGGCGAGATCTACAAGAACCTGGTCGGCTTCGTGCCGCCGCGCATCGAGGCGCGCCTGGCCGTCACCGGTGCGCTCGACCCCCAGCTGCTCGACCTGCAGGAGCGGCTGCGCGCGCACGCGATGTATCCGAAATGCTTCGACGTCAAGACGGCCCAGCTGATGCTGTTCGGGATGCTGCTGATGGACCTCAACGACGCGGCCACGCTCCACGGGATCGCCGCGCGCCGGGCCGGCGCCACCTGGGAGGAGATGCAGGCCGTGGTCAGCCTGTGCTTCCTGTTCCGCGGCCTGTCGGCGGCCAACCGCGGCGCGGAGATCCTGGCGAACCTCGCCAAGCGGGAGGAGGGGGCGCCATGACCCCGAAATATCGGCATCCCCGGGCGCAGTCCCGGGGATCCACCTCGGCATGAAACGCGGACGCTTCGACCCGCACCGACGTGGATGGCCGGGACAAGCCCGGCCATGACTCCGAAACATCGTCATCCCCGGGCGCAGTCCCGGGGATCCACGTCGGCGTGAAACGCGGACGGCTCGACCCACACCGACCCCCGGGTCAAGCCCGGGGGCAGGCTTACGGATGGCCGGGACGAGCCCGGCCATGACTCCGAAATATCGTCATCCCCGGGCGTAGTCCCGGAGATCCACGGGCCTCACCCCGCCTCAGCCACCGCCCGCCGCGCCATCACCGCAACGAGGTGCGCCCGGTACTCGCGCGACGCGTGCAGGTCCTCGAGCAGCCCGGCCGGGTCGATCGCGATGCCGTCGCAGGCGTCGGGCGCCCAGCGCGTGGCGAGCGCGGCCTCGAGCGCGGCGGCGCGGAACACGCACGGCCCGGCACCGGTCACCGCGACCCGCACGGCTCCGCCGGCGTCGCGGCTGGCGAACACGCCGACGAGCGAATAGCGCGACGCCGGCTGCTTGAACTTGGCCCACCCCGCCGCCTGCGGCAGCGGGAAGCTGACCGCCGTGATGATCTCGTCGGCGGCAAGCGCGGTCTGGTAAAGGCCGAGGAAGAACGCGTCGGCCGCGATCGTCCGCCGATCGGTATGAATCGTCGCGCCCAGCCCCAGCGCCGCCGCCGGGTAGTCGGCGGCCGGATCGTTGTTGGCCAGGCTGCCGCCGAGCGTCCCGCGCGTGCGCACCGAGGGATCGCCGATCAGGCGCGCCAGCGAAGCCAGCACCGGGATCCGGCTGCGCACCACGGCGGAATTGGCGACCTCGGCGTGCGTGACCGCGGCGCCGATCCGCATCGCCGTGCCTTCGACGGCGACGCCCTGCAGCGCCGCAAGGCGTGTCAGATCGATCAGGTCCTCGGGCTCGGACAGCCCCAGTTTCATCGCCGGGAGCAGCGTCTGCCCCCCCGCCAGGTAGCGGGCGTCGCTCGAAGCCTTCAGGCGTGCAACGGCGTCGGCCAGGTCGGCCGGGCGATGGAAGCGGAACTCCTTCATCGTGTCCGCCCCGATCCCGCTGTCCGCTGCGCCGTCGGCTGCGCTGCCGGCTGCGTGGCCGGCCGGGTCTGCAGGACCTTCCAGACCCGCTCGGACGTCAGCGGCATCTGCAGCGCCTGGGCGGCCGCGGCGTCGCATCCTCCCCGCACCAGCGCGTCGATCACCGCGTTGACCACCGCCGGCGTCGCGCCGATCGTCCCCAGTTCGCCCACGCCCTTCACCCCCAGCGGGTTCGTCAGGCATGGGGTCGACTCGTCCATCTCGGTGCGGATCGAGCGCAGAAGGTCGGCACGCGGCAGCGCGTAGTCGAGGAAGCTCCCGGTCAGCAACTGGCCGGAGTCGCGGTCGTAGACAACCTGCTCGCACAGCGCCTGCCCGATTCCCTGCATCACGCCGCCGCTCAGCTGGCCGCGGACGATGGTCGGATTGATCACGCGGCCGACGTCGTTGACCGACGCGTACGCGACGATCTCGACCGTGCCGGTGAGCGGGTCGACCTCGACCTCGCAGATGTGGCCGCCGTTGGGCCAGCTCGGGCCTTCGACCGAGCTCGTCGAGTCGACCGCGATGGCCCGGCCCGGCTGCCGCGCAGCCAGATCGAACAGGCCGATGCGCCGGTCGGTGCCCACGATGCGGAACTCCGCGTCGGCGTACTCCAAGTCGGAGGCCGATGCCTCGAGCGCCTCGGCCGCGAGGTCCTGCGCGCGCGCGACCGTCTGGGACGCCGCCACCCGGACCGCCGAGCCCCCCGTGAAGAGAGACCGCGATCCGCCGCTGCCGAAACCGGTGGCGCGGTCGGTGTCGCCCTGCACGATGCGGATCCGGTCGATCGGAACGCCGAACACGTCCACCGCA
>CAZEIW010000030.1:0-12494 GCA_964512305.1 uncultured Burkholderiaceae bacterium | reverse complement strand
CCCTGACAAAAGCGGTTTACAACCCGAAGGCCTTCTTCCCGCACGCGGCATGGCTGGATCAGGCTTGCGCCCATTGTCCAAAATTCCCCACTGCTGCCTCCCGTAGGAGTCTGGGCCGTGTCTCAGTCCCAGTGTGGCTGGCCGTCCTCTCAGACCAGCTACCGATCGTCGCCTTGGTGGGCCATTACCCCGCCAACTAGCTAATCGGACATCGGCCGCTCCGATAGCGCGAGGCCTTGCGGTCCCCCGCTTTCACCCGTAGGTCGTATGCGGTATTAGCCAATCTTTCGACTGGTTATCCCCCACTACCGGGCACGTTCCGATGTATTACTCACCCGTTCGCCACTCGCCACCAGGGTTGCCCCCGTGCTGCCGTTCGACTTGCATGTGTAAGGCATGCCGCCAGCGTTCAATCTGAGCCAGGATCAAACTCTTCAGTTTAAATCCATAGCAAACATACTTACGTACGTCCGCTTTCTTAGCTCGCGGAATTGAAGTGATTCAATTCGTGTGAGCCACTCTATGAGTTGAGATGCAGCCGCGCTGTCCGGTCGTCGTGAAAACACCGGCCAACGCGGTTGCGCCTTTTCATCAAGCGCCCACACTTATCGGCTGTTTCGGTTTTTAAAGAACGCGACTCCCGGCGCATCCGAACTGGAGCTCGATGCGCGAGGAGCAGAGAAACGAGATTATGAGGGGGTGAAAAATAGCTGTCAAGTTGACGCGCTGCAGCGTCGCGTCGATGCGGTTTTTCGCCCCGATTGATGACTTAAGTGGATGATTTAAAACAATTTCCAGAAATTCTTCAGCCGTGCGTGAAGTTCGGCGGGCGCTTGCCCAGGAACGCCGCCATGCCCTCCTTCTGGTCGGCGGTCGCGAACAGAGCGTGAAACAGGCGGCGCTCGAACAGCATCCCCTCTGAAAGCGGTGCCTCGTAGGCCCGATTGACGGCCTCCTTCGCCATCATCACCGCGGGCAGCGAGAACGAGGCTATCGCCGCGGCCGCCTGCATCGCCTCCTCGAGCAGGCGCGCCGCCGGCACGACCCGCGACACCAGGCCCGCGCGCTCGGCCTCTTGCGCGTCCATCATGCGGCCGCTCAGCACGAGGTCCATCGCCTTCGCCTTGCCCACCGCGCGCGGGAGGCGCTGCGTGCCGCCGGCTCCCGGGATCACGCCGAGCTTGATCTCCGGCTGGCCGAACTTCGCGCTGTCGGCGGCGATCACGATGTCGCATGCCATCGCCAGTTCGCACCCGCCGCCGAGCGCATAGCCCGACACGGCCGCGATCACCGGCTTGCGCACGCGCCGGATCGCCTCCCAGTTGCGCGTGATGTACTCGCTCTTGTAGACGTCCATGAACGTCCAGTCCTTCATCGCCGCGATGTCGGCGCCGGCGGCGAACGCCTTGTCGCTTCCGGTGAGCACGATCGCCCCGACCCCGTCGTCGGCGTCGAAGCCCAGCAGCGCATCGCCGAGCTCGTCCATCAGCGCGTCGTTCAGCGCGTTGAGCGCTTTCGGGCGGTTCAGCGTGACCAGGCCAACCCGTTCCCGCGTCTCAACGAGGATGTGTTCGTAGCTCATCGGCGGCCTTTCGGTTCGAATCGACGGCGGCGTCAACCCGGCAGCGGGGACGGAGCGACCGGTTTCACCCCGCCGCTGCGCTCGAGGTACTCGATGATCGTCGCCGACGGCAGCGGGCGGGAATAGAAATAACCCTGCGCCTGCTCGCAGCCGAGCGCGCGCAGGTACTCGACCTGCTCGGAGTTCTCGATCCCTTCGGCGACGACCTTCAGCTTGAAGTGGCGCGCCACCGCGAGCATCGCGAGCACGAGCGCGCGGCTGTCGGGGTCGTGCGGGATGCCCTTGATGAAGGAGCTGTCGATCTTCAGCGCCTGGATCGGCATGCGCTTCAGGTAGCCGAGCGTCGAAAAGCCGGTGCCGAAATCGTCGAGCACGAGGCCGACCCCGAGCGAGGCGAGCTCCGCGATCACGTCGTTGTTCACCTGGCCCTCGGTGACCAGCGTGCGCTCGGTGATCTCGAGCACGATCAGCGACGGCGCGATCGCGTACCGGTTGAGGGCCGAGCGCACGAGGATCGGCAGCGCGTTGGAACCGAGCTCGCGCCCGGCGACGTTGATCGAGACCGGGATGTCGAAGCCCGGCCGCACCTGGCGCCAGCGCAGGATCTGCGTGCAGACCTCGTTGACGACCCAGCGCGTCAGGTGGTCGGACAGGCCGCTCACTTCGGCGACCCCGACGAAGCTCTCCGGCGGCAGGACCCCGCGGACCGGGTGGTTCCATCGGATCAGCGCCTCGAGCCCGACCACGCGGGAGTCGGCCATCGCGACCACCGGCTGGTACTCGAGGCAGAACTGCGCGGCCTCGCCCTGGATCGCCTTCATCAGTTCGATGCCGAGCTGGACCTCGCGCGTGGCGCGCTCGTGCCGGATCGGATTGAAGAAGCTCACCTGGTTGCGCCCGTCGCGCTTGGCCTGGTACATCGCGGCGTCGGCGTTCTTGAGCAACGTGCTGACCTCGCGGCCGTGCTCCGGGTAAAGTGCGACGCCGATCGACGCCGACACCTGCGTGTCGACCTTGGGAACGAGGTCCGAGCGGTGCAGCGCCTGGGCCATGCGCGCGGCCAGCAGCGCGATCTCCTCGCGGTGGGCGAAGTCCTCCACCACCACGACGAACTCGTCGCCGCCGAGACGGGCGACCGTGCAGCCGGGCCCGACCGCCTCCTTGAGCACCTGCGCGGCGGACTTGATCAGCGCGTCGCCCACCAGGTGGCCGAGCGTGTCGTTGACGTCCTTGAACCGGTCCAGGTCGATCAGCAGCACGGCGATCCGGCGCCGCCGCCCGCTGGCGCTCGCCGACACGATCGCATCGCGCAGGTTCTCGCGCAGCAGGTTGCGGTTCGGCAGCGCGGTCAGCGGGTCGTACCAGGCCAGGTGCTCGACCCGGTTCTCGGCGTCCTGCCGCTGCGAGATCTCGGTCGCCAGCGCCATGATCAGCGCCGCCGTGGCGATGAATCCGATCTCCTCCTCGTCCCAGCGCCGCGGCGAGGCCTCGAACGCCATCAACGCCCCGATCACCTGCCCGCCGATCACCACCGGCGCGCTGAGCAGCGCGCGCACCGGCTGCCATCGCAGCTCGCGCGCCGGCCGCTGCGCCGCCGCCTCCGCGTCCGTGCCCCCGGGCGCCGCCGACTGGGTGTCCTCCAGCACCAGCGGCGCGGCGGCGCGCAGGCGGGCGGGCGGCTCGACCACGCCGGTGGCCGGAAACTCGACGCCGCTCCAGTCGCCCACGAAGCGCTGCTCGGCGCGCGAATACAGCGATTCGCACACCAGCGCGCCGGAGCCGGGCGCAACGCGCCAGTAGCTGACCGCGCCCGCCTGCAGCGAATCGGCACCGGCGCGCAGCACGCCCGACAGCAGCTGCGGAAACTCGCCGCGCGCCTTGAGCGCGAGCTGCAGCAGGCGCTCGCGCAGATCGCCGCGCCGCGCCGGGCGTCCATGGGCCGCGGCCTGCGCCACCAGCGCGCCCACGTCGATCCCGGTGACCAGCAGGCCTCCGAGCGCGGGGTCGTCGAGGCGGTTCGAAATGCTGAGCCACAGCGTGCACCGGCCGCCGTCGCCGCGGCGCGCGTGAACCAGGCAGCCGCGCCTTCGCGACGCCTGCCCCGAGTCGAGCGCGATCCTGATCTCGTCTCCCAGCCGCGCCTGATCGTCCTCGACCAGCAGCGCCGCCGCCGGACGGCCGAGCGTCTGCTGCGGATCGAGACCGAGCGAGCGCAGCACGGACGGCGCCTGGTACAGGACCGTGCCGTCGCGATCGAGCAGCATCGTAAGGTCGGCCGCGTGCTCGGCGAGCGCCCGCAGCCGCAGCTGCAACCGGTCGGCACGCTCGCGCAGCGCCGCCGCGTGCCTGATCGCCGCGCGCGCGCCGTGCCGCGCTTCGCGCTGCTCGGAGGCTTCGCGCAAGGCGATGACCGCGACCGGCTCGTTCTCGGCTTGATGCAGGGTGGCGGCCAGGTCGAGCGCCAGGCGCCGGCCCGAGACGGTGGTCGCGTGCACGCGCTGCTTCAGCGTCTGGCGCACCAGCAGCTGCAGCCACAGGCGGCTCCAGCGCCGGGTCAGCACGCGCGGCCGCGGGCGGCTGATCACCTCGGAAAGCGCCCGCCCGGTGATCTCGGAGAGCGGCCGCTGAACGATGTTCGCGAACGCCTGGTTCGCCGTCAGGATCTGGCCCGAGGCGTTCAGGCACAAGCTCGGCCAGGGCAGCTGGTCGAAGGCGTCGCTCTTCAACGCCGACACCACCGCCGACTGGCGCAGCGCGACAACTGCCGGTGCCAAGCCTATCCTCGCGAAAACCGCGCGCACGCGACCCCTGCGGCCGGGGCGCCGGTCTGTCTGAATTGTGCCACGCGCCGGTCGCCGCGCGTAGCCGCGGGCCGGCACAGGCGCGTGGGCGGGCGGCCGCCTGCGGGCGCGGCCGCAGGTTCGCCGATAAACTGACAGCGGGGCAGACGGACGAGGACCAGCCATGTTTCGCGCGATCATGCTGAGCAAGGAGGGCGAACGCTTCGAGGCCGCGGTGCGCGACCTGCCCGACTCCGCGCTCGACGAGAATTCGGCGGATGCGGGCGTCGAGCTCGCGGTCGAGTTCTCGACGGTCAACTACAAGGACGCGCTGGCGATCACCAACCGGTCGCCGGTGGTGCGCCGCTGGCCCATGGTGGCCGGCATCGACGGCGCAGGGACCGTGGTCTCGAGCCGAGATCCGCAGTGGCGCGCCGGCGACCGCGTCGTGCTCAACGGCTGGGGCATCGGCGAGAATATCTGGGGCTGCCTCGCGCAGAGGGCGCGCGCGAAGGGCGAGTGGCTGATCGCGCTGCCGAAGGCGTTCAGCACGCGGCAGGCGATGGCGATCGGCACGGCGGGCTACACGGCGGCGCTGTCGGTCGCCGCGCTCGAGCGCTTCGGCATCGCGCCCGCGCAGGGCGACGTGCTCGTCACCGGAGCGACCGGCGGCGTGGGGTCGATCGCGATAGCCCTGCTTTCCGCACGGGGTTTCCGGGTCGTGGGCTCGACCGGCAAGGGCTCGGAACGTGCGTATCTCTCGAGCCTCGGCGCCGTCGACGTGATCGACCGGGCCGAGCTCTCGGCGCCGGGCAAGCCGCTGCAGCAGGAGCGCTGGGCGGCGGTGGTCGATTCCGTCGGCAGCCACACGCTGGTCAACGCCTGCGCGCAGACGCGGCGCGCGGGCGCGGTCGCGGTCTGCGGGCTGGCGCAGGGGATGGACCTGCCGGGGACCGTCGCGCCGTTGATCCTGCGCGGCGTCGCGCTGCTCGGGGTCGACAGCGTGATGGCGACCCAGGCACGCCGCATCGAGGCCTGGAACGTGCTCGCCGCGTCGCTCGATCCGGAACGGCTGGCGCGGATCGTCGAGCGGGAGGTGCCGCTGGCGGGCGCGATCGACGCCGCACGCGATCTGCTCGCGGGCAGGATCAGGGGCCGCATCGTGGTGAACGTCAATGCCTAAGACCGCGAAAGCCGCGGGCGTCGCCGTCGCCGGGCCGCGGCCGGCGCTGTCGGTGTTCGACGCCGTGATGATCATCTGCGGCATCGTGATCGGCGGCGGGATCTTCGCGTTTGCGCCGCTGGTGGCGAGCCTCACCGGATCCGTGGGCTGGATGTTCGGCGCCTGGGTGCTGGGGGCGGCGCTCTCGCTCGTCGGCGCGCTGTGTTACGCGGAGCTGGCGTCGGCGTTTCCGCACGCCGGCGGCGACTATCACTTCCTGACGCGCGCCTACGGGCGCGACGTGAGCTTCTTCTTCGCCTGGGCGCGGGTCACGGTGACCAACACCGGGTCGATCGCAGTGCATGCCTTCATCTTCGGCGAGTACGCGACGCGGATCCTGTCGTTAGGGCCGCACTCGGCGTCCCTCTACGCGCTGGTGCTGGTGGTGCTGCTGACCGCGCTCAACGTCGCCGGCCTGCGCGAGTCGTCGCGAGCGCAAAACGTGGTCACGCTGCTGCTGCTGGCCGGCATGGGACTGGTGATCGTCAGCGGCTTCATGGCCCCGGCGGCCGCTGCGCCCGCACCCGCCCCCGTCTCCGGAATGCCGGACACGCTCGTGCTCGGCCAGGCGCTGATCTTCGTGCTGTTTGCCTACGGCGGATGGAACGAGGCCGCCTATATCTCGGCCGAGCTGCGGGGCGGCAAACGCCAGATCGTGCGCGCGCTGGTGATCGCGATCGCGGTGATCACCGCGATCTACCTGGTGTTCGTGTACGGCCTGCTCAGCGGGCTCGGCTTCGAGGCGCTGAAGGCCAGCCACGCGCCGGGCGCCGAAGTGGCGCAGCGCGGCTTCGGCGCCTTTGGCGAAAAACTGATCGCAACCGTCCTGTGCCTGACGGTGCTGGCGTCGAGCAACGCCACGATGATTGTCGGCGCTCGCAGCAACTACGCGCTCGCCCGGGACTGGCCGATCGTCGGGTTCATGAACCGCTGGGACGGCGGCCGAGACGCCCCGGTGCCGGCGATCGTGGTCCAGGGTGCGATCACGCTCGCGCTGGTCGCGTTCGCGGAGTTCCAGCACACCGGCGGCGTGCAAACGATGGTCGACTTCACGGCGCCGGTTTTCTGGTTCTTCTTCATGCTGACCGGCATCGCGCTGTTCGTGCTCAGGGCCCGCTTTCCGCACGTCGAGCGCCCGTTCCCGGTGCCGCTTTACCCGGTCGTTCCCGCGGTGTTCGTCGCCACCTGCGCTTACCTGTTCTACAGCAGCGTCACGTACGCGAACTCGCAGCAGGAAGTGCACGTCGCCCTTTACGTGATGCTGGCCGGCGCCGTCGCATGGGCGGTGGCGCGGGCGCGGGGCCCCGCGCGGGCCTGATGTGCCGGCGCCGCCCGTAGGCATCCTGCTCGCGGCCGGCCTGGGCACGCGCTTCGATCCCGGCGGCGCGCGGCTCAAGCTCCTCGAGCCGGTTGCGCAAGGACCCCACGCCGGCGCCCCGATCGCCGCGGCCGCCGCGCGCAATCTGCGCCGGGTCCTGCCGCGCGTGATCGCCGTCGTGCGCCCCCTGGAGGGTCCGCTGCAGGTCCGGCTGCGCGATCTGCTCGCCGCAGAAGGATGCACGCTGCTCGAGTGCGCCCGCTCGCCCGAGGGCATGGGCGCGTCGCTCGCCTGCGGCATCCGGGCGAGCGCCGACGCGGACGGCTGGATCGTCGCGTTGGCCGACATGCCGGAGATCGCGCCGCCGACGATCGCCGCGGTGGCGGCAGCGCTGGCTGCCGGGCACGCCGCCGCGGCGCCGTTTCATCGCGGACAGCGCGGGCACCCGGTCGGGTTCGGCTCCATCTGCGGTCCCGAACTGACGGCGCTTGGCGGCGACGAGGGCGCACGGTCGGTGCTTTCGCGTCATCCGCCCGCCCGCGTCGAAGTCGACGATCCGGGCTGCCTGCTGGACATCGACGAGCCGCCGCGCGCGAAATGATCCGCGCGAAACGGCCTTCGTCGACCGCTTCGAGGATCGCCTCGATGCGCCGCCCGGATGCGCCGGTAAGATCCTGCGCATGACGATCCACTACGCGATCCGCCCGGCCGATCCCGGCGCGCACCTGTTCCACGTCACCGTCCGCGTCGACGATCCCGACCCGCAGGGGCAGCGCTTCGCGCTGCCGGCCTGGATCCCGGGCAGCTACATGATCCGGGAATTCGCGCGCCACGTGGTGCGCCTGACGGCGCTCGCGGGCGACCGCAAGCTGCGCGTGCACAAGACCGACAAGCATACGTGGCAGTGCGCGCCGGTCGATGGCGGCGCCGCCCTGACGCTCGCCTACGAGGTCTACGCGTACGACCTGTCGGTGCGCTCAGCGCACCTGGACACGACGCACGGCTTCTTCAACGGCGCCGCGGTGTTCCTGCGGCCGCTCGGGCGCGAGCGCGAGGCGTGCCGCGTCGACATTTTCGCGCCGGGCCTCGCCGGCGCGCGCGAGTGGCGCGTGATCACCGGGCTGACGACGGCGCGCGGAACGCGGCGCGGCGCCTTCGGCAGCTATCTCGCGGCCGACTACGACGAGCTGATCGACTGCCCGGTCGAAATGGGAACCTTTGCGCTCGAGCGCTTCGTCGCGGGCGGCGCGGCGCACGAAATCGCCATCACCGGGCGGGTGCCCCGCCTCGACCTGCGCCGGCTCGGCGCCGACCTCGCGCGCCTGTGCGAGACGCACGTCCGGCTGTTCGAGCCGCGCACGCGGCGCGCCCCCTTCGACCGCTACGCGTTCCTGACGATGTCCACCGGCGACGGCTACGGAGGCCTCGAGCACCGCAATTCGACCGCGCTCATGTGCCGCCGCGACGACCTGCCCCACGTGGGCATGAAGGACGCCACAGGGGGCTACCGGCGCTTCCTGGGGCTGGCCAGCCACGAGTACTTCCACGCCTGGAACGTCAAGCGCATCAAGCCTGCCTCCTTCGTGCCGTACGACCTCGCGCAGGAGAACTACACGCGCCTTTTGTGGGTGTTCGAGGGCTTTACCAGCTACTACGACGACCTCCTGCTGGCGCGCGCCGGCCTGGTGTCCGAGGCCCAGTACCTGGAGCTGCTCGCCCGCACCATTTCCACCGTGATCCAGCGCAGCGGGCGCCTGAAGCAGAGCGTCGCCGACAGCTCGTTCGACGCCTGGATCAAGTACTACCGGCAGGACGAGAACGCCCCCAACAGCGTCGTCAGCTACTACCAGAAGGGTTCGCTGGTTGCCGCCGCGCTCGATCTCACGATCCGGCGCGATACCGGCGGCCGGCGCTCGCTCGACGACGTGATGCGCCTTCTGTGGAAGCGCTGCAAGTCCGCGGGCGCCTCGTACGCCGGGCTCGAGGAGGACGGCGTCGCGCAGGCCATCGAGGAGGCGACCGGCGTGGCGCCTGCGCGCCAGCTGAGGGAGTGGGCCGAGGGAACGCGCGATCCCGACTTCGCCGCGCTGCTGGCGCCGTTCGGAATCCGCTACGACCGCAAGCCGGCGCTCGATTCCCCGGCATTCGCGCTGCTGGGGATCAAGCTCGCCGCTGGAGAGGCCGACCGCATCGCGCACGTGTTCGACGGCAGCCCGGCGCAGTCGGCGGGCCTGTCGGCCGGCGACCAGGTGGTCGCGCTCGACGGCCTGCGGGCCGGCGGCGCTGCGCTCGATGCGCTGCTGGCCCGTTATCGTCCGGGCGACGCGGTCGAGATGCTCGCGTTCAGGCGCGACGAGCTGCAGCGCTTCGAACTCAAGCTGGCCACCCAGCCGCCGCCCTCGTGCACGCTGGCGGGCGATCCGGCAGCGCCGGCTGCCGCGCGCAGGCTGCGGGCGGGATGGCTGGGGGCGCGCTGACCGGCGCAGGAGCCGTACTACGCGCCCTTCGCGGTGCCTTTACGGCTTGTTCGGCGGGAGCGCCTGTTTGGCCCGCAGCTGCTCGGCTTGCAGCGGAACCGCGGTGCTCCATTCGTCCTCCGGCTTGACCTTGTACCGGACGTTCTTCTTGTCGAGGTCGAACTCGTAGAACGGATAGACCTCCCGCAGGTTGAAGAACGCCGCGGGAGCGAAGAAGAGAATGTCCAGCGCCAGATAGCCGCCGTTGAACTTGAGCGGCAGGATGCCGTACAGCGGTTCGTAGCCCGGAGCGTCGGCGCGGAACTCGTAGTTCCCGAAACTCGTAGTCGAGAACTTCTCGGTGCGGGGCACGCCTGAACCCGCCGACTTGGCAATCGTGACGCTCGCATTCGGCTGGGTCGCCGAGATGGTCGTCATGGCCGAGCAGCCGGCAAGCGCAGCGGCCAGCGCGGCCGCCATGATGGTGGTCGAACGCATGAATCCTCCCTCCGAAATTCTTGTGCGTCGAATTTAACAGTTGCAAGAGCAACGAGGAATGGCGGCACGTCGATCCGTATGTGCGGCCAGCGTGGGGTTGCTCCGTGATTAGCGTGCGCAGGGTACGCAGAACCTTTGTCTGAACCACTCTTCAGTCTCACCGTCGCGCCACGCTAGCCGCGCCTTCCGAGCGAGGTCGTCACCTTGCCGTGCCGGATCCTTCGGATCTCCACCACATGCTCTGCCAGCGCCGCGAATTCCGCGGCCCGCGCCGTCGATCGCCGCGCGACCAGCGCCACCGTGCGCTTGGGTGCCGGCGAAGCGAGCGGGCGCGCGATCAGCCGGGTCCTTGCGACCAACCCGGCCTGGATCGCGATCTCCGGCACCAGCGCCACGCCCAGACCGGATTCCACCATCTCCACCAGCGTGAGCAGGCTCGTCGCCTCGATCCCCTCGGCGCTTGCGACGTTCGCCTTGCCGCACGCCTCTAGCGTGTGCTCCCGCAGGCAATGGCCTTCCTCGAGGATGAGCAGCCGTTCGGCCATGCCTTGCGAGACGGTGACCCTCTTCGCGCCAAGCAGCGGATCGCCCTCCAGGGCGACCAGCCAGAGCTCGTCGTCGAAGAGCGGCCGCACGAGCAGACCTTCGGTCTCGTAGGGCAGCGCGATCAGCGCGAAGTCCAGCACGCCGTCGGCCAGCCGCAGCAGCAGGTTTGCCGTGAGGTCCTCGCGCAGTGCGAGTCGCAGTGCCGGGTGGCGCTTTCGCACCACGGGCAGCAGCGAGGGCAGCAGGAAGGGGGCGATCGTCGGGATGGCGCCCAGCCGCACCGTGCCCGTCATCGGCCGCCCGCCCGCGGCGGCCGCCTCGACCAGGTCCTCGGCCTCCGCAAGCAGCGTGCGCGCCCGAGCGGCGGTCGCTTCGCCGACCGGCGTCATCCGCACCGACTGCCGGTCGCGCTCGACCAGCTGGGCGCCAAGCGACGCCTCCAGCTCCTTGAGCCCGGCGCTCAGGGTCGACTGGGTCACGAAGCACGCCTCGGCGGCGCGCGTGAAGTTGCGCGTCTCGGAAAGCACGACCAGATAGCGCAGCTGGCGCAGGGACGGCAGGGGGCGCTTCGGCGCTGAGCGCGGCGTGATCGATTTCATCGATTATGTCGAGCGAAATTATTCGTTGGATGGATTATGCCGCGGACACCATAGTCCGTCCCGTCGACCCGACGAGCCGCATCGGCGCAAGCCGGCGGCCACGGTCCCAACGAACCCGGAGCCCTCGATGTCCCTGATCAACACCACCGTCAAGCCTTTCAAGGCGAACGCCTATCGCGACGGCAAGTTCATTTCCGTTTCCGACGCCGACCTGCGCGGCAAGTGGTCGGTGCTGTGCTTCTACCCGGCCGACTTCACGTTCGTCTGCCCCACCGAGCTCGAGGACCTGGCCGAGCGCCACCCCGAGTTCCGGGACCTCGGCGTCGAGGTGTACTCGGTCTCGACCGACACGCACTTCGCTCACAAGGCCTGGCACGACACGTCGGAGGCGATCCGCAAGGTCAGGTACACGATGATCGGCGACCCCACCGGCACGATCACGCGCAATTTCGAGGTCATGATCGAGGAGGAGGGCCTGGCGCTGCGCGGCACGTTCCTGGTCGACCCGGAAGGCCGCATCAAGCTGTGCGAAATCCACGACAACGGCATCGGCCGCGACGCGGGCGAGCTGCTGCGCAAGGTCAAGGCGGCTCAGTACGTCGCCTCGCACCCGGGCGAGGTCTGCCCCGCGAAGTGGAAGGAAGGCGCGAAGACCCTGAAGCCTTCGCTCGACCTCGTCGGCAAGATCTGACCTCAGAAGGAGACCGCCGTGCTGGATGCCGAAACGAAAGAGCAGCTGCGCGCCTATCTCGAGCGGGTCGTGCATCCGATCGAGCTCGTCGCCTCCCTGGACGGGAGCCCGAAGTCCGCCGAGCTGCTCGCGCTGCTGCACGAGATCGCCTCGGTGTGCGGCAACGTGCGCGTCGACACCTCGGGCGCCGACACGCGAGTGCCCTCCTTCGAGATTCGCCGCGCCGGCTCCGACGTCGCCGTCGCCTTCGCGGGCGTCCCGCTGGGGCACGAGTTCACCTCGCTCGTGCTGGCGCTGCTGCAGGTGGGAGGGCATCCCCCGAAGGTCGACGCCGAGGTTGCCGCGCACGTGCGCGGCCTGCCGGGGGAGTATCGCTTCGAAACCTTCATGTCGCTGTCCTGCCACAGCTGCCCGGACACGGTTCAGGCGCTCAACCTGATGAGCGTCTTGAACCCGCGCATCCGTCACGTGGCGATCGACGGCTCGCTGTTCGAGGACGAGGTCGCCTCGCGCCAGGTGATGTCCGTGCCCGCGGTGTTCCTGAACGGGGAGCCTTTCGACCAGGGGCGCATGAGCATCGAGCAGATCGTCGCGCGGCTGGACGGCGGCGCCGATCGCCGCGCCGCGGAGAGCCTCGCGGCCGAAGCGGTGTTCGACGTGCTGGTGGTCGGCGGCGGTCCCGCCGCGGCGGCGGCGGCGATCTACGCCGCCCGCAAGGGCATCCGCACCGGCGTGGTCGCCGAGCGCTTCGGCGGCCAGGTCCTGGACACGCTGTCGATCGAGAACCTGATCTCGGTGCCCC
>CAZEIW010000029.1:0-24084 GCA_964512305.1 uncultured Burkholderiaceae bacterium | reverse complement strand
CGTCATGGCCGGGCTTGTCCCGGCCATCCACGTCGGTGCGAACTGGAAGCGCTTCGTTTTGCACCGACGTGGATCCCCGGGACGAGCCCGGGGATGACGCCGATTCAGGGCAACGCCAGTAGCATTGTCATGGCCGGGCTTGTCCCGGCCATCCGTAAGCCTGCCCCCGGGCTTGACCCGGGGGTCGGCGCAAGGCGGAAACGCTCTTCCTCCTGCGGCGTACTCCGCGCGGGACGAGCGGGCACCACGCTGCGCCCGGCCGGAACCGTCCTCACGCGCTCAACAGCTGCCCCCCGTCCACCGCGATCGTCTGCCCCGTGATCCAGCGCGCGTGCGGCGACGCCAGGAACAGGGCAACCTCCGCAACCTCTTCCGGCGTGCCGAGCCGCCCGAACGGAATGCTCTCGAGCACGAGTGCGTACAGCTCGTCCTTGGCGAGGCGGCGCTTCTCCCAGGTCCCGCCCGGAAACTCGATCGACCCCGGCGCGATGCAGTTCACGCGGATCTTCTTGCGCGCGAGAAGTGCGGCCTGGGTCATCGTGTAGTGCATCATCGCCGCCTTCACCGCCCCGTACGCGGGTGCCCGCCGGGCGGGCCGAAGGCCGGAGATCGACGACACGTTGACGATCGAGCCGCCGGCCGCCTTTTCGAGCATCGGCAGCGCCGCGCGCGAGGCCCGCACCATCGCCATCACGTCGACCGCGAGCCCCGCGGCCCAGCTCGCTTCGTCGTCGCCCACGCCGAAGCCCGAGGCATTGTTGACGAGGACGTCGATGCCGCCGAGCGCCTCGCCGGCATCGGCGACGTAGCGCGCGATCGCCGGCCCGTCGGCAAGATCGCATACCGCCGCGTGCGCGCGGCGACCCCGCGCGGCGATCTCGGCGCGCGTGCGTTCCAGCGCCTCGGCACCTCGCGCGCAGATGGAGACGTCGGCCCCGGCGGCCGCAAAACCGAGCGCGATCGACCGTCCGATCCCCCGGCTGCCACCCGCGACGACCACGCGCCGGTTCCCGAACTCGAATGCCATGGACCACCTCCAGTCGCTCAGCGGATTCAATTTACCCGAAGGGGCGGGGTCCTCAGGCCGGCCGCCCGCCACAAAGCCTGAGCCGCCACGCCCGATTTGTTCCAAGCGTCTGAAAAGACGGCCTTTTCGCGGCTTTGCCGGGACCTCGCCGGTCTAATCTGGAAAGGCTGCCGGGCTTGCGGCGGATCGCAATGGCCCGGTCCACCGACGGCTCAGGCCGAACGCAACCATGCTCGACACACCCCCTGCGCGGCACCTCAAGACGGCGGGCAGCGCCATCGCATCGCCGCACTCGGCCGCGACCATCTGCTGGCCGTCGCCTCCGTTCGGAAGCTACCCGGGACCGACGGAACACGAGGCGCCGATGGCTTGCATGGTCGAGGCCATCAACCGCCGCATCGTTCGCGGCAGCCTGATTTCGATCAGCTTCGACGAGGGCACCGCGAGCGTCCAGTTCTCCACGGCGAAGGCTCCGGTCCCGCTGCGCTTCAGCCAGTTCCTCAGTCTGACGCTGACCGAGCCGCTGGCCCCGAGCCGCCCGCTGCTGCGGCCCTCTTCCAGGGAGGCGTCGGCGCTGCTCGAGAAGCGTGCGCGCACCCCCTATCGCCTGCTGCTGAAGGGCGGCAGCGCGATGACCGGCAAGACGGTCGGGCAGGTGGAACACCCGGCCGGCCTGTTCCTGTTCCCGCCGGTCGACGACGGCGACCGCGTGCTGCGGATGTTCCTGCCGAAGGAGGCCGTGCTGCGCCACGAGATCGGCACGCCGATCGGCAAGGTGCTGGTCGAGCAGCACGCCGCGAGCGAGGAACAGGTCGAGCAGATCGCGGCCCTCCAGGGTCAGCTGCGCACGCAGAAGTTGGGCGAAATGCTGGTCAAGCGCCAGATCGTCGGCCCCGACGAGCTGCGCAAGGCGCTCGAGATGCAGGCACGGATGCCGGTGATGCGACTGGGCGAAGCGCTGATCGCGCTCGGCCTGATCCGGTCCGAGCAGCTGCAATCGGTGCTCGAGATCCAGAAGACCGATCGCTCGGCACCGCTCGGCGAGCTGCTCGTGCGGCAGAACATGATCTCGCGCGAGGACCTGCGCTCGGCGCTCGCGCGCAAAATGGGCTACCCGATCGTCGACGTCGCGCAGTTCCCGGTCGAGGCCAACGCGCTGCGGCGCGTGCCCTTCGCGATCGCGCGACGCCTGCATGTGCTGCCGCTGGTGCTGAGCGAATCGCACCTCGTGGTGGGTATCGAGGACGTGACGCGGCGGGCGGCGCTCGACGAGATCGAATTCGTCGCGCAGACCAAGGTGATCCCCGCCCTCGCGACCCAGGACGACATCGACCAGGCGCTGAACGCGGCATACGCCCGCATCGGCTACGCGGGTGCCGACCCGTCAGCCACCGGCGCCGGCGGCGAGGCCGACGAGGAAGAGGCCAAGGACGCCGGCAAGCTCGCCGAGACCCTCGAGCGCGACGGCGGCGATGCGCCCAACGCGGCCGAGGACAAGCCGATCGAGCAGAGCGACAATTCGCTCGTGCGCCTGATCAACCAGATGATCGTCGAGGCGCACGCCGAGGGGGCGTCCGACATCCACATCGAGTGCTCGCCCGGGCGCGATAAGGTCAAGGTCCGATTCCGCAAGGACGGCGAGCTTCGTCCTTATATCGAGCTGCCGCACAACTACCGCAACGCGGTCGTGTCGCGCATCAAGGTCATGTGCGACCTCGACATCTCCGAGCGGCGCAAGCCGCAGGACGGCAAGATCAACTTCGCGCGCTTCTCCCCTTCCCACAAGCTCGAGTTGCGCGTGGCGACGATCCCGACCACCAGCGGCCTCGAGGACGTCGTGCTGCGGCTGCTGACCTCCGCCAAGCCGGTCCCGCTCGCCGACCTCGGACTGACCGCGGCAAACCTGGCCCGCTTCAAGTCGATCATCGAGCGTCCCTACGGGCTGGTGCTTTGCGCCGGCCCCACGGGAGCCGGCAAAACCACCACGCTGCACTCCGCGCTCGGCCATATCAACCGTCCCGAGCGCAAGATCTGGACCGCCGAGGACCCGGTCGAGATCACGCAGGCCGGACTGCGCCAGGTCCAGGTGAATCCGAAGATCGACTGGACCTTCGCCAAGGCGCTGCGCGCATTCCTGCGCGCCGATCCGGACGTGATCATGGTGGGCGAGGTGCGGGACCAGGAAACCGCGCACATGGCGGTCGAAGCGTCGCTGACCGGCCATCTGGTCCTGTCGACGCTGCACACGAATACCGCCCCGGAAACCGTCACGCGCCTGCTCGACATGGGGTTGGACGCCTTCAACTTCGCCGACTCGCTGCTCGGCGTCCTCGCGCAGCGCCTGTTGCGCCGGCTGTGCCGGCATTGCCGCGCCGCGCGACCGGCGACCGCGGGCGAGATCGACGAGCTTCTGACCGACTACCTTCGCGCCGCGCCGCCGGGCGTCGAGCAAGCGCGCGATGCGGTGCTGACCGACTGGAACAGCCGGTTCGCGCAGAACGGCCGCCTGATGTTCCACAAGAGCGTCGGCTGCGAGCGCTGCCGCAGCAGCGGGATGCGCGGCCGGGTCGCCATCCACGAGTTGATGACCAGCGGCCCCGAGTTAAGGCAGCTGATCCAGAAGCGCGCCTCGCCGCTCGAGCTCAAAGCCTGCGCGATGCGCGACGGCATGCGTACGCTGCGCCAGGACGGGATCGAGAAGGTCCTGCAGGGCCTGACGACGATCGAGGAAGTGCGCGCGACCAGCAACGAGTAGCGGCGCCGGCATCGCCGGGGGCGATCCGTCTCACGACAGCGTCATTGCGCGAGCCTCCCCTCTCCCGCGCCGCGGGAGAGGGGATTGAAGTGCGTGCCCGCCGGCTGCCCGAGGAGCACACTAAGGCTGCGCTCCAGTCGTCCGGTCAGCTGCTCGAACGACTCAAGGACCGCTTCGCTGCTTGCCGCGAGCTCGAGGCGTCCGGCGTGGCCGCCTGCTTGTGATACCGCCGCGCGCATCCGGCTCCAGGCTTGCGCCGCCTCGTCGAGCTGGGGCTGTACGCCGTCGATGCCAGGCGAGGCCGCGCCGAGAAAGGCCATGGCCCGCTCGAATTCGAGCGCCGTCGCCTCGGCCTGCCGGCGCGCGGATGCGTCGTGCGGTGCCTCGAGCAGGCCGCCCAGCAGCGCGAGCTTCGCGAGCCTCTGCGACAGCATTCGCTGGCGCCCGCAGATGTTGACCGCGTGCAGGCCGCTCCCTGGATCGCCGCCGCCCAGCGCCGTGACGAGGCGGTCGGCACCGGCGCTCAGCTGCTCGGCGCGCGAGTCGAGCTCGGCCAGGCCGGACGGCGCAGCAGCCGAATCGAGCGCGACCTCGACGCTGCGCCACGACGCCCGGATGTTGCCCAACAGGTCTCCGTGCGTGCTCCTGGATACAAGGTTCTCGACCACCTCGAGGTTCGCCAGCGCGCGCGCGCGCGATTGGGCGAGCAGCGTCGACGCGCCCGCCGCATCGACGCGCGCGACGCGCAGCGCCTGCAGCTTGACGATCCGCTGCGACAGCATCCGCAGCTGCCCGCCGCGATTGACCGCCTCCGCCGCGCGCGCCGCCTCGATCAACCGGCCCGCCACTTCGCCGACACGGCGGTTGCCCCGCTGCGAGGCCGATCGCAGCGTCCGGAACGCCTCCTCCTCGGTGACCGCGCCGGACCGCATCAGGATGCCCTTGGCGCGGTCCACCAGGCGCCGCTCCTCATAGCGGCTCTTCAACTCGTCGAGCTCGGCGCGCAGCGCCCGATTCGCACGAAAGCGCGCCTGCGCCACATGGATCACCGAGCGCAGCCTCGACGGCGCATAGCCGCCGATCTCGTACGCGTGCACGCCGGCCGCGATGGCGCGCTCGATCGACTCGATGTCGCCGTGCCCGGTGAAGAGTACGACCGGACAGGGGTTGACCTGCGCGAGCGTGGCCAGCGCTTCGAACAGCGGCGGCCCCGGGCGTTCGCTCCAGCCGACCACGACGTCCGGCGAAGACTGCACGGCCTGGCGCACCAAGGTGTCGCACGCACATGCACCACGGACGGGAATGCCCGCCTCGCTCAGATCGCTTGCGAGTGTCGGGCAGTCGAGCGAATCGTCGGTCAGAACCAGGGCAGAGATCATTTCGTCGCCGCTTCGCGGCATCGCGTGCAGGTCGGAGGCGGCAGCCGGCGAGGCCGGCGCCCGCGGCGGCTGTCGAAGCGTCTGCACGCAAGAAGCGCACCTGGGGGCCCCCCTGGCATGCCGTTTGCATAGTAACGATCGTTCGAGGATGCGACGCCGCATCCTGACCGGTTTCCGCACGACCGGTCGTGTGCACGCCGAAGTGCGCAGCCATGTGCCTCCTCGCCGGCCCGGCGCCGGATGAGTTTTCCTTGAGGAAACACCATGGCAGATTTCCGCTCTTTCGCCCGCGCCGGCCATGCGCCGACGCTGTTCGCCGCATTCCTCTACTTCGACCTGGCATTCATGGTCTGGGTGATCCTGGGCCCGCTCGGCGTCCAGATCGGCCACGATCTTGGCCTTTCGCACGCGCAGCGGGGGCTGATGGTCGCCACGCCGGTCCTCGCCGGCGCGGTGCTGCGCATCGTGATGGGCGTTCTCGTCGACCATATCAGGCCGAGGCGCGCGGGCATCGTCGGCCAGATCGTGGTCCTTGTCGCGCTGGCCGTCGCCTGGCACCAAGGCATCCATTCGTTCGGGCAGACGCTCGTTCTCGGGATCTTTCTCGGCGTCGCCGGCGCATCGTTCTCGGCCGCGCTGCCGCTTGCCTCGCGCTGGTATCCGCCGGAACACCAGGGCAAGGCCCTGGGCATCGCGGGCGCGGGCAATTCCGGGACCGTGCTGGCGGCCCTGTTCGCGCCCGGCCTCGCCGCGGCGTTCGGCTGGAACAACGTGTTCGGCCTCGCGCTCCTCCCTCTGGGCGCGACGCTGGTCGTCTACCTGCTGCTCGCGCGGGACGCTCCGGCGTGCCCCGCGCCCAAGCCGCTCAGCCAGTACCTCAAGGTGCTCAGGGACCGGGATGCCTGGTGGTTCATGTTCTTCTACGCCGTGACCTTCGGGGGCTTCGTCGGGCTGGCATCGTCTCTGACGATCTACTTCAACACGCAATACGGCCTCGACGCGAAAACGGCGGGGTATTTCACCGCGGCCTGCGTGTTCGCGGGCTCCCTGGTGCGCCCGGTCGGGGGCGCCGTCGCGGACCGGATCGGCGGCGTCAGGAGCCTGACCGCGATGTACCTGGTGGCGGGGTCGCTGCTGGCGATCGTCAGCACCGGGCTGTCTAGCGCGTGGGCGGCGCTCGGGGTGTTGGTGCCGGCGATGCTGGCGCTCGGGATGGGCAACGGCGCCGTGTTCCAGCTCGTGCCGCAGCGATTCCGCAACGAGATCGGAGTGATGACGGGGCTGGTCGGCATGGCCGGCGGTATCGGCGGCTTCTACCTCGCCTCGTCCTTGGGGTATTCCAGGGAGCTCACGGGCAGTTACCAGGCCGGGTTGCTGATCTTCGCCACGCTGGCGGTGGCGGCACTGATCGGTCTGACTTCGGTGAAGGCGCGCTGGCGCACGACCTGGGGCGCTGCGTCGCTGACCGCGGCTCGCATCTGATGCCGGAAGCGGCATGAGACTCGCGGCCCTTTCCAAGCCGGTGACCGGCGTTCCCCGTCCAGCCGCGGTCGGCGCGCTGCGGGTCGAGGTCGCGCATTCGACCCGCGCCGGCAGGCGCAGCCGCAACGAGGACTTCGCCGGTGCCACCACGCCGGAAGGGCCTGAGCTCGCCGCCAAGGGCGCGCTGCTCGCGATCGCCGACGGCGTCGGCGGCCACGCGAACGGACGCGAAGCGGCCGAGTTTTCGGTGCGCAACCTCCTGGTCGACTACTACGCGACGCCCGATACCTGGGGCGCCGCGCAAGCGCTCGACACGGTGCTGCAGGCGGCGAACCGTTGGCTGCTCGCCCATGCGCGCAAGTCGCCCGAGAACGCCGGCATGGCCACCACGCTGACCGCGCTCGTGCTGCGGGGTGCGCGCTACTACGTCGCCCACGTCGGCGACACGCGCGCCTACCTGGCCAGGGATGGGCGGCTGACGCAGCTGACCGAAGACCACACCTGGGAGCACCCGGAGCTGTCGAACGTCCTGCGCCGCGCGATCGGCCTCGATGCGCACCTCGCCGTCGACCATGCCGATGGCGAGCTGCGGCAGGGCGACCGCATCGTTCTCGCCAGCGACGGCGTCTGGGCGACGCTCGGCGATCGCGGGATCGCCGAGGCGCTCGCGCGTCATCGCGGCGCCGAGGCCGCGGCGGAGGCGCTCGTCGGGGAGGCCCATGCGAACGGCTCCCCGGACGACTGCACCGCGCTCGTGGCCGACGTGATCGCGGTTGCCGAAAACGGCCTGCGCGACTCGCTTGCGGCGGTGCACCGGCTGCCGCTGCCGCCCCGGATGTTGCCCGGTCACGAGATCGACGGCCTGCGAGTACTCGAGCTGTTGCACGAGTCGCGCGTGACGCTGCTCTACAAGGTCGCGCGCGATGATGTCGCGGCCGGCTGCGCTCCGGCACCCGGCGCCGCGCTGGTCCTGAAGACCCTGCGGCCCGACGCCGGCGACGGTGAGGCGATCGCGGCGCTCGCGCACGAGGAATGGCTGGCGCGGCGCGCGCCCTCGCCGTGCTTTCCGCAGGTGGTCGGCCACCCGCGTCGCACGCGCCTGTATTACCTGATGGCGTGGCAACCCGGCGAGACGCTGCGAGCCCGGCTCGCGCGCGGCCATCGCTTCGCGCCGCACGAGGTGGCCGAGCTGGGGGTCCGCCTGCTCAAAGGGGTCGCGGCGCTGCACCGGCTTGCCATCGTTCATCGGGACATCAAGCCTGACAACCTGCAGCTGGGCCCGCAGGGCCAGCTCACGATCCTCGATCTCGGGGTCGCGGCGAGCGACGGCGACGAATTCCGCGAGATCAACAACCCGGGCACGCCCTCGTACATGGCGCCGGAGCTGTTCGCCGGCCGGCCCGCGGCCGAGTCGAGCGATCTCTACGCCTGCGGCGTCACGCTGTACGAATTGCTGACGCGCAAGTACCCCTATGGCGAGATCGAACCGTTCCAGAACCCGCGCTTCGGGCAGCCGGTGCCCGCGACCCGGCATCGCCCGGACACGCCGGCGTGGCTGGAGGCGCTGCTCGCCAAGGCCTGCGCCCGCGAGCCGGCGGAACGCTTCGAGACCGCCGAAGAGTTCCGGCTCGCGCTGGAGCGCGGCGCGCACAGGCCGCTGGCATCCCCGCGGCGCACGCCGCTCGCCGCACGCAACCCGAGCCTCGCGCTGAAGCTGATCGCGGTGGCTTCGCTGCTTGCCAACCTGCTGCTGCTCGCGCTCCTGAAATGGAAGTAGCGCGTTTGGAGGTACCGATGTCGGAACGTCAGAAGCTCGTCGTCGTCGGCAATGGCATGGCCGGCATCCGCACCGTCGAGGAACTGCTGAAGCTTGCGCCCGAATCGTACGAGATCACCGTGTTCGGGGCCGAGCCCCACGGCAACTACAACCGCATCCTGCTGTCGCCGGTTCTGGCGGGCGAGATGACGCTGTCCGACATCGTGCTGAACGACTTCGACTGGTACCGGCGGCACGGAATCCGGCTGCACGCCGGCAGGCGGGTCGCGCGGATCGATCGCAAGGCGCGCAGGGTCGTCGCGCACGATGGCACCGAGGAGGGCTACGACCGCCTGCTGCTGGCGACCGGCTCGACGCCCTTCGTGCTGCCGGTTCCCGGCGCCGACCTGCCGGGCGTGATCGCGTATCGCGACATCGCCGATACCGAGGCGATGATCGACGCCGCCAGTGCCTACCGGCACGCGGTCGTCATCGGCGCGGGCCTGCTCGGCCTTGAAGCCGCCAACGGCCTGAGGCTGCGCGGGATGGATGTCACCGTCGTGCATCTGGCGGACTGGATCATGGAGCGGCAGCTCGACAAAGCCGCCGCCGACATGCTGCAGGGCATGCTCGAGGCTCGCGGCCTGCGCTTCCTGCTCGGCAAGCAGACCGAGGCACTGCTGGAAAAGGACGGCCGCGTCGGCGCGGTCCGCACCAAGGACGGCGTCGAGATCCCTGCCGACCTGGTCGTGATGGCGGCCGGCATCCGCCCCAACACCCATCTTGCCGAGTCGGCCCGGATCCACTGTCATCGCGGCATCGTGGTCAACGACACGATGCAGACCTACGACCCCCGGATCTACGCCGTCGGCGAATGCGTCAGCCACCGCGGCACCGCCTACGGACTGGTCGCACCGCTGTTCGAGCAGGCCAAGGTCTGCGCCAACCACCTGGCCAACTTCGGCATCGCGCGCTACGGCGGCTCCGCCGTGTCGACCAAGCTCAAGGTGACCGGTATCGACGTCTTCTCGGCGGGGAATCTCCTGGGCGATCAGCGCACGGACCAGATCGTGCTTCACGATCGTGCGGGCGGCGTCTACAAGAAGCTGGTCGTCGAAGGCGACAGGCTGGTCGGCGCCGTGCTGGTCGGCGACACCGGCGACGGTGCCTGGTATTTCCGCCTGATCAAGGACGCGGCCCCCATCTCCGACCTGCGCGATCGCCTGATGTTCGGCGAGCATTCGCTGGGCGACGTCGGCCACGCCGGTGGGCACAACGCCGCGGCGCTGGCCGACACCGCCGAGGTCTGCGGCTGCAATGGCGTGTGCAAGGGGACGATCGTCAAGGCGATCCGCGAGCGCGGCCTGTTCACGCTGGAGGACGTCCGCAAGCACACCAAGGCTTCGAGCTCGTGCGGCTCCTGCACGGGCCTGGTCGAACAGATCCTGGCGTCGACGGTTGGCGGCGCCTACAAGCCCGCGTCGGTGGCCGACAAGCCCCTGTGCGGCTGCACCGACCACACGCACGGGACCGTTCGCCGGGCGATCCGCGAGGAGCGCCTGCTTTCGATCCCGCAGACGATCCGCTACCTGCAATGGCGCACGCCCAACGGCTGCGCCACCTGCCGCCCGGCGCTCAACTACTACCTGATCTCGACCTGGCCGCACGAGGCGGTGGACGATCCCCAGTCGCGCTTCATCAACGAGCGCGCGCACGCGAACATCCAGAACGACGGCACCTACTCCGTGGTGCCGCGCATGTGGGGCGGGCTGACGACGCCCGACGAGCTGCGCCGGATCGCCGACGTCGCGGAGAAGTACAAGGTGCCGACGGTCAAGGTCACCGGCGGGCAGCGGATCGACCTGCTCGGCATCCGGAAGGACGACCTGCCGGCGGTCTGGAGAGACCTCGGCATGCCCTCCGGGCACGCCTACGGCAAGAGCATCCGCACCGTGAAGACCTGTGTCGGTGCCGAGCACTGCCGCTTCGGCACCCAGCAGTCGATGACGATGGGCGTGGCGCTCGAGAAGATGCTGTTCGGCATGTGGTCGCCGCACAAGGTCAAGCTGGCGGTGTCCGGCTGCCCGCGCAACTGCGCCGAGGCCGGCATCAAGGACGTGGGCGTCATCGGCGTCGATTCCGGCTGGGAGATCCACATCGCCGGCAACGGCGGCATCAAGACGGAAGTCGCCCACTTCCTTTGCAAGGTCGGATCGGACGACGAGGTCAAGCGCGTCGCCGGCGCGTTCCTGCAGCTGTATCGCGAGGAAGGCTTCTACCTCGAGCGCACCGTCCACTTCGTTCAGCGGGTCGGCCTCGACTATGTGCGCAGCCGCGTCGTCGACGATCCCGCCGGCGCCGCCGGACTGTACGAGCGGCTCCTGTACGCGTTGAAAGACGTTCGCGATCCCTGGGTCGAGCGCGTCCAGGGCGAGCAGCGTGAATACGAAGCCCTGACGGTTTGACGATGGAGCACGGGATGGACGGATGGAAGCCCCTTTGCGCGCTCGAGGACATCCCCTGCCTCGGCAGCCGGGTCGTCAGGACCGCCCGCGGCGATCTGGCCGTGTTTCGCACGGCCGACGACCGGGTCTTCGCGCTCGACGACCGCTGCCCGCACCGGGGCGGCCCGCTGTCGCAGGGCATCGTCAGCGGTGACCGGGTGGCGTGTCCGCTGCACGGCTGGTTGATCGAGCTCGACAGCGGCAAGGCGGTCGCCCCGGATCAGGGTTGCGTCCAGCGGCACGAGGCCCGGGTCGAGGACGGCCGGGTCTATCTGCGGGTCTGAGTCCAATGGCCCGGGTGCGTTCCGTCTGCTGCTATTGCGGCACCGGCTGCGGGGTCCGGATCGAGCACGACGGCGATCGGATCCTCGGGGTCGATGGCGACCCGGACCATCCGGCCAACTTCGGCCGCCTCTGCAGCAAGGGCTCGACGCTGCATCTGGCGCGGCCCCTCACGACGCGGGCCCTTTATCCCGAGCTGCGGGCCGGGCGCAGCGAACCGCGGCGGCGCGTGAGCTGGGACGCGGCGCTCGACCATGCGGCCCAGCGGCTGGCCGGCGTCATCGACGCGCACGGCCCGGACGCGGTCGCGTTCTACGTCTCGGGCCAGCTGCTGACCGAGGACTACTACGTCTTCAACAAGCTGGCCCGGGCCGTTGTCGGAACCAACAACATCGATTCCAACTCGCGCCTGTGCATGTCCTCGGCCGTCTCGGCGTACAAAAGGACCCTGGGCAGCGACGCGCCGCCCGCCTGCTACGAGGACATCGAGCGCGCCGATTGCGTGCTGATCGCCGGCTCGAACACGGCTTATGCGCACCCGATCCTGTTCCGGCGCCTGCTCGACGCGCGCGCAGCCAATCCCGGGCGCAAGCTCATCGTGATCGATCCGCGGGTGACGGACACCGCGGCCGCCGCCGACCTGCACCTGCAGATCGAGCCCGGCACCGACGCGATCCTGCTCGGCGCGATGCTGCACGTGCTGATCTGGGACGGGCTGATCGATCGCCGCTTCGTCGCCGCACACACCACCGGGTTCGAGCACGCCCGCGATGCGGTGCGCGAGCTGACGCCGGCTGCGGCGGCGTCGGTCTGCGGCGTCGACGCGGGACGGATCGTGGAGGCGGCAAGGGCGTTCGGCGAAGCCGCAGCCGCCCTTTCGCTGTGGTGCCAGGGCCTGAACCAGTCGCACCACGGGTCCGACAACGGCGCGGCACTGATCCATCTGCACCTCGCGACGGGCCAGATCGGCCGTCCCGGCTGCGGGCCGTTCTCGCTGACCGGTCAGCCCAACGCCATGGGCGGGCGCGAAGTGGGCGCGATGGCCAACCTGCTGAACGGCCATCGCGATCCCGCCGATGCCGGGCACCGGGCCGAGCTCGCGCGACTCTGGGGCATCGATGCGCTGCCCGCCACGCCGGGCAGGACCGCGGTGGAGATCTTCGAGGCGTTGCGCAGCGGCGAAGTCAAGGCCGTGTGGATCGCCTGCACGAACCCCGCGCAGTCGCTGCCCGATCAGGCGCGCGTCCGCGAGGCGCTGGAGGCCGCCGAATGGGTCGTGCTGCAGGACGCCTACGCCGACACCGAGACGGCGCCGTTCGCCGACCTGCTGCTGCCGGCGGCCACCTGGGGCGAGAAGGACGGCACGATGACCAACTCGGAACGGCGCGTCTCGCGGGTGCGGGCCGCGGTCCCGCCGCCCGGGGAGGCGCGTGCCGACTGGGAAATCGCCGCCGACTGCGCGCGCCGCCTGGCCGCGCGCCTCGGCCCCCGCGGCGCGCAGCCACGCTTCGACTTCGCGTCGAGCGAGCAGGTCTTCCTCGAGCACATCGCCACCACGGTCGGCCGCGATCTCGACATCGGCGGCTTGAGCTATCGGAGTCTCGATGCTGGCGGACCGCAGCAATGGCCGCTGCCTGAGGGCGCCTCGACCGGCCAGGCGCGCCTGTATACGGATCACCGCTTCGCGACGCCGGACGCCCGCGCCCGCTTCGTGCCGATCACCCTCGGCATCACGGCCGAGAACACCGACGCGAGCTACCCGCTGCACCTGAACACCGGGCGCCTGCGCGACCAGTGGCACGGCATGAGCCGCACCGGCAAGCTGGCCCGGCTGATGAACCACGCCGAGTTTCCGGTGGCATCGATGCACCCGAGCGACCTCCAACGGCGGGGCTTCGAGGCCGGCGAGCTGGTGAGCCTGTCGACGCGCCGCGGTGACGTCGTGCTCCCGCTTGCCGCCGACGCCGGCGTCAAGCCCGGTCACGTGTTCGTGCCGATGCACTGGGGTCGGCGCCGCCTGTCCCACGCAGGCGTCAACGAGCTGCTGGCACCGGTTCTCGATCCGCACTCGAAGCAGCCCGAGCTGAAGCACGCGGCGGTCGCGGTTCGCCGCGTCGCGCTGCCGTGGCGGGGCCTGCTGCTGCGCCGGGCGCGCGGTCCCGCCGCCGCCGAGCAGGCGCTCGAGTGGGATACCGCGCTGGCGCCCCTGCTCGACCGCTTCGACTACGCGAGCCTGACACTGGCGGGCCGCGACGAGCCGGTGCTCACGCTGCGGCTCGCCGCCGCGAAAGCGCCTGCGCCGGAGTTGCTTGCCGCCCTGACAACTGCGGCAGAGATCATGGCGCAGGCGCTGCGCTACGACGACGCCCGGCGCGACATCCACAAGCGGGCGCTGATCGAGGACGATCGGCTGACGGGCGTCGCGTTGTTCGGCGAAACGGCAGCCTCCGACTGGCTGCGCGCGGCGGTGCTCGCGGGCGAGTCGGCCGCGCCGCTGCGGCGGTGGCTGCTCGCGCCGCTGGCCGCGGTGCCGGTGGCAGTGCCGGTCAGGGAGCGCATCGTGTGCAGCTGCCACGACGTCTCGACCGAGCGCATCGCCAGTGCCATCGAAGGCGGCGAGCGGACCCTCGGGGCGTTGCAGGCGCGGCTGAAGTGCGGCACCGGATGCGGCGCGTGCGTGCCGGAGCTGGAACGAATGCTGGCGGCGGCTCAGGCCTGCGCGGAGACCTTGACCGCGACGCGCAGGCTGTGCTCGCCGCCGCCGTGCACCACGCCGCGCAGCGGCGCCACATCGCCGTAGTCGCGCCCGATCGCAAGCCGGACGTGTCCGGTGGCGGGGATGAGGTCGTTGGTCGGATCGAGCTCGACCCAGCCGTTGCGCGGGCAATGCACGGCAACCCAGGCATGCGAGGCGTCGGCGCCCAGCAGGCGACCGGCGCCGGGGCGAGGCTCTGTCCGCAGATAGCCGCTGACATAGCGCGCCGCCAGCCCGAGCGATCGCAGGCATCCGATCATCACGTGCGCGAAGTCCTGGCACACGCCGGTGCGCGCCGCGAAGGCCTCGAGCAGAGGCGTCGAGACCTGGGTGCTGGCAGCCTGGTACCGGAAGTCGGCATGGATCCGGTGCATCAGGTCGATCGCCGCCTCGAGCAGGCGGCGCGACGGGCCGAACGAGCCGAGCGCGTAGTCGCGCAGCACCGCAGCGCGCGCGACAAACGGCGACGCGTAGCTGAATTCGGCCGCCGGTTGATACGGAGCCCCGGCTGCGTACAGATACGCATCGCGCACCGATTCCCACGGCGGGCTCGCGGCCGGCTCGACCGCGTCGAAGCGCGAGCGCACGCGCACCCGGGTGCGGGCCACCACGCGCAGGGTGTCGTGCGGCACGCTCAGGCCGAAGAAAAAGCGCGCGTTGCCGAAGGTGTCGAGGCTGCGCGACTGTCCCGCCGGCGCCGGTTCGATCGCGATCGAGTGCTCCTCGACCTGCTGCGCGTCGTCGGCGGGCGGCTCGAGGTGCGCGAGGTGCTGGGCGAACACGACCCGCGTCGAGTAGCGGTACTCGGTCTCGTGCACGACGGTGAGCGCGGCCTCGGCCATCGGTTCCCCGCAGTCAGGGCAGTCAGAGCACCATCGAGCGCGGCAGCTCGGAGTGGCTGAAGTACTGCAGGCCGATCCAGTCCGACAGCGCCTGCGCCGAGCCGTTGAGCCGCTGCATCAATGCGATCAGCCGCGCGAACTTGCCGCCGTCGCGCTCGCACAGCTCGTCCAGCCCAGCCTCGATCCGGCCCGTCGCGAGCTCCGGCCCGAGTCCGTCGGCGCGGCCCGCCGCCGCGCCCGCCAGCGCGTTCGACTCGCGCGCGATCACGTCGACCGCGCACGCGAGCGAGCGCGGATTGGCGACCTCGAGCACCAGCAGGTCGATCAGCGCCGCCAGCTCCTGCCGGCCCGGGTAGCGCGAGCGGTAGGTGATCGTGCTGTTGGCGAGCGCCAGCGCGAGATCGAATCCGGCCTGGTGCTGCACGGCCTTGTCGGCAAACAGCGACTGCAGCATGGCGGTCATGCAGACGAGACGCTCGATCTGGCGTCCGATCGTGAGCAGGCGCCATCCGTCGTCGCGGGTCATGCCGTCGGTCTGGGCGCCGGTGATCGCGCCGATCCGCACCGCCACCTCGCCCAGCGCCCGCAGCGACTCGTCCAGCGACAGCCGTCCGCGCGCGGCCATCTGGCGCTGCGCGCTCGTGAAGTGCTCCGCGGTGTCGACGATCAGGCGCCAGTGCTCCGAGGCCAGCCGCTCGCGGATCTCCGCCGCCGAGCGTGCGAGCGCGCCCAGGTCGAAGGCGACGCTGGCGCCGGCCGGGTCCGACAGGCCGGCGAGCAGCGTGCGCTCGAACACGCGCGGGCCGGCGCTGGGCGACGGCACTTCGAACGGCACGAGGCCCTGCGCCAGGCATTGTGTGCGGATCGCCGCCGCGACCGGGGCGGGCAGGCGCTCGTCGCCGCGCAACGCGGTCAGGACCTGCTGCGCCGTGCGCACGCTGTTGTCCGCGCGCTCCGTGTAGCGGCCCATCCAGAACAGATTCTCCGCCGCCCGGCTGGTCACGACCCGGCGCCGGTTGGCGATGTCCTCGACGCGCAGCGGCCCGCTGAGCATCGAGAACGGGTCGACCTCCTCCCCGGTGATGACCCAGGTGTCGGCGCTGCTGCCGCCGCGCTGCATCGAGACTTCGTTGCCGCGCGGGTCGGCGATCCGGGTCAGTCCGCCGGGCATCGCGTGCCAGCGGCCGTCGGCGGTTGCGATCGCGTACACGCGCACGACCGCCGAGCGCATCGACAGCGCGCCGCCCTGCCAGTTCGGCGTCTTCGAATACGGCCTGTACGACTGCACCGTATAGGCGTCCGGATTGGCCTCGATCCGTTCGCGCCAGTCGGCCAGCCGGACCAGGCCCGAGCCGGCGCGCACGTCGGGTTCGTGCGTCGCGCCGGGATAGCTCGGCCGCAACCGTGCCAGCTCCAGGTGCTCGAGCGCGTAGGCGCGCGAGGAGGCTTCGCCGCACCACCAGGTGTCGCGCGAGGGCAGCTTCATCTCCTCGCCGAGCAGCCGTCGCGCGATCGCCGGCAGGAAGCCCTGGATCGCAGGCGACTCGAGCAGGCGCGATCCGATCGGATTGGCCACCAGTACGTGCCCGGCGCGCACCGCCTGCACCAGCCCAGGCACTCCGAGCGCCGATTCCGGCCTCAGTTCGAGCGGATCGCAGAACGCGTCGTCGACGCGGCGCATCACCGCGTGCACGCGCTCGAGCCCGTAGAGCGTCTTCAGGAACAGGCGGTCGTCGCGCACGGTCAGGTCGTGCCCTTCGACCAGCGGCACCCCGAGATAGCGCGCCAGGTACGCGTGCTCGAAGTAGGTCTCGTTGTAGCGGCCCGGGGTCAGCAGCACGATGCGCGCATCCTCGCCGCCCTCCCCCGGATCGCGCGGCGCGAGGCGATGCAGCGTTTCGAGCAGGCGCCGGAAGCTCGACGCCAGCCGCTGCACGCGCAGCGCGGCGAAGCCGTCGGCGAACAGGCGCGAGACGATGAGCCGGTTCTCGAGCGCGTATCCAAGCCCGGATGGAGCCTGGGTCCGCTGCGAAGCGACCCACCAATGGCCGTCGGGCGCGCGTGCCAGGTCGAACGCGATCAGGTGCAGGTAGACGCCGCCCGGGGCCGAGAAGCCTTGCAGCGGCCGCAGGTAGCTCGGATTGCCGAGCACGAGCGAGGGCGGCAGCAGCCCGTCGCGCAGCAGCCGCTGTTCGCCGTAGATGTCCTTCATCAGCGCCGACAGCAGCGCCGCGCGCTGCACGACGCCCTCTTCGATGATCTTCCATTCGTCGCGGGCGACGATGAACGGCAGCAGGTCGAGCAACCAGCGGCGCGCCGGCCCGTGCTCGTCGCCGTACACGTTGTAGGTGACACCGTGCTCTTGCACCCGGCGCCGCAGCAACCCCAGGCGCCGGTCGAGGTCGCCCAGGCCGGCGTTGCCGAGCTGCTCGAAGAAGCCGCGCCAATGGGACCGCAGCGTGCCCTCGGGGGTGCGCAGCTCGTCGAAATGCCCTGCAGGCGCGGCGGCGGCGAGCCGCAGCGCCGCGTCGGCGGGGTCGCCGCCGGCGCCGCCGGCTTCCCTGCCGAGGCTGGTCTTCGTCACGCGTGCCGCCCGTTCATGGCCCGCTCACGGCACCGGATCGGGGCGACGAAGGGAGCGATGGCGAGGGCACCGTGTCAGCGCCGCAGGTCGAGCGTGAACGGGAACTCCGCGCTGCGCTGCGGCGGCTGCACGACCATCCGTCCCGGCGTATGGCCGATGCGGAAGAAGCGCGCCAGACGCCGGCTTTCGGCCTCGTAGGCATTGATCGGGAACTTGTCGTAGTGGCGGCCACCCGGGTGCGCGACGTGATAGCTGCACCCGCCGAGCGAACGCTCCATCCAGGTATCGACGATATCGAAGGTCAGCGGCGCGTGCACGCCGATCGTGGGATGCAGCGCCGAGGCCGGCTGCCAGGCCCGGTAGCGGACGCCGGCCGCGTACTCGCCGGCCCGGCCCGTCGGCTGCAGCGGCGCAGCCTGGCCGTTGACGGTGACCACGTGGCGGGTGTCGGTCAGTCCGCTCACCTTGAGCTCGACCCGCTCCAGCGACGAGTCCACGTAGCGCGCGGTGCCGCCCGCGCCGCCCTCCTCGCCCATCACGTGCCAGGGTTCCAGCGCGCCGCGCACCGCAAGTTCGATGCCGCGCGCCGCGACCTCGCCGAACAGCGGGAACCGGAACTCGAAGTGCGGCGCGAACCAGGCGCGATCGAAGCGGTATCCGGCCTGGGCGAGCTCGGCCAGCACGTCGTCGAAGTCCAGGCCGACGAAGGTCGGCAGCAGGAAGCGGTCGTGCAGCGCGGTTCCCCAGCGCACCGGGCGCGTGGTGTAGGGCCGCTGCCAGAAGCGCGCCACCAGCGCCCGCAGCAGCAGCTGCTGGACCAGGCTCATGCGCGCATGCGGCGGCATCTCGAACGCGCGCAGCTCGAGCAGGCCGAGGCGCCCGCTCGGGCCGTCGGGCGAATACAGCTTGTCGATGCAGAACTCTGCCCGGTGCGTGTTGCCCGTCACGTCGATCAGCAGGTTGCGAAGGGTGCGGTCGACCAGCCACGGCGGGGCTCCTTCGCCGCCGTGGCGGCGGATCTGGTCGAACGCGATCTCCAGCTCGTACAGCTGATCGTCGCGCGCCTCGTCGACGCGCGGCGCCTGGCTGGTCGGGCCGATGAACAGGCCGGCGAAGAGGTAGGACAACGACGGGTGGTTGTGCCAGTAGCCGATCAGGCTGGCGAGCAGGTCGGGCCGCCGCAGCAGCGGGCTGTCGGCCGGTGTGGGGCCCCCGAGCACGAAGTGATTGCCGCCGCCGGTGCCGGTGTGGCGGCCATCGAGCATGAATTTCTCGGTCGACAGCCGCGACAGGTGCGCGCAGTCGTAAAGGTGCTCGGTGTGGTCGACCAGCTCGTCCCAGTTGGACGCCGGATGGATGTTGACCTCGATCACGCCCGGATCCGGCGTCACCTGCAGGACCTTCAGGCGCGGATCGCGCGGCGGCGGGTAACCCTCGAGTACGATCGCAAGCTTCAATTCGGCCGCGGTCGCCTCGATCGCCGCCAGCAGCTCCAGGTAGCTCTCGAGCTCGGCCAGCGGCGGCATGAAGACGTAGAGCTGGCCGGCGCGCGGCTCCACGCACAGCGCCGTGCGCGTGACCGACGCGTCCGATTCGAACTTGCGCGGCAGCGGCATGTCGCGGCCGCCGGTGCCGACCTGGGCAACGCCCTGCGCGGCCGGCCGCTGGACCTGGCTCCGCAGCGGCGCCGCGCCCGGCAGGGATGGGCGCGGCGCGAACGGATCGCGCTCGACCACCGGCGCGTGGTCGGTCTCGGCAGCCCAGGGCAACGAATCGAGCGGCAGCCGCCAGCCCATCGGCGAATCGCCGGGGATCAGGTACAGGCGCTCGCCGCGAACCAGCCAGGGCCCCGTGACCCAGCTCGGGCCGGAAAGCCGCGCGAGCTCGTCGCGCCGCAGCGGCAGCACGTAGCCCGCCACCTGCGCCAGACCCTGTCCGAAGACCCGCCGCAGGCGCTCGCGCTCCAGCTCGTCGTCGAGGCGTGCATCGAACGGATCGACATTGACCGGCAGGCGCCTTTCGCGCCAGAGGTAGTACCAGACGTCCTCGTACGCAGGCAGCGCGAATTTCGCATCCAGGCCGAGGCAGCCGGCCAGCACGGCGAGGAAGCGCTGCGCGTCCTGCACCCGGTAGTTACGTGCCTCGCGCTCGTCGGCGAACAGGCCCGGATCGCTCCAGCAGGGCTCGCCGTCGGCGCGCCAGTAGACCGAAAGCGCCCAGCGCGGCAGCGGCTCGCCCGGGTACCACTTACCCTGCCCGAAGTGCAGGAACCCGTTGGCGCCGTAGCGGTCGCGCAGGCGCTGCAGCAGGTCCGTCGCGAAGCCGCGCTTGGTGGGCCCGAGCGCCGCCGTGTTCCACTCGGCGCCGTCGCGGTCTTCGGCCGATACGAAGGTCGGCTCGCCACCCATGGTCAGGCGCACGTCGGTGGCAGCGAGGTCGGCATCGACGTGCCGGCCGAGCGCATCGATCGCGCGCCACTGATCGTCGCTGTACGGAAGGGTGACCCGCGGCGATTCCAGGATCCGGGTCACGCGCATCCTGTGCTCGAAGGCCACCTCACAGGGGTCGACCGCGCCGGTCACCGGTGCCGCGCTGCCCGGCTCGGGCGTGCAGGCGAGCGGGATGTGCCCCTCGCCGGCGAGCAGGCCCGAGGTCGGATCGAGGCCGATCCAGCCGGCGCCCGGCAGGTAGACCTCGCACCAGGCGTGCAGGTCGGTGAAGTCCGACTCGGGTCCGGACGGCCCGTCGAGGGCCTTGACGTCGGGCTTGAGCTGGATCAGGTAGCCCGACACGAAACGCGCGGCCAGCCCGAGGCGCCGCAACGCCTGCACCAGCAGCCACCCGCTGTCGCGGCACGAGCCCGCGGCGCGCTGCAGCGTCTGCTCCGGGGTCTGCACCCCGGGCTCCATCCTGATCTCGTAGCGGATCTCGCGCTGCAGCCGATGGTTCAGGTCGACCAGGAAGTCGATGCTGCGCTGTGGACGCCGGTCGACGCTCGCGACGAACTCGCGCAGCCGCGGCCCGGACTCGAGCGCGGTCAGATAGGGCTGCAGATCGTGCGCCAGCGCCGGGTCGTACGCGAACGGGAAGGATTCGGCGTCCGGCTCGAGGAAGAAGTCGAACGGATTGTGCACCGCCATCTCGACCACCAGGTCGACTTCGAGGCGGAACTCGTCGGTCGAGTCGGGAAACACCAGGCGCGCCTGGTAGTTGGCGAACGGGTCCTGCTGCCAGTTGACGAAGTGCGTGCCGGGCTGCACCTGCAGCGAGTACGACAGCACGCGCGTGCGGCTGTGCGGCGCCGGGCGCAGACGGACGACCTGCGGCGACAGCTGCACACGCCGGTCGTAGCGGTAGTCGGTTACGTGATTGAGCGCGACGTGGATCGACATCGGAGTTGATCGGGGATGTTGTATCGCGGCCTTGAAGCCGCGGGGCCGTGGATGGCAGCCGCAAGGCGCGCGGCAACCGGGGTCAATGCGGGCTTTCGGTTCCCCTGCCTTGCGCGACCAGCTGGATCGGCACCGGCGCCGGCTCGGCCTCGTGGGTCAGCCCCGGCGGCAGCGGCGCCCGCACCGGCGCCGAATGTCCGGACTCGAGCGGCAGCGCGCCCGGCGACGGCGGCGCGTCGCGCCAGGCGGGATCGGGAATCTCGCCGAACACCTGGCGCAGGCGCGCGCCCCAGGTGCCGCGGATCATCTGCATGTACTGGTTGTCCTGGTCGATCTGGACGAATTTGGTCACGCGCAGCGCGTCGGCCTCGTAGACGAGCAGGTCGAGCGGCAGGCCGACCGAGATGTTCGAGCGCAGCGTCGAGTCCATCGAGATCAGCGCGCACTTGGCGGCCTCGCCGAGCGAGGTGCCGGGCGAGATCACGCGGTCGACGATCGGCTTGCCGTACTTGGCCTCGCCGATCTGGAAATACGGATTCTCCGGCGTCGCCTCGATGAAATTCCCGGCGGCGTAGACGTGGAAGAGCCGCATCGCCTCGCCGCGGATCTGCCCGCCGAGGATGAAGCTGCAGGTGAACTCGATCCCCGCCTCCTTGAGCGCCTGGCCGTCGCGCTGCTGCACCTCGCGCACGGCGTCGCCGATCACCCGCGCCGCGTCGAACATGCTCGCCACGGTCCACACCGACGGCGCGGCGGGGTCGGCGCGCTCGAAGACCAGCTGGCGCACGGCCTGCGTGATCGCGAGGTTGCCGGCGCTCATCATCACCAGCAGCCGCTCTCCCGGCCGCTCGAACACCGTCATCTTGCGAAAGGTCGAGATCTGGTCGACTCCGGCATTGGTGCGCGAATCGGCCAGGAATACCAGGCCGTCGTTCAGCTGCATCGCCACGCAATAGGTCACAGATCCCTTTCCCCGGCCCCCCGCCGGCGGCCGATATTAACCCGCGGGCCGTGCGCAGGGCGCGCCCCTAACGCGCCGCCAGCGGCACCAGGAAGTCCTGGGCGATGCGCCCGCCCAGGTCGTTGACCCGCTCCAGGAACACGGTCAGGAACGGGTGCAGTCCGCGCGCGAGAATGTCGTCGATGCGCCCGTACTCGAGCTCGGCGCGCAGCACGCCGCCGCGCCGCGCGGTCTCGCCCGAGCGGCTGTTCTTGACCTGCTCGAGGTTGGCGCAGACCTCGTTGACACAGGCGGCGAGCGAACGCGGCATGTCGGGGCGCAGCACCAGCAGCTCCGCCACGCGCGCCGGGGTGATGACGTCGCGATACACGCGGCGGTAGATCTCGAACGCCGACACCGAGCGCAGAACCGCGGCCCAGTAGTAGAAGTCCAGGTAGTGGCCCGAGGCGGTCTCGGTATCCGCGGCGGCCTCGCCGTTGGCGGCGATCGCGTGCGGTGCCGCCTCGCCCCCGCGGTGGAACTTCACGTCCAGGATGCGCGCGGTGTTGTCGGCCCGCTCGAGGAAGGTTCCGATGCGGGCGAAGTAGAACGCCTCGTCCTTGAGCATGGTGCCGATCGTGACCCCGCGCGACAGGTGCGACCGGAACTTGACCCATTCGAAGAAGCCCTTGGGGTCGCGCTGCACCGCGCCGTGCTGCAGGTGCTTCTGCAGCTCGAGCCAGGTGTCGTTGTGGGTCTCCCAGACCTCGGTGGTCAGAGATCCCCGCACCGCGCGCGCGTTCTCGCGCGCCGCCCGCAGGCACGAGTAGATCGACGAGGGATTGTCGGGGTCGCGCGCCATGAAATCGAGGACGTCGCGAGCGGTCAGCGACGCGTAGCGGCCGTCGTACGCCTGCTGCAGCTCCGAAATCCCGAGCATCGCCCCCCAGCCGCGCATGCTCTGCTCGTCGGACTGCGGCAGAAGCGAGGTCGTGACGTTCACGTCGAGCATGCGCGCCGTGTTCTCCGCGCGCTCGACGTAGCGCGCCATCCAGAACAGGTGGTCGGCGGTGCGGCTGAGCATGGCGGCCTAACTTTCCAGCACCCAGGTGTCCTTGGTGCCGCCGCCCTGCGAGGAATTGACGACCAGCGAGCCCTCGCGCAGCGCGACGCGGGTCAGCCCGCCCGGCGCCATGTTCACCTGCGAGCCCGACAGCACGAACGGGCGCAGATCGATGTGGCGCGGCGCGATGCCGGATTCGACGTAGGTCGGGCAGGTCGACAGCGACAGCGTCGGTTGCGCGATGTAATTGGCGGGCTGCGCCTCGATCCGGTGGCGGAACTGGGCGATCTCGTCGCGCGTGGCGGCCGGGCCGACCAGCATGCCGTAGCCGCCGGCGTTGTGGACTTCCTTGACCACCAGCTGGGGCAGGTGCTCGAGCGCGTAGTGCAGGTCGTCGCGGTTGCGGCAGCAGTAGGTCGGAACGTTCGACAGCAGCGGCTTCTCGCCGAGGTAGAACTCGATCATCGTGGGCACGTACGGATAGATCGACTTGTCGTCCGCCACCCCGGTGCCGATCGCGTTGGCCAGCGTCACGCGGCCGGCGCGATAGACCTCGAGCAGCCCGGCGACGCCCAGCGTCGAGTCCGGCCGGAACGCGCGCGGGTCGAGGAAGTCGTCGTCGATCCGGCGGTAGATCACGTCGACCCGGCGCGGCCCGCGCGTGGTGCGCATGTAGACCGCCAAGTCCTGGACGAAGAGGTCCTGCCCTTCGACCAGTTCGACGCCCATCTGCTGGGCCAGGAACGCATGCTCGAAATAGGCCGAGTTGTACATCCCGGGCGTGAGCAGCACCACGGTCGGATCGTCGACGCCGCGCGGCGCCACCGTGCGCAGGTTCTCCAGCAGCAGGTCCGGGTAATGCTCGACCGGCGCCACCTTGTTGCGCGCGAACAGGTCCGGGAACAGCCGCATCATCATGCGGCGGTCCTCGAGCATGTACGACACGCCGCTCGGGACGCGCAGGTTGTCCTCGAGCACGTAGAACTCGCCGCGCCCGGCGCGCACGATGTCGATGCCGGCGATGTGCGCGTAGATGTCGCTCGCCACGTCGATGCCGCACATCTCCGGGCGGTACTGCGCGTTGCCCAGCACCTGCTCGGCCGGCACCTTGCCCGCGCGAATGATTTCCTGATCGTGGTAGACGTCGTGCAGGAAGCGGTTGAGCGCGCGCACGCGCTGGCGCAGGCCCGCCTCCAGCTGGCGCCACTCGGCGGCGGGGATGATCCGGGGGATCACGTCGAACGGAATCAGCCGCTCGGTGCCGGCGCCGTCGCCGTAGACCGCGAACGTGATGCCGACGCGCCGGAACACGAGGTCGGCCTC
>CAZEIW010000028.1:0-2959 GCA_964512305.1 uncultured Burkholderiaceae bacterium | reverse complement strand
CTGCCGGCGCTTGCCACGCCGGCGGCCTACCTGGCTTTCGACGTCGCCTCCGTCGAGCACCACGAGCTGCTGACCTGGGCAATGCGATTCGGCGGCGAGCTGACGAATCCGCTGTTCGCGCTGGCCGTCGTCTGGGCGCTGGTTCGCGCCGGTCCGGTGTCGCCAGGCCGCAGGCCGCTGCGTGCCGCCCTCGTGGTCTCGATCGCGCTGTTCTGCGTCGGTGGCTCGATCGGTTTCCTGATCCACGGCACCAACGTGAAGATCACCGCGCATTATCACGGCAGCATCGTCGGCGTCACGGTCGCGTTGATGGGGCTGGCGTACATGGCGCTGCCGGCGTTGGGTCTCGGCAGTCCGTCGACCCGGCTCGCGACCTTGCAGCCGTACCTCTACGGCGGCGGGCAGCTGCTGCACGTGACGGGCCTGCTGTGGTCGGGCGGCTACGGGGTGCAGCGGAAGGTCGCGGGCAGCGAGCAGGTCCTGCACACGGCGCAGGAGATCGCCGGGATGAGCCTGATGGGTCTTGGGGGATTGATCGCGGTCGCCGGTGGCGTACTGTTCGTCGTTGTGATGCTGCAGGCCGTCTGGCGCGGCCGCGCATGGCGATCGCGGGCAGTCGATGCCGTCGACGACGGAATACCCAACGCTTGAAGCGCTGCTGGTCGCGGTCCGGGCCTGCCGGGCTTGCGAATCGCATCTGCCGCTCGGCCCGCGGCCGGTGCTGCGCGCGAGCGCAACGGCGCACGTCCTGGTCGTGGGGCAGGCGCCGGGCGTTCGCGCGCACGAGACGGGCATTCCATGGAACGACCCTAGCGGCGAGCGGCTGCGCGCCTGGATGCGGATGGGGCGCGAGGATTTCTACGATGAATCGCGCATCGCCATCATCCCCATGGGTTTCTGCTACCCGGGGCGCGGGGACCGGGGCGACCTGCCGCCGCGGCGCGAATGCGCGCAGCTGTGGCTGCAGCACCTGCTGGCGCGGCTGCCGCAGGTCGAGCTGACCTTGCTGATCGGGATGCACGCGCAGCGCCATTACCTTGCCGGCCGCTGCAAGCCTTCGTTGGCCGAGACGGTGCGGGCGTGGCGCGAATACGGCCCGCGCTACTTCCCGCTGCCGCACCCATCGCCGCGCAACCAGGCATGGTTCAAGCAGCATCCATGGTTCGAGCGTCAGGTTCTGCCGGCGCTCCGGGCGCGGCTCGCCGCCCTGTCGAAGCGCACAGGCGCGGCGGTGGCGTAACCTGGCCGCGTGCTGCGCGGGCGCCGCCGAGCCGGGGCTGCGGCGACGTTGCACCGAAGACGCCGTTGAACGGCGCGCACCCTTCGGTCAACCGCGACCGGCGGCACGATCCTGCGAGCTGCGATCGGCCGTGCAAGCGGCCTCGATCAAGGTGCCGGCCACGCGGGGGAGGGCCGCCAGCAGCGGGTTTCCCGACCCGTAGGTTCGGCTGGCCGCGTAAGCGCCCTCGATCAGCAGCGCCAGGGCATCGGCGAGCGCCGCGGGATCGCGCGCGCCGGCTGCCTGCGCAAGCCCGGTCAGGCGCGACAGCAATTCGGCCTTGTGATCGGCGACGCGCCGGCGCGTCGGGTGATCGGGTTGCGGGAATTCGCACGCGATATTGACGAACGGGCAGCCGCGGTAGCCGGCAGCCTGTGTGCGCGCCGCGAGGTCGACGAAGAACTGCCTCAGTCCCGCCGCCGGGTCTCCGGGAAAGCGCGCGACGCTGTCCTCGAAGTAGCGCCAGAAGCGGTCTTCGCGCCGGGCGAGGTACGCGTCCATCAGTTCGTCTTTCGAGGCGAACTGCCGGTACAGGCTCATCTTGTTCAAGCCGGCACGCTTGACCACGGCGTCGACGCCGACATTGCGCGCGCCCTCGCGGTAGAACAGCTCTTCGGCGGCGTCGAGCAGCTCCGCGCGCGCATCGGCCGCGGGCACGGCGGGCCGCCGTTTCAATGCCTGCCGGGCTGGTCTCGACATCAGGGTTTCCAAGCGTCTTGGTATTGACATGTTACCGCTCGGTACTTAGTATGCAAGTCGTTGTTACCGATCGGTAACAACTTTGCGGCAGCGACCCGCCGACGCCTCGAAACCCCCGGAGGACCTCGCTTGGAAGCCATCCTTCAGCGCATCAACGGTCGGTTCCATTTCGCCTGGGTCGTCCTGGCGCTCGCTCTCCTGGTCATGCTGATCACCGCCGGCACGCGCGCCACCCCCAGCGTGATGATCCTGCCGCTCGAGCACGATCTCGGCTGGAGCGTGGCGACGATCTCGCTGGCGCTGTCGATCAACCTGGCGCTGTTCGGGCTGATGGGCCCGTTCGCCGCCGCCGCGATGCTGCGCTTCGGCGTGCGGCGCACGGTGCTGACCGCCATGACAGTGCTCGCGCTCGCGGTCGCCGCGTCGAGCTGGATGAGGTCGACGTGGCACCTGCAACTGATCTGGGGATTGATCGTCGGCTGCGCGACGGGAGCCACGTCGACGACGCTGGGCGCCACGCTGGTCAACCGCTGGTTCCTTCAGCGCCGGGGGTTCGCGATGGGCCTGCTGGCGGCGAGCTCGGCCACCGGCCAGCTGGCGTTCCTGCCCTTGCTCGCGTGGGTGACCGAGCACGACGGCTGGCGTCCTGCGGTCCTGCTGGTCGCGGCCGCGGTCCTGATCGTTCTTTTCCTGGTGGCATTCCTGCTGCCCGAAAAGCCCGCCAGCCTCGGGCTGCGCGCCTACGGCGAGGCCGATACCGCTCCGCCCGCTGCGGCCACCACGCAAAGCCCGATCGCGATCGCGCTGGGCACGCTGCGCGAGGCCGCGCGCGACCGCAGTTTCTGGCTGCTCTTCTTCACCTTCTTCGTCTGCGGGGCCAGCACCAACGGCTACATCGGCACGCATTTCATCGCCATGTGCGGCGACTACGGCCTGTCTTCCGTGCGCGGGGCAGGGATGCTCGCGGCGATGGGGATCTTC
>CAZEIW010000027.1:0-24550 GCA_964512305.1 uncultured Burkholderiaceae bacterium | reverse complement strand
CAGGCCGCTTTGCGCCTCGTCGCGCTCGATCGTAACGAAGCCGCTCCCCCGGTCGCTGCGTGCCGCCGCGACCAGGTGGAAGTCGGGCGCCGTCAAGTAGAGCGAAAGACCGCCCAGCGGGTCGCGCCGGAACAGCAGGTAGCCGGACTTGTCGTTCAGCGGAGCGAAGCCGTGCTTGACCTTGTCTTCGCTCTGGTACGTCGCCTGCCAGATCTTGGGCGCGTACTGCGGCTCCTTGAGCTTGAGCACGGTCGTGACCGGCGGCGGGAGCTCGATCTGCGTGCCCTTGTCGTAGACGACCTTCGTCAACCCCGACAGCTGCTGCCAATCGAGCGTCGGATCGGCCGCTCGGGCCGGTGCCGCGATGGCGACGAAGATGGTGATAGCGGCAATCGTAGCCGTCGTGTGGGTCGGCCGCTTCGAGGCCGTCAGACAGTTCCGGAGATTCAACATTCAACCCCTCGTGCGTTCCAGCATCCGGACCTATCGGCTATCAGGACTGCGGCAAAGTGGGTCCGGATGCAAATCGTAGCATCGGGCCAAAGCCGGTCGCGGCCGCAGAGACCGCTCGAACCGTTGTGGTTTATCCCCGCCGGAAGCAGGAGGGCGACTCGGCGGATTCGAGCATCAGCCGGGCACAGCTCGCTCGAAAGCGGCGCGCGATTGAATCCTCGTATCTATGATTCGAAGTTGCCTCGAACGCGCCGGCGGGCGGCTCCTCGCCCAGCGAATCGAGCAATGCCATGACAACATCGGCCCGGTTGGGGTAGTTGCCCGTCAACCACCGACCGAACGACTCTCGCACCTTCGGAGTCAACCGCAACATCACATAGTCGGCGTAGTAAGCGCCGGAGGTAGCGGACGCCTCCAGCACGCCTTCGATATCGGTCGTGGTCAGCCCGGGTATCACGGGAGCGACTTGCACGCCGACTGGTATGCCGTCGAGCGCCAGGCGACGTATGACGTCCAGCCGCGCAAGCGGCGAATCCGCGACCGGTTCCAGTCGGCGTGCGAGGTCCGAGTCCAGCGTGCAAATTGATATGAAGACCCGGACCAGACCGCTGCGCGCCAGTTCCCGCAAAAGGTCGGTGTCGCGCGCGACCAGAGTTGACCGGGTCGTGATCACCACAGGCTGGCCGGCGTTCAGCATCGCCTCCAGCCCCGAACGCGTCTCTTGCCGCGTGAGCTCGGTGGGCGGGTAGGCGTCCACGCCTTCAACGCGGCCACCCGATTCCTCGACGCAATAAATGCAACCGAACCCGCAGCCCGGGAAGGCCCCGCCTGGCTGCGGCGACCCGCTGCTGGCAACCGGCTTGTCCGCGGCAGGGTCTGCCGAGCGGGGAAGATAAGTCGACACGTGAGGTCCCCGCGGTACCGGAGGCGATTCGAAGCAGCGCGCGCAGGCGTCGGCTAGCGCGTCTAGTGGACGCCGCTCAGGGTAGGAAGAATGACGCGAAATACACGGATCATCGCGGGCCCCATCACGACCAGCAGCAGCGACGGAAAGATGCAGAAGATCAGCGGAAACAGGAGCTTGAGCGGGATCTTGGCCGCCTGCTCCTCCGCGCGAAGCCGGCGCTGCGTTCGGAGCGTCTCCGAATAGGTACGCAGCGACTGCGCAATGCTTGTGCCGAAGCGGTCCGCCTGCACGAGCATGGCGACCAGTGCGTTGAGATCCTCCAGTCCGGACCTGATCGCGATGTTGCGCAGAGCGGCCTCACGCGTGGCACCGGCGCGCAACTCGAGTTCGGCGAGGTGAAATTCGTCCGCGAGCGCGCGGCAGCGAACGCGCGATTCCTCTCCCACCCGCGCGATGGCCGCATTCAAGCCAAGACCCGCTTCGACGCAGATCGTCATCAGATCCAACGCGTCGGGAAAGGCCTCGAACAGATCCCGCTGCCGGTGGGCTATCCGGTTACGCAGCCACAGGTTGGGCGCGTAATAGCCCACTGCCGCCAGGCACAGCAGGATGAACAGCCGCGTCGGTACGCTTACAGATGGATCGATCGCGCCGGGAATCAGGAAGAACGCACCCGGCAGCGCGAACACGAGCAGTGTCTTCGCCGCGAAGTAGTACACAGCGGCGCTGCGGTTGCGATAGCCGGCATTCATGAATCGAATCCGCAGCGACGAGGTCTCCCAGCCTTCGCTGGGTACCGAGAGGCGAGCCAGGGACTTGGCCATCTTCACGACGACGACCCGCCACCGGGAATCCGGGCTCGAGAAGCCCCGGTCGGACGGGTCCGCGAGCCGGCCCAGGCGCTGCGCCATCGGAGGCACGGCGAAGGTGGTCATCGCCGCATAGGCGGCCATGAAGACCGCAAGGAAGATTAGAGCCAGGAAAAGCACTGTGGTGGCACTCATGGTTCGTCACCTCGAATCGAAGCTGAGCCGAGCCGAATCAGACCCGGATCTTCACCACCCTCGACATCCAAAAGACGCCGACGATCATTGCAATCACCGCGGATACGACCATCTTGAAGCCGACCGGGTCCTTCCACAGCGCGCTGACGAACTCGGGGTTGATCGTATAGAGGGCCGCTGCAAGCGCGAACGGCAGGACGACGAGAATCCACGCAGACAGCCGCCCCTCGGTGGCGAGCACGCGCACGCTCCCGAGCAGCTTGTGCCGGCTGCGGATCAACGCCGCCGTATTGCCAAGCAGCTCGGCCAGGTTCCCGCCGGTCTCGCGCTGTGTCACCACGGCAACCACCAGGTACCGCAGATCGTCGCTCGGAACGCGCGCCGCAAGATGGGCCAACGCATCCTGAGAGGTGACGCCGAAGCTGATTTCGTCGAACACGATCCTGAATTCACGGGCGATCGGCTCCGGCGCCTCGCTGCCGGCCATCTGCAAGGCGCTGGAAAACGAGTGTCCCGCGCGAAGGGCACGTGACATCAGATCCATCACGTCAGGCAGCTGGCGGTCGATCTTCGCCAAGCGCACGCTGCGCGCGCGGACGAGCCACAGCGCCGGCACCGCTCCACCCAGCAACGCGCCAAGGAGCACGATCGCGGCCGGCAGCCGGGTGGCCCAAACGCACGCGGTGCCGAGCACTACGCCGACGATCGACAACCAGAGGAATTGCGCTACGTTCAATTCCGAGGCTGCCTGCCTGAGCAGCCGCTCGAGCAAAATGGCTCCCGGAACCGCTTGCAGCAACCGGTCGAGCCCTGGTTTGCGGCTCATCATGCGCTGCTTCAGCAGAGGCCCGCCCTGGCCGACGTGACTCTCGGACATTTCGTGCAGGCGGCGCTCGATCTGTTTCGCGGCGGGACCATGGTGGGTCCTCCAGATCGTAAACAGCCCCTCGACCAGCAAAGCGGCGCAAAGGAACACCAGCACCGCGACCCAGTAGGTGACGTCCATGGCCATCTCCAATTCACTCGTACAGGCGTCCAGGGTCGAACATCTGGTCGCGCAATTCGACCCCATACACGGCGAGCCGTTCGCAGAAGCGCGGGCGAATTCCCGACGCCCTGAAGTGGCCCTTGACGCTGCCGTCCGACGCGACGCCGGTCTGGTGAAAGGCGAAGATCTCCTGGGTGGCGATCACGTCACCCTCCATGCCGGTGATCTCCTGCACGCTCACGACCTTGCGCCGGCCGTCACGCAGCCGCGCCATCTGAACGACCACCGCGATCGCTGAGCTGATCTGCTGGCGCATCGCCTTCGGGGGAACCGTGAGGCCCGCCATCCCGACCATGTTCTCGAGGCGGGTCAGTGCATCGCGCGCGCTGTTGGCGTGGATCGTGGTCATCGAGCCTTCATGCCCCGTGTTCATGGCTTGCAGCATGTCGAGCACTTCCGCGCCCCGGACCTCCCCGACGATGATCCGGTCTGGACGCATGCGAAGGCTGTTTCTGACCAGGGCCCTCTGAGTGATCTCGCCGCGACCCTCCACGTTCGGAGGCCTCGTCTCGAGACGTACGACGTGCGGCTGCTGCAGCTGCAGTTCGGCTGCGTCCTCGATCGTCACAATCCGCTCGGCGACCGGTATCGAGGCCGAGAGGATGTTCAGGAACGTCGTCTTGCCGGTACCGGTACCGCCGGAAATCAGGATATTCACCTTGGCCTGAACCAGACCGCTCAGGATCTCGTTCATGTCCGGGGTGAGGGTCTTGAGGTTCACATAGTCCTGCGCCGTCAGCGGAATGACTGCGAAACGCCGGATCGACAGCAGCGGCCCGTCCAGCGCAAGCGGCGGAATGATCGCATTGACGCGTGATCCATCCGGCAGGCGCGCATCGACCATCGGGCTCGATTCATCGATTCGCCGCCCTATCCGCGATACGATCTTCTCGATGATCTTCATCAGGTGCTCGTTGCTTCCAAAGCGGGCGTCCATCAGTTCGAGCCTGCCCGCCCGCTCCACGTACACCTGGCGATACGTGTTGACGAGGATGTCGGAAATCGTCGGATCGGCCAGCAGGGGCTCGAGCGGCCCCAGACCCAGCACTTCGTTCTGGATGTCGAATACCATCTCGCGCCGGTCGACGTCGTTGATCGGCGTGCCGCTCTCAGCCAGCAGGCGCTCGACGAGCGTCCTGATCTCCTCGCGCAGCCGATCGGCGCTCATGCTTTCCATCACCGACAGGTCGACACGGTCGAGCAGGTCCTGGTGCAGGCGCATCTTCAGGTCGTGGTAGGCGACGTCGTCGCGCCGCCCCGACTGGACGATCGCGGCCGTCGGTACGACGCCGTTGCTCCGGATACCTTGAAATCGTTCGCGCAATGACATCTTCGTTCTCCGTTCCGGTCCGTTCGCCCTATCGCTTCTGTATGCCGCGCCGCTAGGTCAGGTGGAGCATTTCCCTCAACCGGCTCCCGACTTTCCGGTTCGGCCGGACGACGCCTGCGGCCATTGCCTGCAGCGCCCTGCTGACCGGATCGTGCGGAAATAGCTTCAGGATCGGGATTCCCTGGTTGACCGATGACGTGACCGAACGGAAACTGTTCGGAATCGTCCACGCGACCGGGGTATCCAGCGAGCGTTCGACTTCCTTGATGCCGAGCTCGCCGTTCTTCTCGAAGCGGTTCACGACGAGCTGGATCCGGCTCCTCTCGTAACCCAACGCGTCGAACGTCGCCAGCAGGCGCTTTGCATCGCGCACGAACGGTACCGTCAGCTGCAAAACGGGATACACCGCAACGGCCCGATCGAGCGCGCGAACCGCCGCAGCGTCAAGGACGCGACTCACATCGACGAAGACGTAATCGTAGTGGGCGACCGCCACCGTCAGCAGCGCGTCGATATGCTCGGGAAGAACGTCCAGCGCGCGCTCGGGCGCGCTTGGCGCTGCCAGCACGCCGAAATTCGGCGCTACCGAAATCATGCTTGCGGCAAGATAGGATCCGTCGAGGCGTCCAATATCGCGCACCATGTCGGCCACGCTCATCGCCGGTTGACGGTCGCTGACGTGGATTGCGGCGTCGCCAGCCTGAAGATTCAAATCGAACAGCGCCACCTTTACGGACTGTCCCTCCGCGAGCGCGTAGGCGAGATTCGTGGCGAGAAAGGTGGCACCGCCACCCCCTTTGCACGACATGAAGGCAAGCACCTGGCCTCGCGACGCTGTACCGCCGTCGGCGCCATCGCGCTTTTCTATGCGGTCGAGCGCCTCGCGAAGCGCCTGCTGCGTCGTCGGCGACGGCAAAACCTCACGCACGCCCATCCGCATCGCCTCGAGCAGCAGTTCCGCCGTGGGATTACTGCACAGCAGGATTGCGACGGGAGCGTCTCGCCGATGCAGCGGGCCTTCGAGGGCCCGCAGATCGCCCGTCTCGCACAGGAAGTCGTCGAGAACCGCGACGTCGGCCGCGTTGGCTTCGATCACTGCATCGAGTTGCGCGCGCTCGCCGATCCCGATTGTCACCGAGTCGGAGGGTCGCGCTGCCAAAGTCAGGTCGCGGATCCGGTCCGCGGCCTGCTGGTGATTGGAAATGACGAGTATCTTCATGATCAGATCTCACCGCGTGAGCCGCAGGATCTCGCTGGCGATCGCGTTGAAAGCGCTGTCGAGCTGGCTCGCGTCGGCGGCATACGCGTACATGCCGACCGGCTGTGCCGTATCCTGCGCGACCTTCGGGTCGCCCGGATCAGGCGTGTTGGCCAGACGCTGCAGGATCCGAGCGCCGAATTCGGTCGTGCCGTTGCCTGCCGCGTATCCGCAATTGTTGTTGTTCCCCGTGAACTGAGGTTCGAGCTGGTTCAGTTCCGCGCCGAGTCCGAGCGTGTAAACGAAGATGCCCTCGCCGCGGATCGTGTTGGCGACGTTTTCGCTCATGTTGCGTGCGGCGATGTTGACGTTGCAACGGTTATTCGCCGGCCAACTGATGAAGGCGCGCGCGTTGTTGTAGCTCGTTAGCGGGATCGGAATGGGTGCCTGCTGCCATGCGGTCGTCGAGAACCCATTCGCCGGCAGGCTCGCAATGTCCGTGTAAGTGCCTATCTGGCTGTCGCGCTGATTGCTGTAGTACATGTTCGTCGCCTGCGAGTTTGCCCCCGTCCCTCGGCCCGAGGTATCGGAGTAGAGGTCTCCCGATAGCGTCGTGCTGGCGCGCTGAAAGGTCGCTGGGACATCGTTGGGTGCCCCATCGCTGAAGAACACGATGACGCGAAGGCTCGAACGAAGACTCGGATCGATCCTGTCGATTTCGTCGTGGGCGATCCGCAGCCCTTCGGCCGACGCGGTGCTGCCGCTGGCACTTCCGTGATCACCGAGTGCATTGATCGTGCTGGTCATCGTGCTCATCGTGAAGCCGCGTGTCGCCGTCTTGTCAATCGGCACGCTGAGCACGGCGCCGGAAGCGAACGCCACCAGGCCCACCCGGTCGCCGCCCGGGCCGGACGCGAACTTGCTGACGAAGCTCACTGCAGCCGATTTCACCTGAGGAAAGGCCGCTCCGAGCGACCCCGAGGTATCGATGACCAGGATCATGTCGACGTCGCGGCGCACGGACGCTGCCTCGCCGTGGATCGTCATGTTCGACACGCCGAACACCCCCATCAGGGAGGTTGGCCGCGCGGCATCCGCTGAAACGCTCACGCTCCAACGCCCATCGGCCTCGTGGGTTGCCTGGATGCTCGGTGTGGGCCTGCTTGCACCCAGGTACCCGTCGGGAAAGTTCATGTTGAAGAACCTCTGTCCCGCGCTGATCGCCGCGGCCTGCCGGGCCGCGTCGCTTGCCCCCGTGACGGTCGCGCGCGCGGCGGCCACGGCGGCCGCGTCGACGGCGGCATTCAGTTTCGCCTTCACGCCATAGGTCAGGGCCGAGTCGACCGCCAGCGCGGCGAATCCGATCAGCACGATGCCGGCAAGCGCCACGATCACCAGGATCTGTCCGCGGCTGCGGAGGCGGTTGACGGATCGCATCATTGCTCCTTGCGTTGTGCCTCAGAACATGGCGGCCGCATACAGGTCGGGGCCGATCGTCGGCACCCCGAAGCCCTGGCCCAGGCTCATGCCGCCGAACAGTGCCTGATAGCTGAAGAAACCCTCGACCACATAGACGACGTCGCCGTCATTCAGCGCGACCGGCAGTGCCACCACGGGAAGCGTTGCCGGCATTGCGCATGAGCCGTCGGCCTTCCAGTTGTTCCCGCAGTTCCATAGCTGGCTGGACGGCGTGGTGCTCGCCTTAAGCCACTTGTACTGTTCCGTCAACGTGGCATCGACGTTCTTTGTCACCGGGTTCGATCGCCCCTGGATCCGCGTGATCAGAATGGCACCGCCGGATTCGAAATAGGCCCCGGTCTGGCCCGTATCGGCGTACTTCGGCAGCGCGGTGTCGCCCAATGCGTTCATGACAAACTGGGCGAACTGCGGCGAATCGACGCTGCGCGACATCAGGCTGGCGCCCTCTCGAGTCAGGTTGACGAGCACGTTGTTGATCTGAATGGCGCGAGCGAAGTCGTACACAACGAACGCCAGCAGGAGCAGCACGGGGAGCACGAGAGCGAATTCGATCAGGCTGCTGCCCCGATCGCACGCACCGGCGATTCTCGTGGCCCTCATTGGAACGCCTCGTTCTTCATCGTGGCAGCCACCCGGAACCGGAACTGCCCGTTCGGAAAGATCACCTGGAGCGGCGGCGTCATCAGCGGCCAGACGCAGTCGACGTCAACCACGATGATCTGACCCCCGGCACCGAACGACTTGGCCGGAGCGGGCGGCTGGTAGCTCCCGTCGGCGGCGACCGTCCATACTGTCACCACCGGCGAAAGGTAGTCGTACAGACCCATCGAACTCATCCGCATCGTCTGGATCACGCCGTCGTAGCGTTGCGTCTGGCCGGTAACTCCGGCACAGTTGACCTGGCCAGTCACCGCGCAGCGCACGCCTTCGCGGACGGCGTACTGCATCGTCAGATCCACCCAGAACATCGTGGCAACGTCGATTGCGGCGAAGAACACGGTCAGGAACAGCAGGAGAACGAGCGCGAACTCGACCACGGTCGCACCAAGGCTCCTTTTCCAGGTGACGGGATCGACCCGAGTTCGTGTCCGGGTGGCCATGAGTCCGCTCCGAACGGTTGCGTCCGCTGCCTCACGCCCTCATCGACCGCTGGCACCCGACGACGTGCCCACCCCGATGTTGAAGATGTTGATGGTTGCCGGCGGATTCTTGAACGACTCCCGATACCGGGCGATCGCCGCCGCCGCCGACGCGCCGTCGACTCCCTGGGCCGGGTTGGTCGCCGCCGCCGCGTTCGGATTGAGCGTCTGCATGGTTCTCGCCGCCTCGACGGCGGCGCCGAATTTCTCATCGGTCACCGGTGCCTGGTTGGCACACCCCGCTGCCAGCGCGGCGATCGCGCCGGCGATGCACGACACTGCCATGACTCTGCTGCTCATGATCGCTTCCTATGATTGGCTCATCTTTCGGCTGGTTCGTCCGCTACTGCGACCCGGCGTCCTTGCTCGCAGGGCTCCGGCCCTCGAGCTTGCCGCCGAGGAAGAAGTCGGTGCGGCTGGGTTCGACGAAACTGTCGGTCGGCAGCGGGTAGTTCGCCGGCAAGGGTTTCACGAGGCGCGGCGTCACGACGAACAGGAGCTCCGTCTTGTCGCGCTGGAACTCGCTGCTTCGGAACAAGGCTCCGAGCACGGGTATCTCGCCGAGGACCGGGAAGGCCTTGACGGTCTCCGTGACGTTGTTCTTGATGAGGCCCCCGATTGCGAAGCTCTGGCCATCCTGCAGCTGCACGGTCGTCTCGGCTCGCCGCACCGTGAACGACGGCAGGATGCTGGTGATTCCGTTGATGGTTGCGAACGGAGTTCCTGACTGTTGGAGCTCGGAGACCTCGGGCGCGACGGCAAGATTGATGCGGCCGCCGGAGAGGACGGTCGGAGTGAAAGTCACGCCCACACCGAATTCGCGCTCCTCGAGCGTGATCGTGGTACCGCCCGTCACATCGTTGGTCCGGGCGACAGGTATGAACACCTTGCCGCCGGCGAGGAAGCTGCCCTTCTGGCCGCTGATCGCCATGATGTTCGGCTCAGCCAGGATCTTGATCAAACCGTCCTGCTTTTGAGCGTCGAGCATCGCCGAATTCCCGGTGCCCTTGCCCGCGAACAGCGCCCCTGGACTTTCAGTAAGGAAGTTGGTCAGGATGCTGTAAGTCCAGCTCCCGTTGTTCTGTGTGAGCTGCGCTTCGACCCCGAGTTTGTCGATCAAGGTCTTCGACACCTCGGCGATCTTCACCTCAAGCATCACCTGCTGCGGATCCATCACCTGCAGCATGTTGACCACGCGCACCGCTTCCTCGCCGCCGTAGCCGGCACCGGTGCGCGAGTCACTGACCATCAGTTTGGACGCAGCCTCGACCCTGGCATCGCCCGCGCTGACCGGCATGACCAGCGCCCGATTGATGCTTCGCACGTGGGCCTGCGCCAGCGCGACTGCGTGGTCCACCTGGGCAGCGTCGGCAACGCGACCGGTGAGCACCACCGAATCGGCGGCTGCGGACACCCGAAGCTCCTTTTCCTCTGGAATCAACTGCCTCAATTGCTCCTGCAAGGGCGTGACATCGATGAGAACCGCGACGTCCAGCACCGTGGTCTGCCCGTTCTGACCCCAGAGGATGATGTTGGTCGAGCCGACCGCCTTTCCGAGCAGGTAGACCTCCCGCGTGTTGATCATCGTGACGTCGGCCACCGTGGGGTTGCCTACCGAGAGGCGCTGCACGGCGAGCGGCAACCTTAGGAGCGTTGACTTGCCGATCACGGTACGGACGGGCGTTGCTTCGGACGTGGGGGTCGCCTCGCTCGCGAAGCTCTCCGCCGCCCCGGCATCGACCGCCAGCGCCGCGAACGCGAATGCGGCGGCAAGCATCCACACTGCAGGGATGCGGCCCCGGCGTGCCGGCGCGCGACGATCGTTCATTCCGGTTAGTTGCATCTTGGGTTCCTCTGTTCACAGATCGACGTCGGAGCGTTGAACGCCCTTGATGATTTCGACCTTGTCCTTTGGCGGCATCGGCGCAGGCACAGGCAGCACCGGTGCCGGCGGCGCAAGCTTCGCCTTCGAAGCGACGGCAGGAACCTGCTTGACCAGCGGCTCGACGGTAGCGATCTTCAACAGGTCTTCCTTGCGTGCGCCCGCCGTGACGGTCGGTCCGCCATCGGTCTGATTGCGCAGTACCAGGGACAGGCTCCCGACGCTGCGGGCGAGGTCGATCTTCTCGGCCTGTTCCGGCGTCACCTGTAGCGTGACCGCATCGACGACCTTCGGCTTGGTCTCATCGCGCGCGGCCTCCTGCGCGACTGCCAGCACCAGAATCCTCTCGAGGACGATCTTCGAAAGCGGCCGGTCGCGATCGTCATGGGTGTTCACGAGAATGTCGACATAGTTGCCGGGCAGCGCGAAACCAGCCACCCCGATCACCTCGTTCACTTTCACCGTGATCGCCCGGTTGCCCTCGGCGATGACCGCCGACAGCCCCCCCTTCGCCCCGACCGGAGCCAGCCGGGCCTCGACAATCGGCTCGCCGCGCCTTACGTTCCCGTTCAGGACCCTCCCGTCGAGTCGCACGGAATCGCCGATCGAGTCGCTCAGAGCGCTGGCTTTCGGCCACTCGACCGTCTTGAGCATGTCGGCCGAAAGCGGGGTGCCGAGATCGATATCGCGCGCCGCGACGACCACGGGCGTGGTCACGGCGGTCGTCTGGTTCGAAACCCACCGGATCGCCAGGCCGGCTGCCGCGGCGCCCGCCAGCAACGAGACTCCAAACATCAAGATCGCCTTGGCATTCTTCATGGTCGCTTTCCTCTACCGAGACAATTGCATCGCTTTGAGTCCCGTCACGGATCGATCCGGGGCAAAGCGGTTCCTCCAGGCCCAATCCAGGAGCGGCGGGGCCAACGTTGCCGAAACACCGTGGTACCGCGCGCAGTCCCTGAGCTGCTCCAGCAGGTCGAGTGGTACGCTCGCAAGCAGCGGCCTGCCACCGTCACCACGGTGCAGCCGCAGGACGTGCTCGAACCCGTCCTCCGAGAAAGGAATTGCCAGTTCTTCGCAGACATGGCGGAAGATCGCCCTGTAGTCGGACTCCTCGACCGGACCGACGTAGATCTTGTAGCCAAGGCGGCGCAGAAAAGCCTCGTCGCCGATCTCCGACGGATCGAGGTTCGTGCAGAAGATCACCTTGACGTCGATCGGGATCTTGAACCGCCTGCCGCTTCGCAGTGTCATGTAGTCGAAGCGGCTGTCCATCGGCAGGACCCAGCGATTGAGCAGGTCGCGCACGCTCACCAGCTGCCGGCCCAGATCGTCGATGATCAGCACCCCGTTGTTCGCTTTCGCCTGGGCCGGTAGGGCGTGCACACCGCGTCCCGCATCGAACTCAAGGTCGAGCATCGATGGCGCGAATTCGCCGCCGCTCACCACGGCGGGCCGCTGGCACAGCACCCAACGCTCGTCCGCATGGTGGGTTTTTTCGAACATCCTGTGCGCGGACGACGGAACGTCGCCGACCGGCTTGTGGACCAATGGGTCGAACACCTCGACCAGATCCGAACCCACGGCGATGGCGTACGGGATGTAGACATGACCGCCGAGCACGCCGACCAGGCGCGCCGCGGCATAAGTCTTGCCGCTTCCGGCAGGTCCGTGCATGAACAAGGGGCGGCTCGAGTTCATCGCGATCCCGAGGTCGTCGAGCAAGTCCCGGCCAATCGCGCAGCCATCGAAAGCGGCACGCATCCGCTCCCGCGAGACCGGCCGGCCGAGAAGTGACTGACTTTCGACTTGCTGGACGTAGGACTGCAAGCTCACCGGAGCGGGGCCTGCATACTGGCTTCGCAGCAGGAAGTCCTCCGCGCGCACTCGCCCGAGGTCTGTCAGCAGATATGAAATGTCCCCATGCGCGGCACCGCGCTGCGCGACCTCGCAAAGACGCTCGGTCCGCATGAATGCCAGCACCGGGTCCAACATCGTGGCCGCGAGCTTCGTCCGGAAGCTCAACTCGGTCAGCTTGAGCTGACCGCCCAGAAACAGCATCTTGGCGACCAGCTCCACCAGGAAGTTGAGACTCAACCCGGCTTCATTGATGCTGCGCGGAGCCGCGGGCGTGCCATCCCTCAGGCCTACTGCGCCGTGACGCGGGCCGATGCGAAGATGGGCCTCGGCGTGCATCGCTCATCCCTGCAATCGCTGCCAGGCCACGAACGCAGCAGTGCCGGCCGCGACCGCCACACCGTAGGCCATGCGGCCGGCCGACCTGTTCATTTCGGGTCGCGGCATCGACCCCGTCGCCAGACCGACCGCCGATCCGACGACCAGGAACCAGACGTTGGCGAGCATCTGTCGCAACGCGCGATGCTTCAGCGCAACGATCAGCGCGATCGCACCGCCCACCATGAACGTGGCGAGCGTCGCGCCCACGACGTCGATTGGGCCTAAAAAGCTGCCGACCATGGCCGTCAGTTTCACGTCGCCGGCTTTCATTGCGCCAATCGCGTAGAGAGGCAGCAGAACTAGTAGTCCGACGCCCAACCCTTCGGCCGCCGCGACCAGGCCCTGTCCGTCCGGTGCCCACGCGCTCCACGCGAAGCCCAGCGCAATGCCCGCGAGCACACACAAGTTGGGGATCCGGTGCGCGCGGCTATCGTTCCACGCAGCCACCGCCAGCAGGAGCAGCAAAATGCCGACGCCCAAGCCACTCATTGCGTTTCCCGCGACCAACGCACTCATCGATTCAGACGTGGACGCGGGCGAAACGCGCCCGTCAGGCCACCAACGAACGAAGGCGGAACCCGGCGTGCGTTTCGACCGCGTGCACGCGTCACTGGGGACTCACTTGCAATTCGCAGCAGTCGGACTCGAAACGCAGCTCGCGATCTTGGTGAAGGTGCCCGACAGATTCGTGCCGACCGATGTCAGCGCGACCACGATTGCAAACGCGATCAGCGCCACCAGCAGGCCATACTCGATCGCCGCCGCGCCTTCTTCATCACACAGGAAACGACGAACTGCCAACGACATCGATTTCATGATCTACCTCCAGGAAGCAAACACAGTCGAATTCGCCTGACCTTCGAGACGCGGAGCCGGTCTGTGTTTTTCCCTGGCCGACGCGTCGAGTGCATCGTAGGCACGCGCCGGTCTCCGCGGCAGTGTGGCCTCCACGGCACCCCACTGTGGTTACCCGCATGAGGCGAGGCGACTTTCGCCGCAGGCGATTGAGGAATGTCAAAACGCGCTCGAGCCACCCGCCTCGAGCGTCCGGCTCGACCCGGAGATGTGGGGCCGCGACTGCTACGGCGCGGCCGGATGCGCGATGTTCAATTCCGCGATCGTCTGCGCGAGCTCGAGCACGGAGTTGGCGCGCATCTTGGCCATCAGGTTGGCGCGGTGCGCCTCGACCGTTCGGACCGTGATACCCAGATCGTCGGCGATCTGCTTGTTCATCCGGCCGGCGAGGACCAGATCGAGCACCTGCCGCTCGCGTTCGGACAGCAGCGCGATGCGAGCCTTCAGCACGGCAAGATGCGCGCGCGAATCGTGCTGGCTGCGATCGAGCGCGATCGCCTTCTGCAGCCGGTCGACCAGCTCCTGACGGTTGAACGGCTTCTCGAGGAAATCGAACGCCCCGGCTTTCAGGGCTCGCACCGACATCGGCACGTCGGCATGACCCGAAATGAAGATGATCGGGACGTTCCAGCCCTTCTCATTCATCCGCTGCTGCAGCTCGAGCCCACTCATCTCCGGCATGCGCACGTCGAGCAGCACACAGCCGGGCGTCGCGGGGTCGTACGCTTCCAGGAACGCGCCGGCGCCCGCGAAGGCCTTGACCTGCAGCCCGAGCGGCTCGACGAGCCACTGCAGCGAGCTTCGCACCTTCTCGTCGTTGTCGACGATGTAGACGATGGCGGAGGCTGCGTTCACTGCGGTGGCGCCTGGCTCGTCGCCAGCGTGAAGTGGAAGGTCGATCCGGCAACCTCGTTGCGGCAGGCCCAGATGGTCCCGCCATGCGATTCGACGATCGACCGGGTGATCGCCAGGCCGAGGCCGAGTCCCTCGCGTTTCGTGCTGAAGAAGGCGCGAAACACTTCGTCGGCGTCCTGCGGGGGCAGCCCGCAGCCGGAATCGATGACCTGCACTTCGACGGACGACGGTCCCTGCATGCGGGTCGTCACCCGCAACTCCCCGGCCGCTTCGACGGTATCCTGCATCGCCTCGAAGCCGTTGCGGATCAGGTTCATCAACACGACCTGCAGCAGGACCCGGTCTGCCATCACGGGCGGCAGTCCCGCCTCGAGATCGAGTCGCAGCGCGATCCGGTCATCGTGGCTGATCGTCTCCGCCAGACCCGCGACCTCCCGCACCAGCTCGTTCAGGTCGACGGGCGCGGGCGCAAAGTCGCGCTTGCGCATGAACTTGCGCACCCCGTTCAGGATCTTGCCCGCCCGATCGGCCTCCTCGCTGATCTCGGACAGGGTCCAGCCGATACTGTCGAGGCTGGCGCTGCCGTTCTGGATCCGCGTCAGCGAACCCGCGCTGAAGTTCGCGATCGACGTCAACGGCTGATTGAGCTCGTGGGCCAATGTGCTGGCCATCTCGCCCAGCGTCAGCAGGCCGCCGGTGCGACCGAGCTCCTGCGCACGCTCGCGTCCCTCCTTCTCCAGACGCCGCTGCTCGGTGACGTCCTGGAACACGCTGACGAAACGCTGCCGGTCGAGCGCGAACGCGGAAACCGAGAAGCGCCGGCGCATCGGCTCGAAGTAGATCTCGAACTCGATCCGCCCGCCGCCGGCATTCAGGCAGAGGTACCGGTCCAGGAAAGGCGCGGCGCCCGTTCCGTAGAGCTCGCTGGCGAGCCGCCCGCGTGCTTCGGCGACCCGGATCCCGGTGTGTTGTTCGAACGACGGGTTCGCATCGACGATCCGGTAGTCGGCGATCCGCCCGTCGCGCTGCACGAACTCGTGCACGGCAACGCCCTCGCTCATCGCCTCGAACATGCCGCGGAACAGTTCCTCGCTGCGGCGCAGCGCGCCCTCGTTGCGCTTTGTCTCGGAGATGTCGAGCACGACCCCGATGATCGCGGGCCGGCCCTCGTATTCGAAGGTCCGGCCATGAATCTCGACGTCGATGACCTCGCCGTCGCGGCGCAACACCCGGAATTCGTCGCGGACCTGTTGTCGGCGCCCGGCGAGGCACTCGCGAACCATCGCGATCACCCGCCCCCGGTCGCTCGGTATCGCCAGCTCGGCGATCGGGATCCTGCGAACGATCTCCTCCGGGTCAGCCGCGCCCAGCATGCCTGCCAGGTGGGGATTGACGTACTGGAATCGCTGCTCCTGGATGATGAAGATGCCCGCCAGCGACTGCTCGACGAGGCTGCGAAACCTGGCCTCCGCCGCCTTGAGCTGCTCGAGCGCGCGTTTGCGCTCCGTGATGTCGCGCATGATCGCGGTATAGATCGGCCCGCCCTCGGCATCCGCGCGCGAGATCGCAACCTCCGCCGGGAACTCCGTGCCGTCGGCGCGCGCGCCGCGAAGCTCGCCCAGGGCGCCCGCCTGCCGGGCGGTCGTTCCGAGGCTCGCGAAGTTTTCCACGTGCCTTCGATGCGTCTCGCGCACGTCGATGGGGAGCAGGATATGCAGCGGCTGCCCGATCACCTCCGCGGCCGTTCGCCGGTACATCCGCTCCGCCGCGCGGTTGAAACGCACGATGCGTTGCTGCGAATCGACCGACACGATGGCGTCCATCGCGGTCGCGATGATCCCGTCGAGCTGTCCGCGGTCGCGTTGAATGGCGAGCACGGCGTTTTCACGCTCGAGCACGCGCTCGGCGAGGCGGGCGAAGGCCGACAGGCTGCTCCTGATATGCGCGCTGTTCGAAGCGATCGGCCCGCGGTCCGCGATCGCGATGATTCCGATCGGCGTCCCGTCGCAAGCCAGCAGCGCACGGCCGGCCATGCCGGCGATCGACCGGTCAAGGAGCCAGCCGCAATTGGCCAGCCAGGGCGCGAGGTCGCAGTCCGGATCGTCCAGGACTGCCTGCTCCAGCGTGCCCGCTCCGGGCCACTCGCAAGTACCCGATCGCGGCGACGCTCCGGGCGCCTCATCGGGCCAGAATCCAAGTGCCGAGAGGGAGAGCGCAGGCGTCCGCGACAGGCGAGCCACGAATGCGCATTGGACGCCGACCAGCGTCCCAAGGCGCCGCGCCAGAGAACGATAGAACCCCTCGACGGAACTGCGAGTCAGTTCGATTCGCAGATCGGAGAGCGCCCGCTCGGTGCGCCGCCGCTCGAAGAACGGTGCCCGCGCCGCGCTGCGGCCGCTGCCTGCAATCACCCCGCTCTCATGATCCACCGCGTCTTGTTGGGCTATCCGCGCGTCCATGGGACGCTATTGAATCATCCGAACAGACGGTGGCGTTGTGATGGGTCAAGTTTCCTGACCCTTCTTTCTCACACTTGACCCACGACAACGCGCGGGGGAAATCGAGCCGGAGATCTCTCGGGCGTTGCAACGGATTTCCGGTAGGCGTTTTAACCCCTCAAACAGGTAGTCGCGTGCATGAAGACTCAGTCGCCACCCTCGCGACCCAGTCAAGAGTGATCGGCGTATCAGTGAAGCTCAGCCGTTCTGCTTCGCCCGATCGACTTTCTTGCGCGCGAGCTTCTCGACGACGAAGTGCTGTATGCCCGAGGCCTTCTGGAGAATCTGCTCGCCCTGGTCGTGGCATCCCTGCTGCACGCGCGCAAGCTGCTCGGTCGGCCAGCCGGCTTGCGCGTCCTGGGCCTCTTTCAGCAGTGCGCGCGCCTTGGCCTCGTCCCGAAGGCCATTGAGGTAAGCCTCGCTCAGAATCGCGTATCCATGCTCCCACGTGATCCTGAACTGCCGCTCGGCCTCCTGATCCCCGGCTCTGACTTTCTCGGTCAACTGGTCCGCCTCGCTCTTGAGCGCAGCCGAGCATGTTGCAACGCGGTCGTCGGTCAACGCATCGGCCGCGACAGCGAGTTGAGTCCCGACGAGCAGGAGTAGCGTCGTTGCAAGCCTTGCCGGCATCAGGCGGGAACTCGACATGAGTTGCATCGCGAGGACACGACGAAGCGGGAAGCGCGTTCGTCGGGATCTGGCGGACTCCACGTAAATGGTTAATCTGACAGCATTTTCCATGATTTCAAGGCCGAGCGTTACCACTGAACGGCCGATCCCGCTGCGACACCGACGCGCTTTGGTGCTCGCCGACCGGCGCACGGCTGGCCTCCCGACGCTTGATTTGCAGCAAGGACACCCCGCGCCCGCAAGAGCACGATCATTTCAGAGGCCCTCCGCACCGTCCCGCGTACGTCCGTGCCCCAACCGGCAGAGCGCATCGCCCGCTGCACGAAACGTCATGTCGCTCGGACCCCGGCGGGCCTCACCACATCCGGACGATTGCGCCGACAGTGCACCATCAGTGCCGGCCGGCGACCCGCTCAGCCGCCTCCTGCGAAAGGATCCGATCCGCGCGACCGGATCGAGCTCAGTACCCCTTCCCCGGTTGAGGCGCCGCGACGCCGGCCTGACCCAGCAGGTCGCGCAGCGCGCCGACGGTCTGCGCGGCGGCTCCGGCCAGCAGGCGCACGTCGTTCGAGAGCGTGACCAAGTCGAAGCCCCACTGTATCGCGCGCGCCGCGTATGCGGGCGCCCCGCAGTGCAGGCCGGCCTTGATCCCGGCCCGATGCGTGCGCTCGAGCACGTGGCGGATCGCGTCGATCATGTCGGGCTCCTCGCGGTCGAATCCCGTCCGGTAGCGCCTCGCGGTCAACCCCAGCGTCAGGTCCGCCGGCCCGATATAGACGCCGTCGAGCCCCTTGGTTGCGACGATCGAATCGATGTTCTCGAACGCCTCCTTCGTCTCGATCATCGCGAGGCAGAGGACTTCGTTGTCGGCGTGCTCGGCATAATCGGCGCCCGCCGAGAACACCGCCCGGGTCGGACCCAGGCTGCGCGTGCCGGCGGGCGGATAGCGGACGTAGGACACGAGGCGCGCGGCTTCCTGCGCGGTGTTCACCATCGGGCAGATCACGCCATAGGCGCCCGCGTCGAGCACCTTCATGATGTCCGCGGGGTCGAGCCACGGCACGCGCGCCATCGGGACTGCCTCGCTCGCCCGCATCGCCTGCAGCATCGACGTCGCCGCCTCGTAGCCCAGCAGCCCGTGCTGCAGATCGATCGTGATCGAGTCGTAGCCCTGGGCCGCCATGATCTCGGCCGTGAACGCGCTCGCGATCGACAGCCAGCCGTTGATCACCGGCCTGCCGCCCTCCCAAAGCGCCTTGAGATTGTTCCGCTTCATCGGATGCTCCCTTCATGAGTCGCCCGGCCCGGGGGCGAACGGCCATGATCGCGCAATCTACTGTACGCGCCGTTCCCGCCCGTACAGCAGCAGCATCGCGACGATGACCACGCCGTAGATCACCTGGCGCCCGTATTCCTCGATCTGCATCACCGACAGGATCGACTGCAACAGCGTGATCAGGATCACGCCCGCGACGGTGCCGAGGTATCGGCCGCGCCCGCCGAGGATCGAGGTGCCGCCGAGCACGACCGCTGCGATCGAAGGCAGCAGGTAGGGATCGCCCATCGCCTGCGCCGCCTTGCTCGCATAGCCCGCGAGCAGCACGCCCCCGAACGCCGACAATCCCCCCGCCAGCGCGAAGGCGGTCAGCACGACGCGGCGCGTGTCGACGCCGGACAGGTAGGCCGCGCGCTCGCGGTTGCCGATCGCGTAGACGGCGCGGCCGAACGTCGTTCGCGAGAGCAGGAACGCCGCCCCCGCGCCGACTGCCATCCAGATCAACAGCGCGTTGGGCACAGCCGGCAGCGCGTGGCCGGTGGCGATCTCCCGCATCGCCGGCGACGAGGCGTCCTGCGGGGAAAATCCCCCGGTGTGGGCCACCATCAGGCCCTGCGCGATCGCGTTCACGGCAAGGGTGACGATCATCGACGGTATCCGCATGTAGGCGACGCCGATGCCGTTGAGCACGCCGAACGCGACCCCGCAGGCGATGCCAAACGGAATCGCGAGCGATTCGCCGAGCGGCCCCCAGGCCGTCGCCGCGGTCGACATCATCCCGCCGGCCGCGACCACCCAGGGCACGGAAAGGTCGATCTGGCCCAGGAGCACGACGACCATCATCCCGGTCGCGATGACGCCGAGGAACGAGGCCACCTTCAACTGTTGCAGCAGGTAGTCGGGCGACAGGAAGCGCGTCGAGTACAGGCTGCCGATCAGCAGCAGCGGCACGATGCAGCCGAACGCGAGCGCGATCGCCGGATCGATGCTGCGCACCAGCGCGCGCGCCCGGATCGTCCTCGTCGTCTGGCCGGCCATGCCGTCAGCCATACTGGTCGAGTCGGCTTCGGCCCCGCAGCAGGCGCAACGCGCCGAGGCCGACGGCGGCCGTGAGCACGACTCCCTGGAACAGCGGCTGCCAGAGCGGGTCGACATCGAAGACGAACAGCAGGTCGCCGATCGTCCTGAACATGAAAGCGCCGAAGATCGCGCCGACCGCGCTGCCCGAGCCACCGAAAAGCGAAACGCCGCCGAGGACGACCGCCGCGATCGAGTAAAGCGTATAGGTGTTGCCGTTCGCCAGGGATGCCTCGCCCGACGCCGTCAGGCAGGTGATGAAGAGCCCGGCGGCCGAGGCGATCAGTCCCGACAGCACATAGGCGCAGAACTTCGCGAGCTGGACCGGGACGCCCGACATGTAGGCGGCGACTTCGGACGATCCGACCGCGTAGGCGGCGCGCCCGATCGGCGAGCGGCGGTACGGCACCCAGACCACCACCACGATCGCCAGCAGCACCGCCAGGCTCGCAGGGATGCCGCCCGGCAGCTGGCCGGTCAGCGCGCCGGCGAGCGTGTCGTCGAAGTCGCCGCCCGGCACCGGACGCAGCTTGAGCGCCAGCCCATAGTAGATCGCGCCGGTGGCGATCGTCGTGACGATCGGCTGCAGCCGGCCGACGATGACGATCAGGCCATTGACGGCCCCGCAGGCGCAGCCCATCAGGAGCACCACCGCCGCGCCTGCCGCGGTCGCCGCCGGCGAGCCGACCACGATCGCGGAGGCGAGGCAATTGGCGAGCACGAGCACCATGCCGACCGAGAGGTCGATGCCCGCCGTGACCACCACGAAGGTCTGCGCCATCGCCACCAGCGCCAGCAGCACGCCCTTGTTGGCCGCGGTCGTCGCCACGTTGGCGTTGAGACCCGCCGGATGATTGGCGGCGTAGATCGTGAACATCGCCAGGAAGCCGGCGCAGGCCAGCAGGGTTCCCTTCTGTTCGCGCAGAAGGAAGCGCCAGTCGCGGAGCGCGGGAAGGCGGTCTTCCTGCATCATGCGTTCCGCGGCGCGAGGTCGGGCATGGGCGCACCACTCGCGCGCGACGGCTCGATGTTGAGCGCGCTCGCAACGAGCGCGTGCTCGGTGATCTCCTCGCCGCGGAGCTCGCGCTGGACCGCGCCGTCGTACAGCACCAGCACGCGGTCGCAGCAGCCGACGAGCTCGTCGTAGTCGGTCGAATAGAACACGATCGCCGCCCCCTCGGCGGCAAGCCGGCGCAGCAGGTGGTAGATCTCCTGCTTGGTCGCGACGTCGATGCCCCGCGTCGGGTCGTTGAGCAGGATGATCCGCGGCGCCATCATCAGCCACTTGCCGATGACGACCTTCTGCTGATTGCCGCCCGACAGCGCCGCGACGGGAATCGCGGTACCGCCCGTGCGGATCCCCAGCAGGGAGATCGTCTCGTCGACCGCCTTGCGCTCGGCCGCCAGGTCGACGACGCCAAAATGGGACAGCCGGTCCAGCGCGGCGAAGGAGAGGTTGTCGCGGACCGACATCGGCAGCATCAGGCCCTCGGTCTTGCGGTCCTCGGGGATCAGCGCCATCCCGACCCGGTTCTTGGCGACGCGCGGCGCATCGATGCGGACCGCGGCACCGTCGACGAGAATCTCGCCGGTGGTCCCGCGCAGCACGCCGAAGAGCGCCAGCAGCAGCTCGCGCTGCCCCTGGCCGTCGAGGCCGCCGAGACCGACGACCTCGCCGGCCGCCACGCCGAACGAGATCTCCTTCAGGCGGTCGGGCCATCCGAGCCGGCGCACCTCCAGGTGCGGCTGCGCGCCGTCGGGCACCCGGCGAGGCCTGCCCGAGGCGGCCGAGAGGGCGCCTTCGTACTTGCGCCCGATCATCAGCTCGACGACCTCCTGCTTGGATTTCGTGCCGGCCGCGTAGGTCGAGACGTTGCGGCCGTCGCAGAACACCGTGCAGACGTCGGCCAGCTCGTCGATCTCGTGCATACGGTGCGAGATGTAGACCATCGCGAGCTCCTCGCGGCGAAGCCGCTTGAGCAGCTCGTAGATGACGGCGACGTCGCTGGCCGTGAGCGCCGACGTGGCCTCGTCGAGGATCAGGATGCGCGGCCTGCGCGCCAGCGCCTTCGCGATCTCGACCATCTGCCGCCGCGACAGCGACAGATCCTTGACCAGCGCGAGCGGATGGATGTCGTCGGCGCCGGCCCGCGCAAGAGCCTCCTCGGCGATGCGCCTCTGCTTTCGCCGATCGATCAGCCCGAACCGCCGGGGCGGGTTGCTGATGGCGATGTTATCGGCGACCGACAGATCGGGGATCAGGGACAGTTCCTGGAAGATGCAGACGATGCCCACGCGCGCAGCGGCCGCCGGCGAGGGGAACTGCACTTCGCGCCCGTCGAGGATCATGCGTCCCTCGTCGGGCGCGAGCACCCCCGCCATGATCTTGATCAGCGTCGATTTCCCGGCGCCGTTTTCTCCCAGCACGGCATGGATCTGCCCGGGGTCGACCGAAAGCTCCGCCGCGCGCAGGGCCGTGACGCCGCCGAATCGCTTCGTGATCCCTTCCATCCGGAACAGCGGCATCGCGTGCCTCGCTCGCGCGGCGCCGTCCGGAGACGCCGGGCACCCGCGCCCGGCGAACCAGACGACACGGGCACGGAATCAGCGGTTCGCTTCGGTCTGCCCCATGATCTCCTGGGCCGTGAAGTTGATCCCGCAGGTCGGAAACGCGTTGCCGACGAAGAAGCTGTCGGTCTGCGCGCTGTAGAAGTCGGTGCCGTCCTTCAGGTTCGGGTACTCGACCTTCGCCAGCGGCAGCTTGATCGATTGCGGGACGACCTTGCCTTCCAGCGCGGCAAGCGCGACCTTGATCGCGACCGCCACCTGCGCCGGGCCGGTGCCGCCGGACGCGCATTTGAGCCCCTGGGCGCCGTACTTGCCGCAGAACTTGCGGAAGCCGTTCTCGGTCTCGCCCGCGAACGGGACGAACGGGTGCTTCGCGTCGATCATCGCCTGCACGACCCCGGTATCGCCTCCCTGGGCCGTGATGCCGTCGAAGTGCTTGTGGATCGCGATCGCGTCGGCCGTGACCTTCTGTGCCGTCGGGTCGTCCCACTTCCCGATCACTTCCACGGTGTCCCACTTCTTGCCGGACGCCTTGAGCACCTCCTGGATGCCCTCGTGCCGGTCGCGGTCGACCGACGTGCCCGACACGCCGCGCACCTCGAGCACCTTGCCGCCCCCCGGGACGTTGCTGACCAGCCACTGCGCCCAGTAGACGCCCAGACCCTTCTGATCGACGTTGACGTTGATCGCCTGGTCGGTGTCCAGGATGTTGTCGAACGCGACCAGCACGACGCCCGCGTCGTTGGCCCGCTTGATCACCGGCTTGAACGCGGCGGGGTTCTGCGCATTGACGACGATCGCGTCGAAGCCGGAGTCGATGAAGTTGTTGACCGCCGCGATCTGGGCGGCGACGTCCTCGCCGGTGGAGACGACCTTGAATTCCTTGAGCTTCGCGGCGACTTCGGGCTGCACGACGTACGCCTTGGCCGTCTTGATCATCTGGATCCGCCAGGTGTTCGCGATGTAGCCGTTGGCCAGCGCGACACGGTACGGTCCCTTCTTCGCGGGGTACTGGAACAGCTTCGTGCTCGGGTTCCACGGCGCGAAGCATTGCGCGTCCGAAACGGGTCCGGCAACGACCTTGGGCGGTGCCGCCTGGGCGCCGGTGAGAAGACTGCAGGAAAGGAGCGCCGCCAGCGGGATTGCCGCCGCTGCGCGCGCTGCGTGCGTGGTTGCCATCGTGTTCTCCTCTGCCATCGTTTGGCTTCTTCGGGCTTTCGTTGGGGGTGGCCGCGCGGCGCCACGATCCCTGCGGGACCGGGCGCAGCGGTGGGCCGGGCCTTACTTGCCCATGCAGGTCTTGGCGTTTTCCGTCGTGCAGACGTCGAGGCCGGTGTATTCCGGGTCCTTCAGCGACTTGCCCTGCTTGAGCTCGAGCAGCCTGTGCATCGCGAGCCGCCCCATCTCGAACGGACGCTGTCCGACCTGGCCGTCGCTCAAGCCCTCACCGAGCTGCTGCATCTGCATTCCCAGCGTGTCGGCGGCGACGAACACCAGCTTGCCGCTCTTGATCTTGTCCTTGTACTTGTCGATCGCCTGGCGGAATGCGTTGTCGGACCATTGCGTGAAGGCGCCGGTCGTGATGTAGACGTCGAGATCGGAATACTTCCCGAGGACGTCCTGCAGCTGCTGCACCGCGGTTGCGCTGTCGTCGTTGGTGATCAGCGGGCTCACCGAGACCTCGGTCCAGCCGTGCTCGCCCTTCAGGGGTTCACCCGGCGGGGTGGTTCCGCTCCGGCCGCCGAGCGTGTCGCGAATGCCCTGCAGGCGCTCGTTGTGGTTGGCCGCCGACGCTCCACCGGTCTGCAGGCAGATCTTGCCGCCCTTGGGCTTCATCTTCATCGCGATCTTGGCCAGATTGACACCGATGTCGTAGTTGTGCGTGCCGATGAAGGCCGCCCGGTACTGCTTGTCCTGCGGCAGCAGGTCGGCGTCCCAGGTCAGCGTCGGAATCCCCGCGGCCTTCGCCGCCTTCAGCGCCGCCGCCATCGCCGCCGCATTCGACGGCGACACCGCGATGCCGTCGATGCGTTTGCTGATCAGGTCCTGGACGATCTGGACCTGCTCGGTCTCCGTGTGCTCCGACGGGCCGATGTAGACGCATTCGACGTTC